>CAYMRH010000021.1:24219-43652 GCA_964392785.1 uncultured Brevinematales bacterium
CAGGTTGAACGCGTTGGGCAGAAACGGGATGCTCATGCGGAACAGCGTGTCCGGCTGGGTCAGGTCCCGGATCCAGAGGAACGAAGCGCCTTTCAGTTCCACGGAGGTGGAGAGCACCTTGTAGAGCGCGAAGAACACCGGGATCTGCAGCAGGAGGGGCAGACAGCCGCCCAGCGGGTTCACTTTTTCCTTCTTGTAGAGTTCCGCGATCCGCTGGTTCAGTTCCTTGGGGTCGTCCTTGTATTTTTCCTGGAGCATTTTGATCTTGGGCTGGAGGATGTTGGACCGTTTGATGGAAACCGCGGATTTGATGGAGAGCGGGGACAGGATGAGCTTGATGACGACCGCGAGAAGAATGATCACGAGCCCGCCGTTCGGGATGAAGCCGCCGAGCGCGGTCATGAGCCAGGACGTGCCCCATTCTATGGGTTTCATCAGCCAGTTAAATACCACCCACCAGTCAAAAAGCTTGCCGAGTGTGGGGTCGGTCTTTTTGAGAAGGGCTTCTTTTCGCGGGCCGGTATAATAGTCCACGCGGAATGTTTTGGACTCGCCCGGGTCCAGAAAGACCGGCGGGAATTCCAGGCCGAACGCCACTTCGCTGTAGGCCTTTTCCTCCCGGATCAGGAGGTATTTTCCGCCGCTGTCGAACGCGGGTTTCATGGCGGCGATGAAGTAGTTGTCCCCGGCGGTGAGCCAGCGGGGATTGGTCACGGTCGTCACGCGGTCGCGGCCCTTGAAAAGACCGCCGGCCAGCGCCTTGGACACCTTGTGTCCGTCATAATAACTTTCGGTGAGCGGATTGGAGTTGTTGGCCTGTTCTTTGGTAAAAAACTCGAAGGACGCCGCTACGGACAGGGATTTCCCGCCGAAATCCAGCTTGACCATGGAACCGGACGCGTTGGCGAGAGTGATGTCAAGAACCGTGCGGTAGTCGGGCAAGACCGTGTAGGTTTTGGTGATATCCACCGGAAGGCCCCTGTAGTTCGCGCGGGCGGAAAGGACCAGCTTTCCCGGAGCGGATTCCCGGACGCGGTACACGGGCCGGTTGGTGACAAGGGAGAGGGTTTCCAGGGGGCCGAACGCTAGGTCTCCCGTGCGGTAGGTCAGACCGGGAGAGGTGAGAACGATCGGGTCTTTCTTGCGGTTCCACCGGCCGTTGATGGCGATCCGGCTGACCCGGCCGCCGTAGGTATCCACGGTCAGGACCGTTTCCCCCGTCTCGTTGGAGAGGGACACTTCCCTGACGGGTCCGGAGAAACCGTAGGCGACTTCTTTTTTGATCCGGGAGCTCTGTTCGTCCAGCGGGGCCGGGGCGGCCGGCTGGGAAGGCGCTGAAGCGGCCTGCGTGGCCTGCGGCGCCTGCGACACAGCCGGAGGCTTGGATTTCGGCATGAAATAGAAGGAGGCGATCATGACGCCCAGAGCCAGCACGAAAACCAGCATCATCCGTTTCTGATAGTCATTGTTCATGAAGAGCTCCCGTGAAAAAAGTCACCGTAAATTATAATCAGGGGCGTCGAAAATAGCAATTGGGGCCATTTCTGTTGACCGCAAGGCCATGCGGCTGGTAAAATAAGGGATTCCATGCGGGTTCAAGACGCCCCGCGGAGGCGATCATGGGTTCCCGGAACCGTTACGGCGCGCTCAAACGGGTTGTTTTCGATATTCTGGAAGGCGGGCAGTCCGGGCACAGGGCGGGCCGGATCGCTGACGGCTTCCTGGTGGTCCTGATCGTCCTGAACGTGACGGCCATTGTCCTGGAATCCGTGAAATCCCTGCACGACGCCTGGGGCCCGGTGTTCCGCGGATTTGAACTCTTTTCCGTGATCGTCTTCACTCTGGAATATGTCCTGAGGGTCTGGACGGCGGACCTGAAATACCCCGCCCTGAAAAGCGGCCTGAAAGCCCGGCTCAAATACATGCTGACGCCCATGGCGCTCATTGACCTTTTGGCCGTGTTGCCGTTTTACCTTCCGTTCGTGGTCCGTCTGGACCTGAGGTTTTTGCGGATCCTGCGGCTTACCCGGCTCCTGCGTCTTTTGAAGATCCAGCGCTACTCGAAATCCCTCAAACTGATCACCCAGGTGGTCCGCGAAAAAAAGGAGGAATTGATCGTCACGATGTTCGTGACCTTCATACTTCTGGTGTTCGCGTCCACGCTCATGTTTTACATGGAGAGCGAAGTCCAGCCGGACAAGTTTCCCAACATCATCGGGACTTTCTGGTGGGCCATTGCCACCCTGACCACCATCGGGTACGGGGACATCTATCCCGTTACGGGCTGGGGCCGCGTCCTGTCCGGCTTGATCGCCATCCTGGGTATCGGGCTGGTGGCGCTCCCCACGGGAATCCTGGGATCGGGTTTTATCGAGAAACTGAACAAGGAACGTAATAAGAATCAGACCGGATACGGGAAGAGCGTGAAATGCCCGCATTGCGGAAAAAGCACAGGATCTAGGATTCAGGATCTAGGGTCCAGGGTCTAGGATTTAGGGACTAGGAGCAAGGATCAGGTTCTTTTTGGTTTTGGATCAGGATTAGACGGAAGCTGAACGCTAAATCCTATCCCTAACTCCTGACTCCCAATCCCGTGCTGCTGAACCCGCCCGCGCCCCAAGCCGGCCCTTGCCCCGAGTAAGCCCTCCGGGCGCATCGAGGGGAAGCGACGGAGTAGTAGGGGGTTGGGATTACATCATCGCCTTTCTTAACATTAACATCAAACACTCCGCCGCCCTTATACAATTCTTTAATCGAGTGACCGGAATCCAGACCTATTGTTATGGAATACAGATTGTCGTTGACAAATAAAGCCACACCCAGCAGGATAATCAAGCTCAACGCTCTGTTCATTCCATTCTCCATTTCCAATAATCAATTCTCATATAACCGGACCGGTCAGGTGTGTCCTCGCCGGACCGGCGAAAAGGGCTCCGCCCTTTTCAATCCCGTTCGCGCCGCTCTCTCATGGGTAAGAGCGTCGGGCAGAAACGCCTGGGGTGAGAATCGGGGATATTTCGCATCCTGCTCATATCCCCTCATCGAAGGACATCCCTGTCCTTCTCAGTAGAGCCGCGTTTCTTCCCTGAAGAAGAAGTGAGAGCTAAGCGCGCGGAGAATAATCATTTAATGTTATACTTCTCCATACCTTTTTTAGCATTTTCTAATACTTCAGAAGCAAAACTGTTTATATCTTTGATTTCTGCTGATATTATTTTTTTAATTTGGTTTATGCCTTCCATATTTGCACCATATTTATTTGCCCCTCGAATATAAATCCCTTTACCATCTCTTGTTCTATATTTCCTGTATAAGGGATCATAAACGTCCTTAATTTTAACGCTCCACTTATCGTAGATTTTCGAATTATCCTCCCACAGTTTGAATAAAGCATAGTTATTATATGCTTGTTCAATATCGTTGATTTTTAAATAGCAGTAAGCAATATATAGCGGCCCAGTCTCAATCGGATTATGGTTATAATACCCCTTCCACGCCTCGATGGCGTCCTGCCATTTGCCGAGGGCCATGTTCGCGAGGGCGACAAACTGATAAACCTGCCCGTCCTGAACACGCTCAAGATTGGGATATCCCTGTATGGTGAAGTTACCCACTTCCACGGCCTTTTCGTATTTCTTCTGCCTCACAAGGAGTGTCGTATAACGCCACAGCACCGTTCCGAATCCCTTCAGGTCTCCGCTTTCACTGGCATACTTATAAATGTCCCCGCCGTATTTGTCCCCATACGGGTCCGAATTGGCCAGCGTCCGGTAATATTCTCCCTTGTTCCCTTCCCCGGTCGTCAACGCCAGCAGTTTCTGTTCATAAACGGAATAGTTCTTCTCATCCAGCTTTTCCCTGTAAAAGCTCATCAGATACTTGTATAATCCTTTCAGCTCCGGGTTATCCTTTCGGTCCGCCGCAAGCAGTTCCTTTTCGGACTTTGCCATGTAGCTGTCGCGTTCTTTCGTATCATCCGCGTTGTTGCCCAGTTCGGCATAGACCTGACCCAGATTCATCCGGGCATACGGGTTTTTCGGGTTCTCTTTCAGCACGTCCCGGTTCACGTCGATCACCCTGTCCATCGCGCTTTGGTAATACCCTTTGGACATCCTGATCATCCCTGCCCCGTCGTCCTCCGTGACGGGCAGATGCCTTTCCCTGTAGAGGACTGAACTCTGCGCCAGGAGTTTCTCCTCCTTCGCGCTCATTTTGTATTTGTATGTATTGGAGCTCTTTTCCGTCATCATACCGTACACCGATATGTCCCTGATTCGGGCGTATCCGTCGCTTCCGCCTCCCACCACCAGAATCTGGATGCGGTCCACGTTGGACAGATTCACGGCATAAACCGGCGACTGTTCGGCGTTATAGCCGCTTTTAATCGTCCTGTCTTTTCCGTCCGATCGGACCGTGATGTTGAAATTCCTCACCGTCAGGTCGTTTGTTGTTCCGTTCCAGACAGTCTGACCCAAAAAATCCATTTTGACGGCTTCCACAAACACCTTGTCTTTCATCACAAGGACTATGCTTTCGTATTCATAGTTCCTGATCGGGCGCGAACTCATCCAATATGTGTCCGGATTCCCGTCCAAGACATTGTCCGCTATAGCCTTGAAGTTATCCTTCCTTTTTTCGTATTCGGAGGACGCAATGGCATAAAATTCCGACGAGATATTTGTCATTTTGGGGTAATAATCCTGGGCCCATACGCCGGATGAAACAGAGATGAGGATAAATAAGAGAATAATACGCTTCATAGTCCTTGCCCCCAGGAATGTATTGAACCACGAAGACACCCTTCGACAGAGCCTGTCCCGTGTGGACCTGTGGTGAGCGAAGTCGAACCAGTCGAGGGACTCAGGGCAGGCTCCGAAGGAACGGTTGTAAAGGCGCTTCGCGTCATAACTACACTACTCCTTACCTTCGTTCGTGCCCCTTTGTGTCTTGGTGTCTTTGTGGTTAGATCAATTTCTTCTTCAGATATGATTACTGGCGGCTCAATCCCGTGCTGCCGAACCCGCCCGCGCCCCTTTTCGTTTCCGAGAGTTCTTCCGCGATCTCGTACTTCGCGCGGGAAACGGGGGCCACGATCATCTGCGCGATCCGGTCGTGGTGGCGGATGGTGAACTCCGTTTTCCCCAGGTTCACCAGGATCACCTTGACCTCGCCGCGGTAATCGGAATCGATGGTGCCGGGCGCGTTCGCCACGGTGACGCCTTTCGCGGCCAGCCCGCTCCGGGGGCGTACCTGCGCCTCGAAACCTTCGGGAATTTCCATCGAAAAGCCGGTGGGGACCATCGTGATTTCGGCTGGTTTGAGGACCATCTCGGAATCCAGGCAGGCGTAAATATCCGCGCCCGCGCTGTGGACGGTCTGGTAGGCCGGGATTTCGGCGGTCTCGCGGAGCTTTTGGATTTTCACGGTCGGCGTCATGTCATTCCCCGTCGTTCAAAATGATTTCTTCCAGAGGTCTCTTGGGCACGTGATGTGTCCCGTCCGGGTCCCGCCAATAGCGCACGGCGTCTGGACCGGACCGGTTCTCGATCACCACGGTTTCGTCCGGCACGCCCAACGCCAGCACCAGAAGAACCTCGAACCGGTCCCCGATTTTCAGCGCGTCGCGCAGTCCGGCTTCCATGATGGATGCGATGATGCAACCGCCCAGCCCTTTTTCCGCCGCGCCCAGCATGATGGTCTGCGCCGCCACGCCGGGATCGTAGGAGAACGAAGGGCTGACGGATGTGTCGCCCAGGACCACGATATACGCGGCCGGCCGGCTTCCTTCGGGTATGGAAATTCCGCCTTCCTGCAGGTAGCCCGCCCAGCGAAGGTGGGGGAACACGAGTGCGTTCCGCTCCGGCGTGTTGGTGATGAGGTATTTCAGGGGCTGCAGATTTTTTGCCGACGGGGACAGACGGGCGTTGTCCACCAGCTCGAGCAAGGTTTGTTTCGATACGGAAATGTCCTGGCGGAATTTCCGGCGGCTGCGGCAGGAACGGACCAGTTCCGGGAACGGCATGGGGAACCTCCGGTGAAGACCGCCATTATAACAGGAAACCGGTCATTCCGGCAACGGTTCGTCCATTTCCCTGAGTTTTTCGGGATTGACGTAGGTCAGGTAGATCTTTTCCTGTTCGTTCATGAAGATGTCGTAAAGGTAGGGGTCGAACGCGCGGCCGCGTTCGCTTTTCATCAGCTCGAGGGCTTTCCGGATGTGCATGGCCTTGCGGTAGGGCCGGTCGGTGATGATGGCGTCCCAGTAGTCCGCTATGGTCACGATGCGCGCCGGCATGGGAATGTCCTCGCCTTTCAGGCCCTGCGGGTAGCCTTTGCCGTCCCAGCGTTCCTGGTGGCTGTAGGCAATGGTGACCGCGATGTCGATGTCCTGGATTTTGGTGAGGAGTTTTTTTCCGATGACGGGGTGCAGCTGCATGTTGGCCATTTCCTGCGGGTTCAGGCGGTCGGGCTTGTTCAGGACAGCGTCCTTGACCCCGATCTTGCCCACGTCGTGAACGATGGCGCCCAGGTAGATATCCCGGATCTGTTCCTCGGGCATGCGGAGACGGCGGGCAATGTCCCGGGAGTAATTGGCCACGCGTTCCACGTGGCCGCCCGTGTACTGGTCCTTGGATTCGATGGCGGACGCCAGCACCATGAGGAAATCCTCCAACTGCTGTTCCGCCTTTTTCTGGAGCATGATGGCGTGGTTTTTTTCGGCCTCGATCTCCTTGGTCTGTTCGGAAACCAGGATCTCGAGCTGGTCCCTCCGGATGGAGAGCTCCTTGCGGTCGCTCATCAGGCCGTCCCGCTCCTTTTTCATTTCCAGGCTGCTCCTGATGCGGGCGCGCAGTTCCTTGGAATTGAAGGGTTTGGCCAGGTAGTCGTCCGCGCCGTATTCCAGCCCCGCGATCTTCATGGACACGTCGGCCTTGGCCGTGAGGAGAATGACGGGAATCCCCTTCAGGTCCTCGATGGTCTTGATGAGGCGGGTCAGTTCGTATCCGTCCATTTCCGGCATCATCACGTCGGATATGATCAGGTCGGGCCGGTATTCCACGGCTTTTTCCAGGCCTTCCTTGCCGTTTTCCGCGGAGATCACGGTGTATTCGTTTTTCAGGATGGACCGCAGAAAGTTGCGCATGTCCACGTTGTCGTCCACCACCAGGATTTTGTCGCGCAGAACGGGCACGGTCGGCGCCGGCTGGTCTTCCGCCCCCGAAACGCCGGCCGCGTTGCCCGAGAAATCGGCCAGGTTGTAGGCCTTGACTTCCTGGACGCCGTCCGCGGTGTCGGATTCGTCCCGCGCGGCCTGCGGCGGCGCGTCGCCGCCGACCGGGAACCGCATGGTGAATGTGGTGCCTTTGCCCTGCCGGCTTTCCACCGTGATGGCGCCGCCGTGGAGTTCCACGATCTCCTTGGTGAAGGCGAGCCCGATCCCGGTGCCCTGGGCTTTGCGGGACGGCGCGGTGTCCAATTGGGAAAAACGCTCGAAGATCTTCTGGAGCTTTTCCTCCGGGATCCCCACGCCGGTGTCGGAAACGGAGATGGTGAAATCTTCCGCGGTGCGGTCCAGCTGGATGGTGATGGTGCCGCCCACGGGCGTGAATTTCAGGGAATTGGACAGCAGGTTGAAGACGGTGTTTTCCAGCAGGTCCCGGTCCACCCAGGCGATCACCGGCTCGGGATTGTCCACGTAGATGATGTTGAGGCCCCGGCTCTGCACGGCGGACTGGATGGTGGACGTGTAAAAAGACAGGAGTTCTGAAATATTGGTGCGCTTGCGCCGGAGCTGCATTTTGCCCGCCTCGATTTTTGAAAAGTCGAGGAGGTTGTTGATGAGTTTCAACAGGCGCGTGCCGTTGTTCCGGATGGACCGGAAGATCTCGTCCCGGTTGGACAGCGATTCGCCGTATTCGCCGGCGATGATGGAATCCACCGGTCCCAGGATGAGCGTGAGCGGCGTGCGGAGCTCGTGGGATATGTTCGCGAAGAAATTGGTCTTGGCGTGGTCCAGGTCCTTGAGTTTTTCGTTGGTGAACAGGAGCTTGTTGTTCGCGTCCGTCAGGTCCTGCTCGGCCTTCTGGCGCAGCCGGAACAGCAGCGACCCCTTGATGGCGCTGGAGATCTGGAGCCGGAGGTTTTCGAACACGATGCCCTCGCCCAGGCTGGTTTCGATGATCAGGAACCCCAGCTGGTCTTCGCGGAAGAAGAGCGGGAGAACGATGAACGTGAACCGGCGGTCCTCGGGTAGCATGCCGTCCGGCAGCATCTGGAGGGTGGGGAACGAGGCGAAACTGGGGTCCAGGCGCACGCGGCCCCGTTCGTTATACGCCAGGGAGAGTTCCGCGTACTCGGGCAGCTGCCAGTCCGGGTCCGAACGCTTGCGGGGGTGTTCGCGGTCGTAGAGCGCGATGAAACAGCTCCGGATGCCCAGTTTGGGAACGTCCTCCGCGATAATGGTCATGAGTTCGTCAATGGACAGCGTGGTGATGAGTTTTTGCGTGACGGAGATGAGCGTGGAGATGGTCTGCCCCCGGTTCAGGCGGAACACCGCCTGCTGGAGCTGCATCATTTCGCCCACGATGATGCGGGCCTCCTGGAACAGCTCCTCGGCGAACGGGATGCTCTGCTTGTCCAGGAACACGAGCATGTAGTTCCTGACCAGCGTGAGGACGTTCTGCCAGAGCCCGATGTCCTCCCCGGTTTTGAGGGCCGCGTAGAGCGATTCGTTCATCTTTCTTAAAAAAGCGTGGAAGATTTCGTCCGTGACGGTGTTGTCCTTGAACAGGGCGGAAAACTCCCTGACGAGCCCGGAGATCCGTTCCTGGAGCTGGAAACTTTCCTCGTCCAGTTCGGGGTATTCCGAAATGATTTTCTTCTTGATCTTTTCCTTGGTTTCCTTGTTCTGGTCCGCGGCGTTGATGAAGACCTGCGCGTCGCTTTCCAGCAGGATGATGGAGCGCGAGAAACAGCCGCAGGAGGACCGTACGACCAGACGCGTGGGGAGGACCACCGTTTCCGGCACGGGTTTGTTTTCCAGGATGTCCAGAGCGATCTCCGCCGCCTTGCGCGCCTGCTTGTAGAGCGGCTGCTTGACCGTGGTGAGCGGCGTGACGTTGTACTGGACTTCCTCCAGGTTGTCGAACCCCACCACCTTGATGTCCCGGGGCACGTGGACGCCTTCGCGGGAGAACGTTTCCAGGAGGCCGATGGCCATGTCGTCGTTCGCGCTGACGACCGCGTCGAAGGCGGATTTGCGGCGGATCACCTCCTGCGCCGCGCGGACCCCGGAGAAGGGCGAGAAATCCCCCTGGAGGATGAGGGACGGGTCCGGTTTGATGTTGTGTTCCTGCAGGGTTTCCAGGTAGGCCTGGAAGCGGGCTTCGGCTTCCTCGTTGTTGGCGGGTCCCCGCAGGAAAGCGATCCGGCGGATGTTGTGCTCCTCGATCAGGTGACCCACGGCTTCGCGCATGCCGGTTTTGTTGTCCACCAGGACGCTGGGCACTCCTTCCACCTGGATGCCCATGCTGACCAGGGGCAACCCGGCGTAACGCGCGTGATGCCGGCGGATTTCAGCCTTGTCCACGTAGTTGTAAAGCGTGCCGGACGCGATGACCAGGGCGTCCAGATTGTGGGCGCGGATGAATTCATAGATGACGCTGTACTGGTATTCGAAACCGTAGGGGGAATTGAACGCTTCGCCGGGGAAGGTGACCAGGTTGAAATCCCGTTCCTGGGCCAGGTCGGCAATGCCGGGCCAGCACAGGCTGCCGTAACGGCCCTGCAGGCTGTTGATCTGGAAACCGATCGTAAAGCGCTTGCCGTTTTTTCCGGGCATGCATCCCTCTTTCGACGGCCTGATTTTAACCCCGGATCGGGTTCGTGGCAATTAATGGCGGATCAGGTGTTTTTCGGCCCAAAAGGGGGGGAAGTGTAGAAATCAGGATTTAGGATTCAGGATCCAGGGGTCAGGTTCTAGATATGAATTAAAGAATTATCGTCATGGAGTGATGTTTATGATGCGGTTGTCCATTCAAATGATGCAATTTTACCCGGGATTTGTCCTGTTCCATCCTAATAATTCCCGTATTTAATACCCATAAATATTGACCCAAGACTCTAAACCCTAAACCCTAGATCCTGAAACTATCCCAAAGCTTTTTGGATCATTTCCAAAGCGACTTTCAGTGCCTCGTCAGCTTTTGAGGGATCTTTGCCGCCCGCCTGGGCGAAATCAGGCCTTCCCCCGCCGCCACCACCCACGATCTTCGCGGTTTCTTTGGCCAGGTTTCCCGCCTTGATTTTGGCGGTCAGGTCGTCTGATACGCCGGCCACGATCGTGACAACCCCGCCGGCGACGGAGAGGAGGAAAATGACGCTGGATTTCGATTTTTGCCGGATGGCGTCCACAGCGGATTTCATGCCGTCAGCGTCCATGTCCACCCGGGCTATGACGACGTCGGTCCCGTTGACCGTTTTCCTGTTTTTGATCAGCTCGTCGGCGCCGCCGCGGGCCATGGATTTTTTCATGTCCGCGATTTCGCGTTCCCGGGTTTTCAGGGTGTCCTGAAGCTGGGCGATCCGTTCGGAAACTTTTTCATCGTCCACCGCGAACTGCGAGGCCAGCTCCCGGACCCTGTTGAAGTAGGACCGGAAGGCCTCCAGGGAATTCATGCCCGTCACGGCTTCCAGGCGCCTCGTTCCGGCTGAGATGGATGTCTCCGTGACGATCTTGATCAGCCCGATGTCCCCGCTGCGGTCCACGTGGGTCCCGCCGCAGAGTTCCTTTGAAAACCCCTCGACTTCCACCACGCGCACCACGTCTCCGTATTTTTCCTCGAAGATGGCCACGGCGCCGCTTTTAACCGCCTCGTCCTTGGACATGCGGGTTTTCCTGACGGGCAGGTTGGCGAGCACGGCGCGGTTGGCCTCGTTCTCGATTTTTTCAATCTGATCGCGGGTCAGGGGGTGAGAGTGCGTGAAATCAAACCGGAGGCGGTCCGGCCCCACCAGCGAGCCGGCCTGGGCGGCGTGCGGACCCACCACGGCCTTCAGCGCCTTGTGGATCAGGTGCGTGGCGGTGTGGTTGCGCGCCGTGGCGGTTTTGCGTTCACGGTCCACGCGCATCAGGACGCGGTCTCCTGTTTTAAACGTTCCGCTGACCACGCGTCCGTAATGAAGGGTGACATCCTCCACGGCCCGGGTGTTCGTGACAGCCAGCCGCGCCTCCCCTTTTTCCAGGACGCCGATATCCCCCGCCTGGCCGCCTTTCTCGGCATAGAACGGCGTCCGGGCCGTGATCACGATCACGTCGTCGTTCGGATTGGCGTCGCTCGCGATTGCGCCGTTTTTGACAAGTAGGGCGACCGGTTCCTCGGACTCATACGTGTCCTCGCCCGTGTATTCCGTGGGCCTGACCTTGTCCGCGATCAGGGCGTAGTCGAAAGACGCGCCCTTCCAGCTGGCCCGCGCGCGCTCCTTCTGGGCTTCCATGAGCTCCTCAAAGCGCTTCACGTCCAGGGCGATTTTTTCGTCCTCGGCGGTGTACTTGATGAAATCCACGGGCAGTCCCAGCGAGTCATAAAGCATGAACATGTCATCGCCGGAAATCGCCATGGTCTTTTTCGCCTTGGCCTCGTCCACGAGGGCGTTCAGTTTTTCAATGCCGCGGTTGAGCGTCTTGAAAAACGATTCCTCCTCGGAGAGGATGAGGTTTTTCACCATGTCCCGGCGCCCGGTCAGTTCGGGAAACGCCCCGCCCATGACGGAAACAACGGTGTCCACGATTTTATTCAGGAACGGCCCGTCGAAACCCAGGTACTTTCCGTACCGGATGGCGCGGCGCAGGATCTTGCGGATCACGTAGCCGCGGCCCTCGTTGGAAGGCATGACGCCGTCCGCCATGGAGAACGCCAGCGACCGGATATGGTCCGCGATCACGCGCATCGGGACGCCGTTCGTCGCGTAATTCTTTCCCGACAGTTCCTCTATTCTGGCGATGATCGGAGTGAAGAGGTCGGTGTCGTAGTTGGAGTGTTTGCCCTGCACCACGGACAGGATGCGCTCGAAACCCATGCCCGTGTCCACGTGGCGGCTGGGCAGGGGGGAGAGGGATCCGTCCTCGCCCCGGTTGTACTGGATGAACACCAGGTTCCAGAGTTCAATATAACGCGCGCAGCCGGCGTTGACGCCGCACCGGTGGGCCTTGTCGTTTTTTTTGTCGCAGGCATTTTCTCCGCGGTCTATGTGGATTTCCGAACAGGGGCCGCAGGGACCCGTGGCGCCCATTTCCCAGAAATTGTCCTTGTCCCCGAACTTCAGGATGCGGTCCTTGCCGATGTCGGTTTCGGAAGCCCAGATTTGAGCGGCCTCGTCGTCAGTATGATGGACGGTGGCGTACAGTTTGTCCTGGGGAAGTTTCCAGACTTTGGTGAGGAGTTCCCAGGCCCAGGAAATGGCCTCCTTTTTATAGTAGTCACCGAAGGACCAGTTCCCGAGCATTTCAAAAAGTGTGTGGTGGTAGGAATCCTTGCCCACGTCCTCCAGGTCGTTGTGCTTGCCGGAAACGCGCATGCATTTCTGCGTGTCGGCCGCCCGTTTGTAGGGCCGCTGTCCGGTCCCCAGAAAGACGTCCTTGAACTGGTTCATGCCCGCGTTGGTGAAGAGGAGCGTGGGGTCGTTGTCGGGCACGAGCGACGCGCCGGGCACCACGGCGTGGCCGCGGCTTTTGAAAAATTCCAGAAACGATTCGCGGAGTTCATGGGACATCATATATGGGCTCTCCCGGTGTTCAATTCAAACACGGTTATGATAAGGGTGACGCGGCTTTTTGGCAAGGCGGCCCCGGATGGCCGGCCTTTTTGATATCCGGAATACGGCATGATATATTGTCATGAAATGAAAAGAGGCCGCCCATGAAAACCGTTCCGATGGTCCTGACCGCCGCCGTACTCGTCCTGCTCTCATCCTGCCCGATTGACCCCGGTCCGGAACCCGGGCCCCCGGACCCGGTCGTGACCAATTTCGCGGCGCATCCGTTGAATCTGGTCATCTCCAACGAACGATTTTACGTGGACGGTTCGGAGTTCCGGCTGAAATGCATCGGTTTCGAGCCGTTCGCGCCCGGGGAATCTCCCGAGTCTGGGGACTATCCCGTTGCCGGCGATTACGCCTATGCGCTGTCCAAAATCAGACAGGCCAACGCGAACGCTGTGTACCTTTTGACCGGGGACCCGGCCAACCTGCAACCGGCCTTTTTCTCCAACGCCCGCGCGCAGGGACTGAAGATCGTGCTGGGCTTGTGGTTTTCCGCCCAGGCGGACGACTACCAGGGCCATTCCGGGGATTTCCAGAGCCCGTATTTCAAGGCCCACGTGAAGAAACTCATCACGAATTTCGTGAACAGATACCATTCCATTGGCGGCGTGGATTATTCGCAGGATATTCTTTACGTCGTTCTGGGCAACGAAATGGATCCGGCGATCATCGCCGCTACGGACGGCGCGCACCCGGGCGTGACGTCCTATTCGGGACAGTTCGTGAGCATTGCCGGCGCGACGCCCACGGAGTGCTTTTTTGCCGAGATTGCGGATTACTTTAAAAAATACGAGTCCGGAAATTACGGCGTGATCCATGCGGTCACGCATCACACCTGGCCGGTGGTGTCTCCCTATCAGCTGAAGCTTTCTTTTCTGGACGTCATTTCCTATAACCTGTATTCCTACTGGCCATCGTTCGTGAGCGCGCACGCACCCGGTAGCGTGACCGGTACGCCCTACCAGGGCGCGCTGGAGGAGATCCTGACCAATTATCCCGGCAAAACATTTGTGGTGAGCGAGTTCGGAAAATCCGTTGCCCCGCTGCATGACGTAAACGGAGGAGACGCAACCAACGAACCCGGGCAGGCCGCTGAAATCAGCAACCGTTGGGAAGACATGATTACGGCCAACCGGCACGTGGCCGGGGCGAGCGTCCACCAGCTGACCGACCAGTGGTGGAAGGAAGACCATGAGGTTCCCGCGCCCGTGGGTGTGGACAAGAACGAGCACGACCAGACGGACCGCGAGGAGTGGTTCGGGATCATCGGCGTGGAAGGGCTGATTTCAAATTACACGAACAGGCTCCGCCCGGCCTATTTCATGTTGTCCAATCTGTTCCAGTAGCGCGGGCGGTTCGTCCGGTTTATCTTCCGTAGGTGATCCGGTAGATCGCGTTCGCGTAGTCGTCCGCCACGAAGAGCGAGCCGTCAGGACCGGCGCACACGTCGGCCGGCCGGCCCCAGTAGAGGCCGTTGTCCCGCAGCCATCCTTCCGCGAACACTTCCTCACGGACAGGTTTGTTTCCGCTTATCGGTATGAACACCACGCGGTAGCCGTGGCGCTTGGTGCGGTTCCAGGAACCGTGCTGCGCCATGAAAATCCCGCCGCGGTAACGGGCGGGGAATTGCGCGTTCGTGTAAAAGCGCATACCCAGCGGCGCCAAGTGCGCCGCCATTTCCAGTTCGGGCGGGGTGAATGCCGTTACCGCGGGCTCCAGGCCGGTGTACACCGGGTCCCTGTTGGTGAGGCCGTAAACGAACGGGAAACCGAAATGCAGACCCGCTTTCGGGGCGCGGTTTAATTCCTCCGGCGGTTCGTTGTCGCCCATCCAGTCCCGGCCGTTGTCCGTGAACCAGAGTTCCTTCGTGACGGGGTGCCAGTCAAAACCCACGGTATTGCGGACGCCGCTTGCGAACACCTCCATGTTTTTTCCGTCCGTGTCCATCCGGAGAATGGCCGCGTAACGCGGGTCTTCGGAAAGGCAGTGGTTGCAGGGGCCGCCCACGGGCGCGTAGAGCTTTCCGTCCGGGCCCACGGCTATGAATTTCCAGCCGTGCCACTCCTCCGGCGGGAGTTTGTCCGTTACCAGGACCGGTTTGGGCCGGGAGCGGTAGGTTTTCAGGATGTCAGGATACTTCCAGATTTTCGAGATCTCGGGCACGTAAAGGTCCCCGCCGTGATAATACGCGCTCACGGGCATCCGGAGGCCTTTCGCGACTTCGGTGACAGACCGGTCCGGCGCGATGGCAAACACGCGGCCCGATTTGGAACCGGCGAAGAGCGTGCCGTCCTCCGCCACGGACATGGCCCGGACGCTGGCCAGGTTGGACGCGTACACTTCGATCCGGAATCCTTCCGGCAGGCGGATTTCATTCACGGGCAGGGCGCTTTGGGCAAAGACGGCGCTCACAGCGGCCAGAAGCGTCAGGCAGGCGATCAAGAAGGTCATGAAAGTCACCCCGTTCTTGGATGTATTACAGAAACCGGCTGAACCGGTCTTTCTTTGCCTTGCAGACGGGACAGGTCTCGGGCGGATGGTCCCTGGCGCACAGGTAGCCGCACACATTGCACCGCCACACGGGATAGGGCAGGGAGCCGGCAGTCGGGACGGGGCGGGTGTCGGTTTCATTCATGACATTGTTCCCTGATTTTTTTTCAAGGAAACCGGCCTGCTTTCCGGGCGGCCTCCGTTCGGGAATCGTTTTTATTTTTCTTTTCCCGTCCACGACGTCCCGGGACACGTAAAGCCCGCAGTAACAAGTCCCGTATTCGTCCAGATCCGGGTCCCGGTAGTCGCAGGGGCAGATGATATCCCGGTCCGCCTCGAGGCTGCCGCCCGTGAGCCGGCAGGGACAACTGGGATAACCGTAACGGTCCGTGTTGACCAGGAGGCCGTTGACCAGTTCCAGCGTGAAATCCGGATCCGGGTTCAGGTGATAACCGCCTTCTTCCGCTTCACGGTTCAGCCTTGCAAATTCCGCCTGGACGTCTTCCGGCGCCGGCGTCATGTCTTCACTTTCTCCCGGATTTTATCCTCGTCAAAACCCAGTATGCATTCCTCTCCGTTGATCACCATGGTGGGATAGGTGATTTCCCGGTTCCATTTCCTGACCTGCTCGCGGACGGATTCTTTTTCCTCGGAACTTTCGATCAGGTCCACCTCGATCACCTTGTAATCCGCGCCCAGTTCGTCCAGCAGGCGGCGGGTTTTCTTGCACCAGATGCAGGTGGACAGGGCGTACAGCGTGATGTTTCCCTTTTTCTTTCCTTTATGACGGCTCGGGTCGGACATAGGGCCTCCTTGGAAGGACCGGGCGGAAATTATACCAATTTCGGGGAATATAATCCATATTAACCACGCTCAGGACAGCCGTTCGTAAACCGTGCCGGCGGCGAACCATTTCATGCATTTGGCGTATGCCCAGGGAAGATAGATTCCCGCCGTTACGATGGTCAACAGAGCCTGGCCCCAGATCAGGAGGAACCCTCGGGCCGTTTGTCCGTCAAACCCGATCCGCGCGCGGACGATGTCCCCGTCCAGGACCTCAGTGCGTCCGGAGAAATAGCGGTAAGCCCGGATCAGGGCCGCCGGCCAGTAGATCCCGGCCGTGATCACGGTCAGGAGAAGTTGTCCCAGCATGAAGAGACAGGAATTCCAGAATTCCGTACTCCATTTGACCCGCAGGTTTGAGTACCGGAGACCGTTCATATACCATTGATAGACCTTGTAAACCAGGGGTATCAGCAGGACGTAGAGGAGCACGGTCAGCGCAGGCGTTGCCGCCGGATGGTCCGCCGCCCCGGATCCCAGAGCCAGGACGATCGCCAACACGGCCGCGAAGAAGAGCAGGAACGGAATAAGGATCGTGGCCAAAAGAATTAAAAAGAGCGTCCAGCCGCGACCCTGGAAATCCAGTTTTTGGTCCCGGAAAGAGATTTCCCTGACCAGGTAGCGGGTCAGGATCATCTGGGCCCAGGGCGAAAAAACAAAGAAAGTCAGAAGCGATAAAAGGCCGTAACCGATGTTCATTCCCAGGAAACGCCAGGGTTTACCGGCAAAGGAGAACGGTTCTCCTTCCAAAGACAGGGAGCCGATGATTTTCCTCATGAAAAAGATCATGACGGCCGGCGTAAAAAACAGAAGGAGCAAAAATACCGCCAGAAGACAGAAAAGCGGGAGGAATTGGACGAAAAGCTCGGGAACCGCGGCGCTTTTTGACACTTTCTGGATATCCAGAACCATGGCGGCCGCTATGAACCCCGCGTAAACCAGGAAAATGCCGTAGAAATACAGGTATACGGGAAACCAGCTTGCCCCGGTGAGGGAGCATTGGAATCGTTTGATCATTTCCTGACCCCGTTTCTCATGAAGAAATCCGACCCATTATACCATTTCGGGACGGTTCGGCAAGTATTCGCCAGGCAAACAATTATTGACAGGCCAAAGAAAACCGGTTAAACTATTCGCGTTCAAAATCGCCGAGATAGCTCAGTTGGTAGAGCAGAGGACTGAAAATCCTTGTGTCCGTGGTTCAATTCCACGTCTCGGCAAATTGAAAACGGCACCCGGAAGAGGAGACACCCATGAAACGCACCTACCAGCCCAGCCGCGTCAAACGGGCCCGCTGTCACGGGTTCCGCAGCCGCATGAAATCCAAGGACGGGCGCAAGGTCCTGTCGCGCCGGAGAGCCAAAGGAAGGAAAAAACTTTCCGTATCCGATGAATAGACCCCTGTCCTTCAGGAAAGAAAACCGCATCCGTAAAAGACCGGAATTCCAGGCGCTCTTCAAGACCGGTTTCAAAAAAGTGACCCGCTATTTTTTTCTTTATGTCCGTCCCGCGGGCCGGCCCGCCGGCGCGAAAGCGTCACGGATCGGCATATCCGTTCCCGGCCGTCTGGGCGGCGCGGTTTTCCGGAACCGCGAGAAGCGCGTTCTGCGCGAGTATTTCCGGAAGTTGAAGAATACCTTTCCCCTGCCGCTGGAAATGGTGGTGGTCATGTCCCGCGTTCCCCCGGATGCGGCGTCCCGCAAAAGGGACCTGGACGGGATGTTTCAATGGCTTTCCGGATACAGACCGTTGTCCGCGCGGTAGCGGTCTTTCCCCTGTTCCTGTATAAGCGTTTCCTGTCGCCCCTTCTTCCCAAGGCCTGTCTGTACACGCCCTCTTGCTCCGAATACGCCATGGGCGCGATCAAAAGACATGGCGTGGTCAAGGGGCTGGCTCTGGGTCTGGCGCGTTTGTGGCGCTGCAACGGATGGTTTTTTTCCGGGGGCGATGATCCCGTGCCGGACAATTTCAGCTGGAAGGAAATGCGGAGGGGTTACCGGAAATTCCGGAAGAAGAGATGATGGTCGCCCCTCGTCCGGTTCGACGGAGTTTACGCTGAGCGAATTCGAAGCGCTCACCACAGGTCCGCTCGGTGTCGCACAGCCGGGAATATTTTTTTTAATAACAATTAATAACCCGAGCTGTCACCCTGAGCTTGTCGAAGGGGGAGACGAGGGGACGCAGAGTGCGCCAAGGTGTGAAATAACCCCTCGATCGTATGTTACGTTTACGCTTGGTTGCGAGATTATGAGTTGTTGGAGCTGAACGCCCGCTCTCCGTACGTTCGGTGATTACCGCTCGTGAACGAAGCCGATCTTCGGGTTGTCCATGTGGGCGATGGTGTCATTCCAGGACTGCTTCATCATTTCGTAATCTTTTTGCGACAGAAAACCCCGCTCTCCCTTTTCATAACGGTCCAGGTATTCGCGGGCGGGCAGCACGCGGATCCGGTAACCGCCTTCTTTTTTCACGCCCCAGTAGAGCCAGGTGGGCACGTAGGATATTTTTTTCAATTTCACATCACGGGTCCAGAAGTCGCGCTCCAGAGTGTAACGCAGGATCAGCCCGCCGTCCTTGTATTGCCCCCGCATGGTGTGCATGAAATTTCCGCAGGAATAGATCACGAAAACTTTTCTTTCGCGTCCGTCCGCGCGTTTCACGGAAATCAGGTCCGCCGGCTGGAGCACGTGGGGGTGGGACCCCAGGATCATGTCCGCGCCCCAGTACGCGAAATTCCGCGCCGCGTTGGTCTGCCAGGGTTCCGGCAGGCGTTCGTATTCCGTTCCCCAGTGCAGGGCCACGATCACGAAATCCGCGCCGTTCGCCCGGACCGCTTCGATGTCTTCCCGGATCAGGTTGGTTTCGATATAATTGGCCATCCACTTCGGGTGCTTCAGATAGACGTTGGATCCGTAGAGATAGGACAGGACGGCGATTTTCATTCCGTTGGCGACAAAAAAGGACGTCGCGGAAAGGGATTCTGCGCGCGCTTCGGGGGAATCGTACATTCCCAGCATGCGGATGCCGTTGTTACGGAAAAACCGGACGCTCCGGAGCAGACCCTGGATTCCCTGGTCAAACAGGTGGTTGGTGTGTAGGAAAATATTGAAACCGGCGCGTCGCACGGACAGGGGGAATTCCGTGGGGTTGTTGTAGGTCGGGTAACCGGTGAAATTTTCTCCCGGCGCGGCCACGGGACCGCCGAACCAGCAGATGGCGAAGTGCGTGTTTGACAGATAGGGATGAACCGGTTCCAGGGTCGGGAAATAATCCCGCGTTCC
>CAYMRH010000022.1:0-31614 GCA_964392785.1 uncultured Brevinematales bacterium
CCCTTGTGGCCCGGGAGTTTACCCCGAGCCGCGTCGAGGGGGCGAGGACAAGCATATCCTGCCAGGATCACAATTCTATAAAAAAAAAGTCGCGGGGTTGTGGGGCCGCCCCCCAAAAAACCATTGTCAACACCCCTCATTCCCTCCGGCAAACCTTGAGTAATCCTGCCCTTCGTCCTTATAATAAAGGAGAATTTTCGGGAGCGGGATATGAAAATACTCATGCCATTCCTCGGGTTTGCCCTTCTGGCAACCCTGTCTCTCCGGCCGCTGGCGGGCCAGACGCCGTCCGGCACAAACGCGGTCTCACCGGCGTCCACCAACGGCACCAACGCCGCCTATTTGGGTTCTTTTTTCGACCAGGAAGAAGGCCGGCAGGCCCGGGAGCGGGCGGCGGGCACACCCAACACCTTCTGGACCGTGGTCAAATTCTTCCTGTACACAGGCGTGATCGTGGCGGCGGCCTACTTTATTATACGTTTCGTGGTCGCCAAAGGAACGCCGCCGTCCAGCGGCGACACCGGCATAGTGGAAGTGGTCCTGACCCGGCAGATCGGCATGGGCAATTTCCTCCAGATCGTAAAAGTGGGTCCGGCTTACTACCTGCTGGGCCTGTCCGGGGATGGCGCTCGCCTGATAGACAAAATCCAGGACAAGGAAACCCTGGACTATATCGAATTGAACAAGGACAAGCTGAAACCCAAGGACACGAAGTTTTTCGACTTCCTGAAGGTCCTGCCCGTGGGCAAAGCCCTGGACAAGATGACGTTCCTGAAGGACCAGAAGGACCGTCTGAAAAAGCTCTAAAAGCCCGGCCCGGACAGTTTCATGTCGAAAGTTTTTACCGGAATGAGCGGCGGGGTAGACAGCTCCGTAGCGGCCTGGCTTTTGAAAGAGCAGGGTCATTCCGTGACGGGTGTCACGTTCACGGCCGCCTTCGAACAGGGGTCCCGCAAATGCTGCTCCATCCGGGACATTGAGGACGCCCGGAAGGTCTGTTCGTTTCTGGGAATTCCCCACCGAGTGATTGACCTCAAAGACGTTTTCCAGGCCCGGATCATCAGCCATTTTGTGGATAGCTACCGCCGGGGCCTCACGCCCAATCCCTGCGTCCTCTGCAACCGTCACGTGAAATTCGGCGCGCTCCTGGAGCACGCTTTGCAGGAAGGCGCGGAATTCCTGGCCACGGGTCATTACGCCTCGGTGGAACGGGACGGCCAAACGGGAGAATTCCTGATCCGCCGCGGAAAGGACGCCGCCAAGGACCAGTCCTACTTTCTGGCCTGCGTTGAGCCGGAAAAACTGCCTCATGTGATTCTGCCGCTGGGCGATTGGACAAAAACCGATATCCGCAAACAGGCGGAAAAAGCCGGCCTTCCGGTGCACGCCCACAAGCCGGAAAGCCAGGACATCTGCTTCGTGAAGGACGACTACCGGGATTTCCTGGCCGCGGAAGGCGTGAAGGAAACTCCGGGGGAATTTTTCCATAACGGCCGGGCCGTGGGGATCCACAAGGGCATTCCGTTTTACAGTTACGGCCAGCGCCGGGGCCTTTCCGTGGCGCTGGGCCAGCGCCTGTTCGTTCGGGAGTTCGACCCGGCCGCGAACCGGATCGTTTTGGGAGAAAAACCCTATGTCAGGGATTTTACCGTGGAACAGCCCAATTTGTTCCGCGGGGATTTCCGCGGCGGGGACTATTCCGTTCAGGTGCGCTACCAGAGCGAGATCCTGAAATGCGCGGTCTCGCGGGCGGAAGGAGTGTTGTCGGTTTCCCTGGAAAAGCCGTTCGGGATCGTGGCGCCGGGGCAGGTGGCCGCTTTTTACGACGGGGACAATCTGGTGGCCGGCGGGGTCATTTCCCGCGCGCGGTTAATTCCATAACGCCCGGCCCGCCGCTTTTCACTCCGTCCGGAACGACCCGCACAAATTCGTTCTCGGTCCACGCCAGCGGGCAAGTCACCTTCAGGTAGTTCGAAGTGTAACCCGTCCCGAACCCGTTCTCCGGATTTTCCGCCAGCACCGTCTGTTCCCGTCCCACAACGCGCTCCCGCGCGAAATTCAGCGCGGTTTCCAGAGCGTCCTGATCCAGACGCCTGACGCGGTTTTTGACCGTCAGACCGTCCAGGGTTTTCATGCGGGACGCCTTCGTTCCGGAGCGCGGAGAGTAGGGGAACGCGTGTACGCGCGTGAAACGCGCCCGGCGCACCGTTTCCAGGGTGTCTTCGAACTCCTGTTCCGTTTCTCCCGGGAAACCGGCAATGATGTCCGTGGTAATGCCGCAGTCGTCCCGGCGGGCGCGGATCCGGCCGCAGAGGTCCAGGAAAAATTCCGGCGTGTAGTTGCGTTCCATGCGCGCCAATACGGTCGCGCTCCCGCTCTGGAGGGAGAGATGAAAATGCGCGGCGAACCGGGGGTGGTGCAGGAAATCCGGCAGGCGGGCTTCGAATTCGTCCGGCTGGAGCGATGACAGCCGCAGGCGGAAATCCGGCCCGGGAATTTCCAGGGCTTTTTCCACCAACCCGGAGAGCCGGACGTTGTTGTAACGGTAGTCGCTCAAATTCACGCCGGTCAGCACCACTTCGCGGTAACCCGCGTCCAGCAGGATCTTCAGGAAGGAGAGCGCCCTTTCGGGAGAAAGGCTGCGGCTTCTGCCCCGCGCGTGGGGAATCTTGCAGTAACTGCAGAACCGGTCGCAGCCGTCCTGGACTTTTAAAAATGCGCGCGTCCGGTCAAACTGGCGGACCACGGGAAACTCTTCGTCCCGGGGCGTCGGGGGCAGGCGTTTTTCCAGGTCCAGCCGGTCCCGCAGCAGGTCCGGTATGGAAAACTTGCGGTCGTTGCGCACCACCAGGTCGGCGAGTCCGGACCCGTCCAGGCCGTCAAAATCCGTTGTGGCGTAACAGCCGGTGGCGACCACGCGCTTGCCCAGTTTGCGCGCCCGGCGCATCACCTGCCGGCTTTTCACGTCCGCGGCGTTGGTGACGGTGCAGGTGTTCACCACCACGGTGTCGGATTCCTCCAGCCGGTCCACCACGGACGCGCGGCCTTCCCGGAATTTTTCCGCCAGGGCGCTGGACTCGAACTGGTTCAGCTTGCAGCCCACGGTTTCGATGTAGATTTTCATCGGGACATCCTAGGGGATGATGAGCTCGCTCTCCCGGCTCCCGAAAATATTGCAGGCCCCGGTCACGGACACCCGGTCGCCGGACTTGAGGCGGAGCCGGTAGGCGGCCGTTTCGCTTTTCATGTTTTCCTGGGCGGACAAAAGGTGGGTAATGACGGTTTTCCCGTTGACCGATACCCGGATGTCCCTCACGAAATGCTTGGTCGTGTCCTTGACGAAAGATCCGGTCGTGTCGTGGGTGATCACGGCCGTTAGAAGAGAGGTTTTCGGGTCGTAGGCCAGCGAGATGTCTGCCGGAGGGTGGGTGTACGCCCTGGAAACGGCAAACAAAACGGTCAGGACCGCGGTCCTGACCGCGATCAGAAGGCCTTTTCTCATACCTAACCCCCATGTTCCGGTTCAACGGGATCAAACCCGACTGGCGTAGAACCCGGTCCAAAGATTATAGAGCCGGGGATCACGGCTGGCAAATTGGCGTGATAATTGTTTAATTCCATGCTCTAAATAAAGATAGTGAGAAATTGCAGGACAAAGGCCTTCCGGCAGGTATATATTATATGGAGGGAAAGCCCGAAAACAGGGGGTTTTTCGTCAACCGGGGCGGAGATAAGAAAAATATGAAAAAAGGCTGGAAAAAATGGAGGAAAGGCTTTAAAATATATGCCCTCTAACCGATAAATCTACTGAATTTAAGCAGAATGAGATTCCCCTCCCAATTCTGCAAGCCCACTTTGTGGGTGGAGCGAGGACGCAAGTCCTCGCTTTTTTTATGCCCGGTTCTCGTTTTGTGGGCCGGATGGTCCTTTCCGGGCCGGTCCACGGCCTAAAATTTTGACAATTCAGCAGTTAGGAATTAAAATAACCGAATCAGATTATGCTACAAGGAGTCAGATATGGGCGTGCCTAAACATAAAACAGCCAAATGCAAGAGCCGGATGCGCAAGTCGATCGGATATTACAACCTGAAAGCGCCCCAACTGTCCGATTGCCCGAACTGCGGGGCGAAAAAACTGCCCCATCGGGTCTGCGAAAGCTGCGGGTTCTACAAAGGCCGCCAGATAATCACCAAAGTGGTTAAGGAAGAGAAGTAAAGGTCAATCATGAAGATTGGCGTTGACCTGATCAGCGGGGAATCCCCCATCGGGGAACTGATTGCGGGCTGCGTGGACGCCGTCTGCGCAGACAAGGACATCCAAGTCGTCGTCATCGGCAAGGGTGAAGTGTACCGGCCCCTTCTGGCCCAAAGCAAGTTTGATTCCTGCCGTAAAGACCTGGAACGCATCAGCGTTCTGGAAGCGTCCGAAGTGATCACCATGGAGGACGATCCCCTGGCCGTGATCCGCAAGAAAAAAGATTCCAGCATCGTCAAAGGACTCAAAGCCCACAAGGACGGCGAGATCGACGCGTTTTTCTCCCCGGGCAATACCGGGGCCCTGGTCGTGGCGTCCGCTCTTATCCTGGGCCGGGTCAAGGGCGTCAAAAAGCCCGCCCTGGTCACCTTCCTCCCCAATCTCCACGGCGGGGCCAACATCTTCCTGGACGTGGGCGCGAGCGCGGATTGCGACGTGGAAGACCTGGTCAAATTCGCCGTTCTGGGGGAAACCTACGCCAAGAACACCCTCATGAAGGAAAAGCCCAGGGTGGGCCTGCTGAACATCGGGGAAGAGGCGCACAAGGGCAACGATCTCTACAAAGCCGTTTATAAACGCCTGTCCGGAATGAACGTCAACTTCATCGGGAACGTGGAAGGCAAGCACCTGTTTTCAGACAAGGCCGACGTGATCGTCTGCGACGGTTATATCGGGAATATCTGCCTGAAAACCATCGAGGGCACGGGCGCCGCCGTCAACAGGATCCTCAAGCAATCCATCATGTCCAGTCTTATGGCCAAGCTCTCCCTGCCCTTCTATAAAGGGGCCCTGAAAGGGTTCAAAAACGCCATGGACCCCGAGAAATACGGGGGCGTTCCGCTGTTGGGAGTGAACGGCAACGTGTTCAAGGGCCACGGCAGTTCGGGCCGGGAAGCGATCCGCTACGGCATCAGGGCCGCGGCGAACGCGGTGCGGAAAGACATCCTGGCCAAGATCAACGGGGAATTGCACGAGCTGCATCTGGCCTGATCACGGGCCTTTCCCGCGGAAAATCTCGGAGGTACAACTTGTTCAAGGCGAAGATCTCGGGATGGGGCAAATATATCCCGAAAAAAGTCCTCACCAACCACGACCTGGAAAAGATGGTGGAAACCAGCGACGAATGGATCACCACCCGCACCGGGATCAGGGAGCGGCATATCGTCGCCGCCCATAAAGCCACCTCGGACCTGGCCACCGGTGCCGCCACCGACGCCATCGCGATGGCAGGCGTGGCCAAAGAAGACATCGACATGGTCATGGTGGCCACCATCACGCCGGACATGGTGTTTCCCGCCACCGCGGCCCTCGTGCAGGACAATCTCAAACTCCCGAACGCGGCCACCATGGACCTGGAGGCGGCCTGTTCGGGTTTTCTCTACGGCCTGTCCGCGGCCAACGCCTATATCGTTTCCGGCATGTTCCGTAACGTGCTCGTGATCGGGGCCGAATGCATGTCCCGCGTCGTGGACTGGGAAGACCGCAACACCTGCGTCCTGTTCGGCGACGGAGCCGGGGCGGCGGTCGTGTCCCGCGCTTCCGACGGCGACACGGGAGAATTCCTGGGTTTCAAACTGCGCGGTGACGGCTCCTACCGCGACCTGCTGTACCTGGAAGCCGGCGGTTCCAAAAAACCGGCCACGGCCGAAACGGTGGAAAAAAAGCAGCACTTCGTCAAGATGAACGGAAACACCACCTTCAAGATCGCCGTCCGCACCATGTCCGAGGAGCTCGAGGAGCTCATGAAGGAACACAACGTGAGCGTGGAGGACGTCAAGCTGCTCATTCCCCATCAGGCCAACATGCGCATCATCCAGGCGGTGATCGAACGCCTGAATTTCCCGATGGAACGGACCTTTGTCAATCTGGACAAATACGGCAATACCAGCGCCGCGACCATACCGATCGCCCTGACGGAAGCCAACGAACAGGGGCTTCTCCGGCGCGGGGACCTGGTGGCCTGCGTGGCATTCGGGGGCGGCTTCACGTCGGGGGCCTGCCTGTTCCGGTACTGATTTGAGAAAAACGAATAGGAGCGACCATATGGGTAAACTGGACGGAAAGAACGCGATCGTGACCGGTTCCGCTCGCGGGATCGGCAAGGCCATCGCCATGAAACTCGCGCAGGAAGGCGCCAACGTCGTGATCGTGGACGTGAACCTGGACGCGGCTCAGGAAACCGCGAAAGAGATCGGGGGCCTGGGGCGGAAAAGTTTCGCGCTCAAGGTGGACGTGACCCAGTACGCGGAAGTCGAAACCATGATCAATAAAACCCGGGACGACTGGGGGTCCGTGGACATCCTGGTCAACAACGCCGGCATCACCAAGGACGGCCTCATCATGCGCATGACGCCGGAGGACTTTGACCTGGTGATCAACATCAACCTGAAAGGCGTGTTCAACGGGATCAAGGCGGCCTTCCCGGTCATGATGCGGCAGAAAAGCGGCAAGATCGTGAATATTGCCTCCATCATCGGTCTGATCGGCAACGCCGGCCAGGCCAACTACGCCGCGTCCAAGGGCGGAGTGATCGCGCTCACCAAAACGGCGGCCAAGGAACTCGCGTCCCGCGGCGTGACCGTGAACGCGGTGGCGCCGGGCTACATCCAGACGCCCATGACCGACAAACTGCCCGAGGACGTCAAAAAAGCCATGCTGGAACTGATCCCCCTGAAGCGCATGGGCCAGCCGGAAGACGTGGCCAAAGTCGCGCTCTTCCTGTCGTCATCCGATTCCGACTACGTGACGGGACAGGTTGTCACCGTGGACGGCGGAATGGTGATGGGCTGATCCCGGGTCTGGAAGCGGAGGAATTATGAATCAGCGCAGAATTGTCATTACCGGCATGGGAACCGTCAACTCCGTGGGCCTGACCGTGGCCGAATACTGGGACGGATTGAAGAACGGCCGCTCCGGGACGTCCCGGGTGTCCAACATCGACCTCCTGGATTCCCCGTCGCTGGTCGCCGGCGAGATCAAAAACGACAAATTCAATCCCGAGAACTATATGGAGCGCAAACTGACCAAGCGGATGGCCCGCTTCACCCAGTTTGCCATGGCGGCCTCCAAGGAAGCCATGGAGGACAGCGGGCTCCTGAAGACCCCGGCTGACCCGGAACGCGCCGGCGTCATCATCGGCTCCGGGATCGGCGGCATCGAGGTGTTTTATGAAAACTCGGTCAAGCTGAGTGTCCAGGGCCACAAGAGGGTCTGGCCCATGCTCATTCCCGCCCTGATCAGCGACATCGCGGCCGGGTTCGTGTCCATTGAGTACGGTTTCCGCGGTCCCAATTACGCGGCCGTCTCGGCCTGCGCGTCCGGCGGCCACGCCGTGGTGAGCGCGTTCAATCACATCCAGGCGGGAGACGCGGACGTGATGATCACCGGGGGCGCCGAGGCCACCATCACCAAGATCGGTTTTGCCGGCTTCACGCAGGCGCAGGCCCTGTCCACCCATTACAATAACACACCCGAAAAATCCTCCCGCCCGTTCGACAAAGGCCGCGACGGTTTCGTCATGGGCGAAGGGGCCGGGATCCTGGTGCTGGAAGAACTCGAGCACGCGAAAAAGCGCGGCGCGAAAATCCACGCCGAACTTCTGGGTTACGGCGTGTCCGGGGACGCGCACCACATTACCGCCCCCTGTCCGGATGGGAGCGGCGCCGCCCTGGCCATGAAAAACGCCCTGAAGAAATGCGGCCTCTCCACCACGGACGTCCAGCTGGTCAACACGCACGGCACGTCCACCGAACTCGGGGACATTGCCGAGACCATGGCCACCAAGGCCGTGTTCGGGGAGCACGCCTACAAGATGAAGATCAACTCCACCAAGTCCATGACCGGGCACTGCCTGGGCGCGGCGGCCGGGGTTGAGGCGATAGCCGTCGTGAAAATGATCCAGGAAGGCTTGGTCCACCCCACGATCAACCTGGAAGACCCGGATCCGCAGTGCGACCTGGATTACGTGCCGAACAAGGCCGTGACCTGCGGGATCACGCACGCGCTGTCCAATTCATTCGGTTTTGGCGGACATAATGTTACGCTGGTTTTCAAGAAATACTGAGGCGAAAAAGCCCGTCCCGGGCACGCTGACCCCGCAGAGGAAGAAAAAGCTGGCGGAACTCTGCCGGAAGCTCGGGATCCCGGTCAAAAATTACGCCCTGCTGGACATCGCGCTGACGCATTCGTCCTGCGTGGACCGCGCGGCCGGGTTCACGGAATCCTACGAACGCCTGGAGTTTCTGGGGGATTCCATCCTGAACGCCTCCATTGCCTGCCTGTTGTACGGGCAGAACCCCAATTTCAACGAGGGCAACATGTCAGCCCTCCGGTCCAGCCTGGTGGATGAAAAGACGCTCTCGGAGATTGCGTTTTCCTGCCACTTGCTGCACTATATCAACCTCGGCAAGGGCGAAACGCTTTCCGATTCCCGGGCGCGGGAAAAAGTCGCGGCAGACGTCGTGGAAGCCGTGATCGGGGTCCTGTTCCTGGAGAAGGGTTTTCCCCGGGCCCAGGCCTTCGTGCAGAAACTCCTGGGCAACGAAATCCTGGAACGGCTCAAGTCCGGCACGAGGGATTTCAAGACGCAGATCCAGAAGTGGGCGGTTTCCCGTTTCAAGCAGTATCCCGTTTACGAGATCGTGGCCGAACGGGGCCCCGACCACAACAAGATTTTCGAGGTCCGGGTGTCCATCCAGAACCAGTTCACCGCGACGGGCACCGGGCGCACCAAAAAGGACGCCGAACAGAAGGCGGCGGAAAAGATCCTGCACCAGATCCGGACCCGGCACCCGCATTCCAGGTCCGCGTCCGGTCATTCGCAGGGACCCGGGCGTTAGACGGGGCGGTTCCGACACGAGGTGCCTATGATCCGAAGCATGACCGGTTACGCCAGCGAATTCCGGAGCACACCGCGCTACGACGTGACGCTGGAGCTCAAGAGCGTCAACTCCCGCTATTTCGAATTCAAGATCAAGACCTACGCCTCCCTGGACGAATGGGAAAACGAGATCAAGGCCGCCGTGTTCGAAAAACTGAAACGCGGAAAGATCGACCTGTTCGTCAAGGTGGTGGAAAAAGACGCGGAGAATTTCCGCCTGGTCGTGAACTACGAACTGGCGCGCAAATACGAGGCGGCGCTCAAATCCCTGGCGGAAAATCTCGGCATTGTCCCCGACCTCTCCATGAAGGATTTTTTGTCCCTGGGGGACAGCGTGATCCAGGTGGAGCGGACCCCGGGCACCGAAGAGCTCCGGGACCTGCTGTTGTCCATGCTGGGTTCGCTCCTGGAAAAAATCCTGGACATGATGAACCTGGAGGGGCGCAAAACCCGGGACGACGTGGAAAAATCCCTGGCCGTGATCGAAAGCTGCGTGTCCAAAATCGAGGCGCTGTACCCGGAGAGCCTGGAAAAATACCGCGCCGGACTCAAGGACAGGATCCGGGAGATGTTTCCCGAATCCGGCGCCCCGGCGGGGCTGGACAACGGCCGGCTCCTGATGGAAGTGGACATGGTCGCGTCCCGCACGGCCATCAACGAGGAGATCGTCAGGCTGAAAAGCCATCTCGCGCAGTTCCGGGGCATCCTGTCCGGAAAATCCGGGGGAGACAGCCGCAAACTGGATTTTATCGGCCAGGAAATGAACCGGGAAACCAACACCATCGCGTCCAAATCCGGCGATTACCAGATCATCGAAAATACGATCGCCATCAAGGGAGAGATCGAAAAGATCCGGGAACAGATCCGGAACGTGGAGTAGGCCGTGGCGCGCGCGTCCCGACCCGATCAGCGCGGAAAAATCCTGGTCCTGTCCGGCCCCTCCGGCGTGGGAAAAACCACGCTCTACAAGCGCCTGCTGTCCGAGCTTCCCGCGGAACTGGATTTCTCCGTTTCCATGACCACCCGGCCGCCCCGCGCCGGGGAAAAAGACGGCTCGGACTACCGGTTCGTGGATTCCCCCCAGTTCGAAAAAAAGATCCGGGCCGGGGAAATGGCGGAGTACGCCACGGTTTACGGGAATCTTTACGGCACTCCGAAATCCGAAATTGCCCGCATAGCCCGATCGGGAAAAAGCTGCCTGCTGGACCTGGACGTTCAGGGCGGGATGAACATTCTGAAGAGCTACCCCGAATCGGTCCTGATTTTCATATCCCCGCCTTCCCTGGACGACCTGAAATCCCGGATCACGGCGCGGAACCAGGACCAGCCCGAACAGGTGGCCATCAGGATGGCCAAGGCCATGGAGGAAATGAGTTTCAAAAAACGCTACCACTACGTGGTGGTGAACGACAATCTGGAACGGACGTATCACGAACTAAAAACCCTGATTCTCAAGGTGATCCGGGGGGACTCCCGCTAGATAATACGGCTGCATGGGTGTGTGCGCCCTGAACAGTGCGGCGCCGGGCGGAGTGCATAAAAGGACAATAAAATTGCACTCTTTTCAGGTTTTAGCTGTATGTTATAGTAATGGCACGCTAATTGCATAATAGCTGTTATAATTAGCAAGGGTGGTTTCTCATGACAAAACTGAAGACGGGTTTTGCGTTCTCATTTCTTGCGCTGTTCATGGCGCTCGTCCTTGCGTCCTGCGCGGACGAACCCTTTGATGATTTCGATCTGATCCAGCAGAGTCAATCGGTCCCGATCTCCGTGACCCTGTCGGGTTTGACCCGCGGCATTGACTGGGTCGAACTCCAGGTGCTTTTGGTCCGGCTGCGGCTGACAGACCCCCTGGGCCGGGTCCAGACGGCGGACATCTACCCGGGGCAACCGGAAACGGTGGTGTTCCAGACGGGCCTTTACGGCGACCACTTTTTCCAGGCCATTGAAATCTGCACGAACTCCAACGGCGTGACAAACTCCTTCACCAATTCCGCGGTGATCGAAATCCGCCCGGGCTTCAATTATATCGTGACGGTCAGCGTCGGAGGCAACGTCATCATCGACATCAGCACGAATACCAACACCAACGCCGGGACAAACACCAATACGAACGGCGGCACCCCGTCCGGAATCTTTTCCCTGTACAGCGATACCTACGCCCCGTCCGTCCTCTGGGACACGGACACCAAACTGGACATCTGGTTTGATCCGGAAAACAACATTCCCCTGACGCTGGATCTGGCCGACCAGGGATCGACCACGGGCGAAGGCGCGCAGGCGTGGAGGGTCAACGGCCTTTCCCCCACCATTTACTGGATCGGCATGGGCATACGCGTGGAACCCGAAAACGCCTATCGCGACCTGCGGGCCTTTACCAACGGCGCGCTGCATTTCCGGTTCCGCGGCACGCGGCCGTTCAAGGTGGCATGAAGGACGGGAACGGCGTCCAGCAGTGGGTGAAACCCCTGCGCATGCATTTTTACGGGCTGGCCACCAACGACTCGTGGTGCGAGATCCTGATCCCCCTCAAAAGGTTTGACCGGATCGATTTTTCCCGCGTCCAGCAGTATTTCATGTGGACCGCGGACACCACCATGGGTTACACCACAAACCGCACCTATTATCTGGACGACATTTATTTCACGAACGGTTACGGCGGAGCGCTGGACAATTACACGGAAACCAATTTCGGGATTTACAGCGAACGGGTGGAACAGACCATCAACATGAATTACGACACCGAACTGTCCATCTGGACCAACGACGGCGGCGGGATGATTCTGTCCGACGACGCGGCGGACTTTTCCGAAGGGACCCGGGCCTGGAAAATGACCGGCACGGGCGCGTGGATGGGTTTCGGCATCTACGCCTGGCCGGGCAACGCCTGGACGGACATGAGCGCGTACGCGGACGGCGTATTCCGGTTCTCCTACAAGGGGACCAGGCCGGTCGCGAAAATCGGCGCGCAGAGCCGGAACGCCGACAATTCCCTCCGGGACGCTCTGGCCAACGCCTACGATCTCATGACCTATTTCGGGCTCAAAACCAACAACACCTGGAGCGACGTCGCGATACCCGTCCGGTACCTGATCTGGAAAGGGCTGGATATTTCCCGGGTGTTCCATTATTTCATCTTCGCTCAGGACGCGTCGGCCGGTTATACCGCGGGCGACGAATGCCGTGTGGACAATATCTACTGGACCAAGACTCCCGGCGGCAACATGAACTGGACCACCAACACCAACAACACCGGGTTCGGGCTGTATTCCGAAACCGTCCCCCTGGGAGTGACTTGGGACGTGGACATGAAGATGTACGTCTGGACGGCTTGGGGCGGCGGGATGACCGTGCAGGAAGTTTTCGGCGGGGCCGGAGAGGCCTTCAATTCCTGGAAACTGACCGGGACCGGCGCCTGGATGGGTATGGGGTTGACAGTTTATCCCGTGAATACCGTCAAGAACATGACGGCTTTCGCGGGCGGACACCTGAATTTCATGTTCAAGGGCGGAAAAAGGTTCAACAAGATCGGAGTGGGGAGCGAGCCCTGCGGAAATACGCATGCCTGGTTCACGCCCGAAGAACTGGCGGCCTACGGCCTGCGGCTGGACAACACCTGGTGCCGGGTCCGCATACCGATTTCTGCCGTGACGGCCAAAGGAGTCAAGTTAACCGAAATCCAGAGCTATTTTCAGTTCGTTCACGACAGCGCGAGCGATTATGCCGTAGGTGACACCTTCTGGCTGGATAATATTTATTGGAGCAGGGATTAATTATTAGTTGCTGGTTGTCAGTAATCAGTTGTCGGTTGCCTGCAGTTGGCGGTTTTCAGATGCCGGTTGCCAGTAACGGGTCGCGGGTTTACGCTTGCGATGAACCGTTGTATAATATAACCAGCCACTCGAAACTAACAACTAGCAACTGACAACTGGCTACTGATTATCACCTCGCCGCCACGGCTCTCCGTTTCGTTCCCGACCCGGCTTTCCGGGCCGCCGTTTTGGACGAAAGTTTCGCGGAACCCCGGGGCCTCGGCTTGATTCCCGTGAATCCCGCTTTCTTCAGGTGCGTCACGATGTCCTTCATGGGCGCGCCGATCACGTTGTCCATATCCCCGTCCACGATCTCGATGAAATCGTCCCGGTCCTGGGCCCCGTAGGCCCCGGCGAACTTCGTGACCGGGTTTTTCTTGACGTACTCCGCGATGAACGCGTCGGTCAGCTCGCGGAAGTGGAGCAGGGTTTCCGTGCATTCGTTGATTTCCATTTTGCGCGCCTGGTTCAGAATGCAGTAACCCGTAATGACGGTCTGCTGCTTGCCGCTCAGGAATTTCAGGATGGCGCGGGCTTCTTCCAGGTCCTTGGGCTTGCCCACCACCTGCCCCTCGCAGACCACCACGGTGTCGAAACCGATCACGAAATCGTCCGGGTAAAATTTGGCGATGGTCCTGGATTTCAGGAGCGCCAGCCGCCTGGTCAGTTCGTGCGGACTGTCCATTTTGATCCGGCTTTCGTCGATGTTGGAAACGCTGGTCGTGAAATCCTTGAACGTTTCCTGGAAAAGTTTCTTGCGCCCGATGGACGCGCTGGCCAGAATGACCCTATTCATCGTCCCCTCTCTTCAGCACTTCAATGAACGCTTCCTGAGGAATGTCCACGCTGCCTATGGTTTTCATCCGTTTTTTTCCTTCTTTCTGTTTTTCCAGCAGTTTGCGCTTGCGGGTGATGTCCCCGCCATAGCACTTGGCCGTCACGTCCTTACGGAGCGCCTTGATGGTCTCGCGCGCGATGATCTTGCTGCCGATGGCGGCCTGCACCGGGATCACGAACAGCTGCTGCGGGATCAGTTCGGACAGTTTTTCGCACACGGACCGGCCGCGGTTGTAAGCGGATTCCTCGTGCACCATGTGGGCCAGCGCGTCCACCGGCTTGCCGTTGACCAGAATGTCCAGCCGGATCACGGGGCTGGGGCGGAAATCCAGGAATTCGTAGTCAAAGGACGCGTAGCCGCGGGAGAAACTCTTGAGCTTGTCGTAAAAATCGTAGATGATTTCCGCGAGCGGCAGTTCGCACACCAGCTCCACGCGGGCGGAATCGATGTAGATCATGTTTTTCTGGATGCCGCGCCGGTCCTGGATGAGCTGCAGCACCGTGCCCAGGAAGTCGTTGGGCAGGATGATGCGCGAACTCACAAAGGGCTCCTCGATCCGCTCGATGCGGCTGGGATCCGGGAGTTCCGTGGCGTTTTCGATGGCGATCATCTCCCCCGTGGTGAGGAACACGCGGTATTCCACGGACGGGACGGTGGAGATGATATTGAGCTGGAATTCGTTCTCCAGGCGTTCCTGGATGATCTGCAGGTGCAGCAGCCCCAGGAATCCGCACTTGAAACCCATGCCCAGCGCGCCGGAATTCCATTTTTCGAACGTGAGGGAGGCGTCGTTCAGTTTCAGTTTGAAGAGCGCCTCGTGCAGGGCCTCGAAATCGTTGCCTTCGATGGGGAACAGGCCCGCGAAAACGTACTGCTTGGCGGGCTTGTACCCGGGCAGGGCTTTTTCGCAGGGGCGGTCGCGGTCGGTGATCGTGTCCCCCACGCCGAATTCGGACACGGACTTGATGCCCGCGATGATGTATCCCGTTTCCCCGGCGCGCAGGGAGTCTGTCTGAACGAGCGATATGCGCAGGACGCCGGTTTCCTCCACCTGGTATTCGCGGTTGGACTGGATGAAACGGATGGTGTCCCCGGGTTTCACGGTGCCGTCGTAAACGCGGACCTTGACCACCACGCCGCGGTAGCTGTCGTAGTAGGAGTCGAACACCAGGGCTTTCAGGGGCGCGTTTTCGTCCCCTTTGGGCTCCGGAATGCGGGTCACGATGGCGTCCAGGACGGCGTCGATCCCGATGCCGTTTTTGGCGCTGATTTTCAGGGCGCTGTCCGGGTCCAGGCCCAGGTCTTTTTCGATCTCCTCGCGGACCATGGCCAGGTCCGTGGACGGCAGGTCGATCTTGTTGATGACGGGAACGATCTCCAGATTCTGCTCGACGGCCAGGTAGAAATTGGAGAGCGTCTGGGCCTGCACGCCCTGGGAGGCGTCGATCAGGAGGAGCACCCCTTCGCAGGCGCCCAGGCTGCGGGACACCTCGTAGGAAAAGTCCACGTGGCCGGGGGTGTCGATGAAATTGAGGACGTATTCCGAGCCGTCTTTGGCGCGGTAGGGAGCCGATACGGTATGCGCTTTTACGGTAATGCCGTGCTCGCGCTCCACCTCCATGGAATCCAGGACCTGTTCCACGGGTTTGGCCGATGAGGATCGCCCTTCGCCTCCGATGACCCCGGTCGCCTCCAGCAGGCGGTCGGACAGCGTGGATTTGCCGTGGTCAATGTGGGCGATGATGGAGAAATTCCGGATGTTCCGCCTGTAGGACATTGTCACCCCGAAATCTAGTGCGGGTTATTATAAAGTGCGCGCCGGATAATGGCAATTCCGCGCGCGGCCGGAGGGGTTTGGATTTTCGGATCAAAATGCGATCGATGGGGGCGCCTGTGCCAAGACCTTTGAACGGATCAAGTTGGCCTGTCAATTGTTGCCCGTTTCTGGGGCGTGGCATATGATAATCGCTGAAAAAAAACGGGGGTGGGGTGTAATAGGGATGGTTCCTGCGGCGTATTTCCCTATGTATTTTCTGTCATCATCCGGAATGACAATGGCAGGAACATTTCACGGGAATCGACAGGAGGTTTGTTATGAAGAGACTGATGGCCGGGCTGGTTTGTATCCTGGTCTCCGGGGTTGTCTGGGCTGAAACGGACCCTTCGCCCCTCAAACAGGAAACCCAGCTCAAGGAACGGGCACGCACCCGGGTAGAGACGCAGCTGCAGGAACAGACCCGTCTGCAACTCCGGGCGGAGGAATGCGAACAATTGATGCTCCAGGTGAAAAGCCGGACGCGGACACAGGCGGAATACCAGGAGAATCTCGAGTTCATGCTGGCTTACGCGTTCCGCAACCGCGATCAGGGTGTCGCTGATCTGGATGCGGCAAGTGATTTCTACCAGAAGAACAGGACGCTTGTTTCGGGGACAGCGCGGCAAAAAAGGCTGGCGCTCATGGTCAAGTCGGAACAGCATGTCCGGAACCGTCTGGAAACCAAAAACGCCGCCCAAACCCAGTTGAAAGAGCAGAATCGGAACAGGCACACGGAAAAATACCAGTCGGGTTACCGGGAAAAGAACATTTCCAAGAACAAGGCCAGGACCGACGATATCCAGCGGAAGCAGGATGTGGCCGCTCCGAGAAGGTAAAGACAGATATCCGGTTGTGATCAGGCCGGTCCCCGGCTGTTGCTGGCGGGGACCGGCCCTGATGCGTGAGAAAGGGATTTCGGGAGGATCTTCATGAAACTGAAAAAACTGGCCGTGACGGCGATGGTCCTGCTCGCGGGAATGAACGCGCTGTTCGCCGATCATCTGTTTTACTTCAAGGCGGGCGGGGGCCTGGGCTACGATTCCAACGTGCTGGATTCCACCGTGGCCTACCGGTCCCTGTTCGGGAATTTATCCCTCGCGGGGCAGTACGAGGCCGTATCCGACGACTGGAAAATCATCGTCACGGCCAACGGTGATTCCGAGATCTACGATTTCTTCTATTACCTGGGGTTGGGGACGGGCGCGGGTTTCGAATGGGCCGCCGGGGCCGGGAGCCTCCTGCGGCTGGGCGGCCGCTATCTGTACCTGATGGACATCAAGCAGATGGGAAGCCTGGACGGGGAGTTTGCCCAGGATCTCGGGGGTTTCAGTACCGTCCGGATCGGCTATTCGTTTGACCTGTCGGGCGCCGCCGCGGGCGTCACGAATGAGCAGTATCTCGGACATGCGGCCTGGGCGGGCTGGAATTTTGACCTGGGGTCCGCGGGGTTCGGCGAACTGACGGTGCGGGACGATGTCCGGGGTTATTCCTGGATCCGGGTATCCGGCGCGGAAATGAACCACAACGCCGTGTCCGCGTCCGCGCTCCTGACGTTCCTGCCCGGTGCCCTTGTGGAGATCTCCGCCGGTGGGCGAGCCGCCTGGCATGATTCCTTCACGACGAACCTTTCCGTGTTCTGCGATACGAACGATCTCGCGTGGTACAACACGGCGGCGGTGTTCGAGGGAAACGCCGGTCTGAAGGTCGACTGGAGCAGCTTCCTGGTCACGCGGTTCGAATTCCGGTACGGCTGGACCGGTCTGGCCCATCACCCCGTCACGGAGACGAAACTCGCGGCGGGCAGGAGCTTGGAATGGTATCTGGACGATTCGGTCAAGCTGGAATGTCCGGTGTCGTATCAATGGAAGGATTCCGGACTCTCGGGAGTGTCGGACCGATGGAAAGCGCAGGCCAACATCTACTACCTGTTCTGATAGGAATGCCAGACGGGGTTTGACGGTTCCGGATACGGGGCCGGAGGGAGAGGATGGAGGAACGGGAACTGATCCGGAACGCCAAGGAGGGTCATCCGGACGCCTTCGAGCGTCTGGTCCGTCTCTACGAGAAGAGGGCGTTCGCGTTCGTGTACGCCTCCGTCCGGAACCGCGAGGACGCGCGGGACATCGTCCAGGACGTGTTTATGAACCTTTACACTCATATTCGCCGGATCGACGAGAACCGGAAGTTCTTCAGCTATTTTTACAAGACCGTCCGGAACCATGTGATGAGCCATTACCGGTCCCGAAGCCGGTCAAAATCCGTCCGGCTGGAGGACCTGCCCGACGTGATCCGGGACTGGTCCCACCCCGGTCTGGGCACGGAGGACAAGGTGTTCCTGCTGAACGCGCTGGATTCCCTCGGGGAACAGGACAGAAACCTGATGATCCTGAGATATTTCGGCGGCCTGAATGACGCTGAGCTCTCCGAAACAACGGGATTAAGCGAGGACAATATTCGGGTCAAAATCCATCGGTCGAAAAAAAAGATCCTCGGGATGCTGGGAGGTGGTTTATGATCGACAGGGAGAAAATCCGCCATCTGCTCCGGAGCGACGAACCGTGGGGGGACATTTTGGAGCCGGCCGGCTTTGATTTCCAATTGACCGAAGTCCGGAAGCACAGAGGTATAATCCGGAGTCCCTTGCGTCCGTTTGCTTGGGGGCTATCGGCGGCGGCCGCCGCGGCCTGTGTCGCGATCCTGGCGGGGCTGCTTCTGCCTCGGGGTGTTGTCCGGGAAATACGCCAGCCGTTCAACGGGGAGAAAAAAGTGGAAATCGTGGGTACTGTCAACGGATGGAAAGGCCGGATTCCGATGAAGCTGGATACCACCGGAACATTCTGGGTCGCGTCTGTCCGCCTTCCCGGGAAAGGCGTCTATGAATACCAGATCGTCATTGACGGCTTGATCTACACGGCCGGAGAAAGCGAATACCGGATTATGGATCCCGACGGCTCGGAGAGAGCGCTCCTGATTGTCCGTAACGGCCGAGCCGGGCCCGAACACCGGAAGGGGGTTTGAAATGAAGACCGGAATCGTGATCGTATTGCTGCTTTTAACCGGAAACCTTTTCGCTGCCAGCCGGGAAATCGAGGACCTGGTCTCGCGTTTCGATTATACGGCTAGCGAGAAAACAGCCATTCTGGCCATTTTTGATGACGCAAATACCAAGGGGATCGACCAGGCGGAACTGGCGGCCGTCCTGAAGGAGCAGGCGCTGAAAAAGTCCTCCTATTACGAGGCAGTGGAGGCGCTGGCTCGGAGACAGAAGGAAATCGACGTGGTCCGGACGAGCGGTTTCCCGGGGCTCGATCGCCCGAAAATCCGCTCCATCGCCGGATACCTGGTCCGGATCTACACGGTTCGCCAGTTCCTGACGCTGTCCGAGGCCCTGAGGGAGAAGGACGAGAAGGCCGATCGGGTCGAAGATCTTTTCGAATTCCAGATCGCTCTTTTCTCCTTTGGAGTTACGGCAAACGACCTGTTCGTCATGACCCATACCCTGGTCCGGTCCGGATATACCGATTCCGCGAGCCTGGACAGTATCCGGTCGTTGTACCTTCGAAGCCGCGACTGGAAACTGGACCGAAGGCAGGTGACCCGGCAATTGAACGGGGGTCTGTCTGCTGGGCGGGAACTGAAGCTCCTGGTCCGCGAGATCCGGACGAAGTCCCGGAATCGCTGACGGTTTGCGGGAATCATACCGACCGATTTGTCCGAAGGTCCTTTTTTGACAAACCCTCAGTCCTCTTCTAACATTTTTCCATTGTTTTTTCAAAGGAGCTCCCCATGAATATCGCCCTGTTTCTGGACTGTTTCACGCCCATGAAGAACGGTGTCATCACGTCCGCCCTTCAATTAAAAGAAGGGCTGGAGAAAAAAGGTCACCATGTCGTTATTGTAGCCGTGCGCGTGGAGAAATACGACGCGAAAAATCCGGACATCATGCTCGTCCCCATGATTCCCTTTGACTTCGGTTCCAAGCAGGGGTTCGGCCTGGGCCTGGTGAGCAGGCGCAAGCTCCTCGCGTTCCTGAAACAGCACAAGGTGGAGCTGATCCACTGCCACACCGAGTTCGGAGTGGGGCTGGCGGGAAAATGGGCGGCTAAAAAACTGGGGCTGCCCCGCGTGACCACCACCCACACCATGTGGGAGATGTACTCCAATTACAATATCCTGCTGAAAATCAAGTTCATCTGGCGGAACTTCTTCCGTTTCTTCATGAAGGGGACCGGCGTGATCGTGGCGCCCTCCCTGAAAGCCAAAAAATACGACAACATGGTCGTGCCCGGCGTGCCGGTCCAGATCGTGCCCAACGGGATCGACATGAAAAAATTCAAGGCCCAGCACCTGACCAAAAAGGACATTGAAAACGTGCGCAAGCACTACGGGCTCAAGGCCGGCGACCACTGCCTGATCTTCGTGGGGCGGATCGGTCCCGAGAAGCGGGTGGAGGAACTGCTGGACCTGGTGGTGCCCGTCCTGAAGAAAAACGACCACGCGAAAATGATTTTCGTGGGCGACGGGCCGTCCATGGCGAAACTGAAGGACAAAACGAAAAAACAGGGCCTCGAGGGCTCTGTGGTCTTCACCGGTTTCGTGAACTGGGACGAAGTGTACCGCCTCTATTCCATTTCCGACATGTTCGTAACGGCGTCTCTGTCTGAAGTCCATCCCATGACCATGATCGAGGGCGCCATGTGCGGCCTTCCCTGCCTGTCCCGCCGGGATGACAGTTACGCGGACCTGATCCGGGAGGGCGTCAACGGTTACATGGCCGACACGGACCGGGAACTGGCCGCCCGCATTGAGGAACTTCTGGCCGACCCCAAAAAACACAAGAAATTTTCAGAAGCCAGTCTCAAGCACTCCCAGATGTTCACGGCGGACAACCACGCCAAACGGATGGAGAAACTCTACAAGAAGGTGATCGAGCTTTACCCCAACAAGCTCAAAGCCCTCTTCAACCCGAAGATCCTGGACTAAAAAGGGCGGCGGCCCTCCGTGTCCAACCGGCCGGGTTTCGCCGGACGCGCCGGCATGTGTTTCCGATGACGGGTCAAGACGTGTCCCTTTACGTCCACATTCCCTTCTGCAAATCCCGGTGTGTCTATTGCGACTTCACGAGCGGGATCGCGCCCGATCCCGGCGTAACGGAGCTGTACGCGCGCGCGCTGGCCGAAGAACTCCGGATGCTCGCCGGCGATCACCCGGACCGCCGCGCTCTCGCAACGGTGTATTTCGGCGGAGGGACGCCGTCCCTGTTGCCGCGCAGGGAACTCGACATCATCTGGAACGCCATTCACGGGTATTTTTCAGTCCGGGACGGAGAAATCACCATCGAGGCCAATCCCGACGACGTGACTCCGGAAAAACTGTCCGGCTGGAAGGCGTGCGGGTTCAACCGCCTGAGCCTGGGTTTCCAGTCGCTGGAGGACCGCATCCTGTCCCTCCTGGGACGGCGCAACAAGGCGGCTCAAAACGCCGCGTCGTTTAAAATGGCCCGCGATGCGGGTTTTGGCAACATCAGCGTGGACTGGATTGCCGGCGTGCCGGGAGAAAACGCGGAGATCACCCTCAAGGGAATGCAGGAGCTCTGTCCGGATCACCTGTCCGTTTACCAGCTTTCCGTGGAAGAGGGGGCCGAACTGAAACGGAAAGCGACCGCGGGAGAATTCCGGCCGTTGCCGGACGAGGACATGATTGCGGGTTACTGGCGCGCGGCTGACGGCCTGGAAGCCGCCGGCTACGCCCGTTACGAGATTTCGAATTTCGCCCGCGGGGAACAATATCAAAGCCGGCACAACCTGAACTACTGGAATTACGGCCAGTACCTCGGCGCGGGACTGGGCGCGGCCGGGTTTATGCGGACGGAAAACGGTGACTCCGGTTGTTTTGGGGTGAGAATAACAAATCTCGATAATATGGCGGCTTATCTGGAAGCCGCGGGTTCCGGACGGCGTCCCGAAGCCGGCCGCGAAATGATCGACCGGCGTACGGCCCTGAGGGAATTCGTCATGCTGTCCCTGCGGAAGACGGCCGGCCTGGAAGACGGCCCGCTCAAAGCCCTGTTCGGAACAGGCCTGGAGAAGATCCTGCCCCGGGGAATTCCCGCTGGCCTGGAATCCTTACTGGTCCGTGAGCCGGAACGGATCCGTTTGACCCGCGCCGGGACCGCCGTGGCGAACGAGGTGATCCGCCGGGTCTGGGTCGCCCTGGAAGATGCCTCTCTTTAGGCGGAAAAGACGGTTTTATGGTATATTATCCCGGGAAAAGTTTCTCCCTTCGCGGGGGATCGGCCCGGGGTGATATGAAACGGTTTTTTCTGGCCATCGCTCTGGTTTTTTTGTGTGGTGCGGTTTCTTTTTCGTTCGTCTCGAAATTCCTGAAAACGGATCCGAATTCGCTGGAATACCGCCTGCTGACCCGGCCGGACAGCGTTCCCCTGAGAGTCGGTTCCCTTCTGGCGTCGGGAGTGCCGGAGGAATTTCTTTCCGGTTATCTGGTCCAGATCTCCAATTTCATCAACGAAGTCCGGCCGGCGACCGCGGGAAAGAACCCGGAGGAAAAGGCCTACATTCTTTTTTCCGAGATGCACAAGAAGATCCTGAAAAAATACGAGGAATCCTCCACCACCCTGGACGTTCTCCTGAAGACCGGAAAATACAACTGCCTGTCCTCCACGGTTTTTTACTCCATCCTGCTGGAAGAGTTCGGCATTCCGTTTAAAGTCGCCGTCCTGCCCACGCACACCTTCACCGTGATCCGCCCGGACGAACAGCCTGGCGCACAGTCATCCGCCCCCCGGGAGATCGACGTGGAGAACACCACGCCGTTCGGGTTCCATATCGGCACCAACAGGCAGGCCCAGGAAAATTTCCGGAAGCTGACCGGCTTCGTGTACAGCGCGGATTCCGGCGTGCGGGAACTGGCGGACCGGGCGGGCCTGATCGCCTACACCTACGGCAACGTGGCCTATTTCGCGACCAAGATGAACCAGACCGAAAGCGCCTTCCAGAACGTCCTGAAGTCCGTGGCCGTGTTCAGCGGCGGGCGCTACGTCTATACGAACGTGGTGGCCGGCTACAGCCAGTATATTTATCACCTGACCGACCGGGACAATAATTACGAACTCGCGCTCGCCATATCCGAGGAGGCGCTGCTCAATTTGCCCCGCAGGGAAATGTTCCTGAGCAATTACTATTACACCCTGGACAAATACCTGGACGCGCTGGTGAACGACGCGAAATTCCAGGAGGCGTTCGGGGTCTATTCAAAGGGGCGTCAGGTGGCCGGCCCCAACCGCGTGATTGAGGACAATCTTTACGGACGGATCCTGTACCGGCTGGTGGTCAAGGACCAGGATCTGGACAAGGCCTATCCCTACGCCCGGCAGGCCGTGACGGACCTGCCCGGATCCCAGAATGTCCGGAACATGCTGGTGAACGGGTTGAACATCCTCCAGAGACGGCTCGCCAAGAGCTGGGATTCCTACCCGCAGGGCGAGGAGTTCTTCCTCAAGTGGTACGCCCTCATGAAGGATTCCAATTTCGACATCCTTCTCGAGAACTATTACGTGGAAGTGAGCGGCCGCTTTTACGAAGCGGCGGATTACGACCGGGCCATCGCGGTCAACCGCCGGGGCATGGACATCCTGCCCGGTTCCGCCGTTCTGAGAAAAAATCTCGTGATCCTGTCCGGGAATGCGGCCGGCGTCTTCTTCAAGAAGAACGACAACGACAACGGCCTGAAGTATTCCAAGATCGCCCTGCAGTACGACCCCAAAAACGACACGGTCCTGAACAACATCCGCGTGGTGTACCGGATGCGGGCGTACGCCGTGATCGAGAAAGGGGATTTCCGGACGGGGTTGGCGATCGCGGAAGAAGGCCTGGGTTACGTTCCCGACGACGCGAAGCTGAAATACTACCAGGATTACTGCCGGAGAAAGCTCCGGGACGGAAAATAGCGGACCGGCCGGCCGGTTCCGCCGTCGTCGCGTCAAAAACCCGTTTCTCCTGCCGCGTTCGCGTTCCATACCATCCGTGCGCCGACAGGCGGTTTCTTTTTCCCATTTTCAGGCAAATAATGTAAAATGAAAAGGTGGCTATTCGGGATGATGCCGGAGGCGGTATGGATTACGAGGCGGTAATCGGTCTGGAAGTGCACGTTCAGTTGAACACCAGAACGAAGATCTTCTGCGGGTGCTCCACGGAGTTCGGTTCCCCGCCCAATACCCACGTCTGCCCCGTCTGTATGGGCCAACCCGGCGTTTTGCCCGTTTTGAACGCCGAAGCGCTGGACAAGGCCGTGCGGGCCGGATTGTCCCTGGGTTCCTCCATTCCGGAATATTCCAAGTTTGACCGGAAGAACTACTTCTATCCGGATCTTCCCAAGGGTTACCAGATTTCCCAGTTCGACCTGCCCATCGCCCAGGGCGGTTTTGTGGACATCGACCTGCCGGACGGGGCCGTCAAGCGGATCGGCGTGACGCGCGCGCACCTGGAGGAGGACGCGGGCAAACTGGTCCACCTGGAAGGGTCGCCCGAGAGCGCCGTGGACTTAAACCGCGCCGGCGTGCCGCTTCTGGAGATCGTGTCCGAACCGGACATGCGGACCAGCGAGGAGGCCGTGCGCTACCTCCGGGAAATCCGCAACATCATGAAATTCATCGGGGTCAGTGACGTCAACATGGAAGAGGGGAGCCTCCGCTGCGACGCGAACGTATCCCTGCGCCCCCGGGGCCGGAAGGAATTCGGGACCCGTGTGGAGATCAAGAACATGACTTCCTTCACGTCCGTACGGCGCGCCATCGAAAGCGAGACCGCGCGTCAGGCCGCCCTGCTGGACGGGGGACAGGCGGTGGTCCAGGAAACCCGGCTCTACGACGCGGACCAGAACCGGACCCATTCCATGCGCGGCAAGGAGGAGGCGCACGACTACCGGTATTTCCCGGAGCCGGATTTGCCGCCGGTGGTTCCGGACAGGGTTTTCGTGGAAAAAGTCCGCGCGGAACTTCCCGAACTGCCGCGGGCGAAAAAATTGCGCTTGATCGCGGATTACGGCATATCTCTTTCCGATGCGGAAATCCTGACGGAAGACCGGGCGCTTTCGGACGCGTTTGAGGAAACCCGGAAACTGACCGGGATGGAAACAAAAAAGGTGGTCAACTGGTTCGTCAACGACGTCAATTCCTTCATCAATACCAGGAAAATCTCCTGCGCGGACCTTGTCCGCGCGGTCCCGCCGTCATCGGCGGCCCAATTGCTCGATGCCGTCCATCAGGGCGTTGTCAGCCAGAAAACCGCGAAAGACGTGTTCGCGGAAATGTACGACACGAAACAGACCGCCGGGGAGATCGTCGAGCAGAAAGGTCTGCGGCAGAACAGCGATGAATCCGAGCTGGAAAAAATAGTGGACAGGGTTTTCGCGGAACACCCCGACGACGTCGGGAAGGCCCGGGAAAACCCCAAAGTGGTCAACGCGCTGGTCGGTTACGTCATGGCGGAGACCAGGGGCAAGGCCAATCCCAAAACCGTGAATGAGATCATCAGGAAGAAGATGGCATGAGAAAAACCGCCGTATGGGTCCTTCTGTTCGCCTGGATCGCGGGAGGCCGGGTGCTGGCCGCGACGGCCGGATCGGTGAGCGTCAACGCCGTGGGAGACATCATGACGGGAACGCTGTTCCCGGAAAGGCGTCTGCCGCCGGAAAACGGGTATTCCCTGTTCAAATATTCCGCCGCCGCCCTCACGAACGGGCTTCGGGACGGAGAGGCCGATATCGTGATGGGAAATCTGGAAGGCGCCATGACGCATCATTCCGAGTCAGCCAAAAAGGTGCGGCCGGGTTTTGTGTACGCCTTCCGCATGCCTCCGGATCATGCGGCGGTTTTAAAAGAGGCGGGATTCAATCTCCTGACCGCGGCCAACAACCACAGCCTGGATTTCGGCTGGAAAGGATACCGCGATACGCGCAGGCATCTGGCGGACGCCGGGATCCGGTCCGTGGGGGACAAGGGTGAAATTCTCGGCATGGATCTGCGCGGAACGCGCGTGGCGGTCGTCGCATTCGCCTATTTTGACCGCGGGAACAACATCCTGGACCACGAAAACTCCATGAAACTGATCCGCACGGCCGCCGCGTCCAACGACATCGTGATCGTGAGCCTTCACGCCGGCGCGGAAGGGGATAAAGCCCTTCATGTGCGGAACGAGATGGAAACCTACCTGGGCGAAAAGCGCGGCAACCTGGTCAAATTCAGCCGGGGCGCCGTGGACAACGGCGCGGACCTGATCATCGGTCACGGCCCGCACGTGCCGCGGGCGCTGGAGCTTTACAACGACAGGCTGATCGCCTATTCGCTGGGAAATTTCGCGACATACGGCATGTCCACTCAGGGCTACAAAAAATACACGCTGGTCCTGCGCGTGCTCCTGGACCGGGACGGCCGGTTTGCGGACGGGGATATTGTGCCGATGATGCAGTTTGACACCGGCCCCACCCGCGGGATCCCCAAGCCGGACCCCGCGGCCCTGACTACGGACCTGGTCCGCAGGCTTTCGGCGCAGGATTTTCCCGATAACGGGATCGAGATCGACCCCACCGGACGGATCGTCAGACGGTCCGCGCCGCGGAAGGAGTGATCCGTGAAAGTATCGGTGATCGGCGCCGGCGGCTGGGGAACCGCGCTGGCCATCCAGGCGGCCAAGAAAAACGACGTGACGCTCTGGTCCTACAGCCCGGAAGAAGCCCGCGTGATCCGCGAGACCCGGGAAAACCCGGATTACCTGCCCGGAGTCAGGATCCCCGATTCCGTGACTGTCCTGACCGATCCTCGCGAAGCCGCGCGGGGGGATATCCTGGTCTTTGTCGCTCCGTCAAAGTTTTTCCGGAGCGTGGCCGGCCGTTTCCGCGGGTTGACGGACCGGTCGCAGCTGATTGTGAGCGCGACCAAGGGTTTTGAGTATCCCACGGAAAAGCGGATGAGCGAGATCCTGAAAGAGGAGCTGGCCGGAGCGTATTCCGACGTGGCGGTCATTTCCGGCCCCTCGCACGCCGAGGAAGTGGCGCGGGGCGTGCCGACCACCATCGTGGCCGCTTCGGAGCACGAACCGGCCGCCGCCCAGGTCCAGGAAGCGCTGTCCGCCGACTCGTTCCGGATGTACCGGCATGACGACGTGATCGGCGTGGAAGTGGCGGCGGCGGTCAAGAACGTGATCGCCATCGCGGCGGGCGTCCTGCGGGGGCTCGGTTTCGGCGACAACACCATGGCCGCGCTCGTGACTCGGGGACTGGCCGAGATCCGGCGTCTGGGTCTGGCCCTGGGGGCCAAAGAATCCACCTTTGCCGGATTGGCCGGTGTGGGCGACCTGGTGGTGACCTGTATCAGCAGATTCAGCCGCAACGGCCATACGGGCGAGGAACTCGCAAAGGGGCGTTCCATCGGGGACATTCTCGCCACCACCAAGCAGGTGGCGGAGGGTGTGGAAACGGTCCGCAGCGTCCTGAAACTGGAAGGAGAGCTGGGGATCGAAATGCCGATCTCCCGCGCGGTTTACGACGTGATCTACAACGGCGTCAAACCGCTGGACGGCATCCGGGGTTTGCTCGCGCGTCCGCTGAAGAACGAATGGTTATGACGGAGTCACGCCTATGCTGATCGCGATTGATATCGGAAACACCCACACCACGTTCGGAGTTTTCCGGAAGGGTTCCGATGCGCCCGTTCATTCCGGCAACATTCAGACGGACAAAAACGTCACGACCGAGGAACTGGCCATCCGTTACCGGAATCTGCGCACCCTGTGGGGAATGGACCCCCGGGCCGGGGCGGAAACCGTCCTGATTTCCAGCGTGGTCCCCCAGGTGGATTACGAGTACCAGCACCTGTTCGAGAAATACGACCGGCAGACCGCGCGTTTCGTAACCGCGAAAGACGTTCCTCTGGATATCCGTTACGATCAGCCCGCGGAGATCGGCGCGGACCGGATCGTGGACGCCTTCGCCGGAGCCACGATGTTCCCCGGGAAGAACCTGATCATCGTGGATTTCGGGACCGCCACCACCTTCGACGTGGTGAGCGCGGGGAAAACCTACGAAGGCGGGCTGATCCTGACGGGAGTCATTTCGTCCCTGCGCGCGCTGACGGAAAAGGCGTCCAAATTGCCTACGGTGGACCTGTCCGTTCCTTCGCGGCTGGTGGGGAAAAACACCGCTGACGGGATCCGTTCGGGAATCGTGAACGGCAACGGGGCCATGGTGGACGAACTGGTGCGGCGCATCGCCGCCGACCAGGGCTGGAATGACTACGTCGTGATCGCGACCGGCGGCCTGGCCAAACTGATCCGTCACGCCGCCCGATCCATACACCTGATCGACACGCTGTTGACCCTCAAGGGTCTTTACTACCTCTGGAACCGGGGAAATGTCTAAGCTCCGCTTTTTGACGCTGCGCCTGGCTCTGACGGTTTTTTCCGGCCTGTTTCTTCCCGCTTCCACGAATTCACCGGCGGTCTCGCCGGTCCCGCTGGGTGTTTTCGCAAAGCAGAACGGATATCAGGTCCGGTATCACGCCGTGGGCGGCTGGGCGGAACTGACCAAAGAGAAAGTCACCGTCCGGATCTTTCTGGCCATGCCTTACCTGGTGGCGGGGGATTCCGTGCATTATCTCCGGGAGCCGGCCCGTCTGGGTCCGAACGGAGAAATCCTTCTGTCTCCGGAAATCACTCGTCTGGTCGGCGCGATCCTGAACACCGCCGGGAAAGGGTCTCCGATGCCAGCGTCCAGCCGGGCTGCGGTTTCTTCCGCGCCCGCCGCCGCGTCCAGCCGTCCGGCAGTTGCCGCCGCGCTTCCGGCCGGCCGCGACGGGTTTCAGCCCGTTACGGCCGTGGTGATCGATCCGGGACACGGCGGGAAGGACCCCGGCGGTCTGGGCGTGAACGGCATCAAGGAGAAGGATATCGTGCTGGCGGTGGCCCGGGAAACCGGACGCCTCCTGGCGAAGGAACCGGGTTTGAAAGTTTATTACACCAGACTCTCCGACCGTTTTGTCACTCTCAAGGAAAGAACGGACCAGGCCACGGTCCTGATCAGGAAAGGAATGAATCCGGTCTTTGTCAGCATTCACGGAAATATTTCGTTGAACCGAAAAACCGAGGGCATTGAGGTTTACTCCCTGTCCGATCAGGCCAGCGACGAGGAGGCGCTAGCCGTGGAGATGATGGAAAACGCGGGATTTTCCAAAAGCGACGTGGAAAAGACCGAGGCGCTGGCCATGATCGTGGGCGACCTGCTCAAGGACGGTATCAGGCGGCAGTCGGAAAAACTGGCGGCCTTGACCGCGTCCGGCATGGTGAAACACACCCGGGCCCCGTTGCGGGGCGTAAAAAAGGCGAATTTTTTCGTTTTAAAGTATAATTCCATGCCGTCCGTTCTGGTGGAAGTCGGGTTTTTATCGAATCCCCGGGAATCAAAATTGCTCATGAGCAGGGAATACCGAAATAAACTGGCGGCCGGGATCTCGGAAGGCGTCCGGTCGTTTATCCGCCAGCATCGGAACAGCAGGGGTTTTACGCAATGATGACAAAATCAGCCGGGAACAGATGGGTTTGGTTCGCGGGATTGGCCGCGGTCCTGATCGGGACCGGTTTGGCGGTTATGGCGGGCGGCCGTCTGATGAGGGGCAAGACCTATTCATTTTACTATCCCTACCCGGGAACGTCGCGGTTCGGCATAGAGAAACGCGTACTGTCATCCGGAAACAAAAAAATCCGGATGGAGGAAACCCTGGTCCGGGAGTACGCCCTGGGCCCCATGAACTACCGGTTCCACCTGAAGTTACCCGACGGTTTGCAGGTCATAAACGTCTGGCTGGTGCCGGACGGGCTTTTGGTGGTCAATCTGAACAACCGGTTCCTGGATTATCTCCGGCAGGATAACGAGGACTGCCGCCTCTTCATAGAAGGCCTGATCCGGACGCTGAACCGCAATACCCGGGTTCTGCGGTTGAGCGTCCTGAGCGACAATCGGGCCGTCAAGGGCCGCGCCGGGGCCTATTCCCTGGAACACCCCCTTCCGGTCGGGACAGAGCGCTGATCCGGTTTCCTTTCAGTTTACGGGACCGGCGGCCGATGATAGCATGAACCGACGGAAGCGCTGTGTCGGGCCCTGAAAACAGAAAAAGAGCCCAAAATTATTGACATATCCGGTCAATCGTGTAAAATGTTCAAGGTGATATTCTACTTTAAAGGAGAGTTGGCTATGAGGAAAGGACTGCTGTTAGGTTTGGTTGTTCTCATCAGCTTTGTCGCGTCCACCGCTTTCTCTGCCGTTAAAAAAACGCTGATCGATTTCGGTACGTTCGAGCAGAACATTGCCGGTGTCGCCCAGAAAGACAATCAGATCCACGATGAGGTTGCCAAAGGAAACCCGGACATGGATCTGACCCAGTACGGTTTTCCCGTTGTCCGTTTCAACGGTGACGACTGGAAACTGGACAAGTGGAAAATTATTCTCGCATCCTCCGCGAACACGGTGCAGAATAACGTTTTGTCCTATTCCCTGAAGGCTCCCAGCAAACGTTTTGGCGACGTGCTGGGCGCCCGGATCCACTTTATCCGCGGGCCTTTCCTCTCCTGGGCCATGATCAGACCCCCGTTCAAGTTCCATCCGTTCTATGACAACGGCGAGTTCGTGAACCAGAACGATTCCAAGGAAGAAAACAGCTTGGTGATGGGTCTTCTGGCCAACGTCGGGCAAATCAAGTCCCTGTCCGCCTGGGTGTACGGCCTCAATTACATGATGCAGGTTTCCACCCGGATCAAGGATCGCAACGACCAGATCCAGGACTTCTACCTCGGTTCCGTCTATTACGACGGCTGGCGCAAGCTCGTCTGGACCAACCCGGAATACACGGACAGCATCCAGGACCGCGTTCTGCAGCGTCTGGCCCTGTATCCCAAGAGTTATCCCTTCATTTCCTTCGATTCGTTTGTGGTGTACAAACCCGAAAACGAACCGGGCGGAAACTTCGTGATCTACTTCAAGGACGTGGAAATCGAATTTGACCGGGCCATTATCCGCGAGGAAATGGACATTGACGACGAAGCCATCTGGGGTATCATGCAGAAAGAACGCCTGAAAGATCGGATCAAGGATCTGAAAGATTTGGGCGAAAAGATCTATCTATATCAAATGGAAGAAAAGAAGCAGCAAGCCCAGGGCGGCGGAACTCAGCAGCCCAAGTAAAACCCGCATCATCGGAAAGGAATTTTCATGAGACGGCTCCCGCTAAAGCGGGGGCCGTTTTTTTTCGTTCAGCGCGAATACCCGGCCCAGCGCCATCTTGTTGAGCTTTGCCAACATACCTGCAAAATGGTGCTGGGACGGGGATGGGCGCGCGACAATGTGGAGAATGGGATGGCTCTGCCACGGAGAATTTTTATTGATCGTTTGAACCGGATGCCGCCAGCCGTTTTGTGATCAGACGCTCTAGGTATGCCAGGCCCTCGCCGGCTTCCCGGTACAGTTTTTCCCATTTTTTTACCAGGTCGGCGCTCAGGTTTTCTGACGCGTTATCCAGTATGCCCTGGATGGATTCCTGCATGGTCAGTTCCACCAGGCGCCCCAAACTTCCCAGGTTTTTCAACGATTCCATCAGCGAACGGTCAAACCGGTTCATGGGATCCAGGTGGCGGCCGTAGGAACCTGCCGGCTTGGCCGGAGAGTAGGCGCTGTCCATTTCCTGGGCCGCTTTTACCGCCGCCGCGGCCAGAGGCAATAGCGCCCGGATTTTTTTCCGGATCGCCGCCAGGGACTCGTTCAGGTCCGGCGTGTTGTCAGGATGACGGGTTTGATCGGCGGTAAAGGACCGGTCAATTTTCAGTCCGGCAAAACCGCATTGTCTCGCCGCATCATTCAGCGTCATGTTCTCTGCGCCCTCGATCAGGATGCCGGAAGCCGTCGCGTTGATGACCCGGGCCTGGGTGTTCCGGATCTCGCGCTGAAACCAGTC
>CAYMRH010000022.1:31624-40726 GCA_964392785.1 uncultured Brevinematales bacterium
ACGTGAGGAATTTCCGGTCCGTCCGGACTTTTTTGCCGCCAATGCCGCTTGCGTCGATCCTGTCCGACATGACAAGCGTCCGGGCATGGTAACTTTCATAGGTGTCCATCCGGTTCACGCGGGCGTAGAACTGTTCCTCCAGAATGTTTCCCGCGTTATGGGTCTGCATGGCCGTGAAAGAGAGGTCCTGGCCGATCAGGATGATGGGATCGCAGCCGAAGAACCGTGCCAGGTCGAAGGCCGTAGTGGACACCGAGCCGCCCGCCGCCAGGCGTCCCTTTTCGCCCCAGAACGGCGCCAGGCAGTCGTAGGCCGGAAAGGCCGTGTCGGTCACGATGACAGGGCCCGGGCGGTATTTCAAAAAACCCAGGCTGGATGCCGCCGCGTCCATGACCAGCGGAACGGAACGGTCCGGCGCGTAGAGAAGGTAGTAGGCGTTTTTGTCCTGGGGATCGACGCTCACCGCAAAATCCGGCCGGATTCCGCGCGCTTCCAGCATGGACAGGGCCGTGTCCGTGCTGATGACGATCACGGAATCCCGCATGGCTGACAATTCATCCAGCGACCGGCCCAGAGACGGGCCGGCGCCCGCGATCACGGCCGGCTTGCCCCGGTAGGAATGTCTTATGTCCTTGATGCCGGGCAGTCCGGCATAGAATGCGGAATTTCTGAGGATATTTTTCAGCCAGACCTTCTGGAAACGCCGGAGAGTGGCCCTGTTGATCTGCTTTCTGGAGAGGTAGGCGGCGAGCATGCCCTCCAGGGTGGGATAGAACTCCGGAAAAATCTGGAAATACGGCCGGTGGATATAGAAATTCAGTTCCCGGATTCCCTTCTCGTCCAGGAACGCAAGGATTTTTTCCGGTTCGCCCGTAACCCAGGAAACCCTCGGGTCATTCTCAATGACAGAAAGGTCGCGGCGGGAGCGGGCCATTTCCAGGATTTCTGTGCCGTGTTCGTATATCAGGATCCTGTGCCGGGTCATCTTCAACAGGTATTCCGGCACGTATCCCATGCCCGCGCCCGCCACCAGGACCCACTCCAGTCCGGGATTGAACCGCGAGACCACCCGCTCGGCTTCCCGTTCGGGGGACAGGGAATGCAGGGTGACCGTTTTCCCGTCACGGCAGATCCGGAGATTGGGCAGGCCGTCCGGCGAATCAAAGGGGGTGAGAATCAGTTCCGGCATCGTCAGTTCCGGTTCAATCGTTTCCGAAATAGGGGGTCGCCGCGATCATCCGGCGCACAATGCGCGAAAAGACAGGGGCGGCGACCAGCCCTCCGGCGCGTTGACCGCCTCTGGGTCTGTTGATCACGACGGTGACGACGTATTTGGGCCGGGAGGCCGGTATGAAACCCACAAAAACGGAATTGAACACGTCCGGGTAATAACCTTTTCCGTTTTCGCGGGCCACCTGTCCCGTTCCGGTCTTTCCCGCTATGGATACGCCTTCCACCCTTGCCGCAATGGCGGTCCCGTTTTCACTGACCACCGTTTCCATCATTTTCAGCAGGATTCTCGCGTTGGCGGGGGACAAAACAGGGTAGTTCGTGAGGGTGGGGCTGAATATTTCCGAGCCGCCCATGCCGGTGATCCGCCGCACCAGCACCGGTGTCCGGTACTCGCCGTCGGACGCAATCACACTGGCCGCCACGGCCAACTGGAGGGTCGTCACGGCGATCTCCTGTCCGATGGATACCATGAACCGGGACAGAAACGACCACTTTTCCGGGGGCCGGAAAATCCCGGCCGCCATTTCGCGCACCGGAATGTCCACTCCGCTGCCGAAACCGAATTTCCTGTAGAAGCGGTGCAGACCCGCCCTCTCGAACGAATCGGCCACCTGGACCATTCCGATGTTGCAGGATTTCTGGATGATGGCCGTGGGATCCACCCAGCCGTGAGGGTAATCGCAGGTGAACTCGTGGTCCCCGACGGTGGCGAAACCCGTGCAACGGTACACGGGCGCTGAGGCGTTCACAACACCCTTTTCCAGGGCGTAGGCCATGGAGAACATCTTCATGACCGAACCGGGTTCGAAATGGTCCGCCGTGGCGCGCAGCCGGAGGTTGTAGGCGGTGACGCTTTTCAGGTCGTTGGGGTCGAACGTGGGGAAATTCACCAGCGAAAGGATTTCGCGCGTGTCCGCCTTGATGACGGCCACGCTGCCGAATTCGGCCCGGGAATCGATGATGCCCCGCCGCAGTTCCTCCGTCACGATGGCGGACAGCTGCGGGTCCAGCGTGGTTTGAACGTCAAACCCCTGCTGCAGATGCGAATCCAGGGAAAATTCAAGGCCCGCCAGCCCGTTGTTGTCAATGCCCACGACACCCAGAATGTTTGCCGTGGCGGGGTGGGGGTAAAGACGCCCCTGTTCGGGCAGGAAGCCGATCGAATCCCGGGATATCTGCCCCCGTTTCTTGAGGTCCTCCACATATTCCCTGGCGGACGCATAGGTCCGGGAATCCAGTTTGCGGCGGATCCAGACAAAACTTTTTGAAGACAGCAGGTCCTTCATCTCGGCGTCCGAAAAAGTGCGGCCGGCCAGCCAGTGATTCCGGACGGCCGATTTCTGGGCGGTTGACAGTTCCGCCGGCCGCGCGTAGAGAGAATAGAAAGTGGAGGACAGGGCGATCTCGCGACCGTTCCGGTCGGTGATTGTTCCGCGGAGCGCCTGGCTGATCCTTTCGTTTTTCAGGCGCGCGTCGGGAAACATCATGACGAACAGGATACGGATTTCAATGAAAACGAAAAACAGGATGAAAAACAGGGTCAGGAATGCGAAACGGTTTTTTTTCATGGCGACGGTCTGATTATAAGGAAACCGCCCTGAAAACTCTATTTTTGCCGGGGAGCGGGGTCCCGGTTGTGAGATCGCGCGGTTTTCGTTATGATAATAACCATGAATTCCGGAATGAACCGCGACAGGATCCTGGGCGACACGTTCGACGACCTGAAGAAACGCTTCCAGCGCGACGGGATTGAAGCGCGGAGGGCTTACCAGGTTTTCAACTGGATTTACCGGAAATTCAATCCCGATTTTTCCGCCATGTCCGACCTCCCCAAGGATCTGCGGTCTCGTCTGGCGGAACGGTATTCCCTGGAAGACCTGGAAATATCCGAGTGCGTCACCGAACCGGGATCCGGCGGCCCGGTCAAATTCCTGTTCCGGTGCGGGGACGGTGCGCTGATCGAAACGGTCCTCATTCCGGCCGACGAAGACCACCCGGACCGCGATTCGCCCCGGCTGACGCTGTGCGTGTCCTCCCAGGCGGGTTGCGCGCTGGGGTGCGCGTTCTGCGCGACGGGCCGGCTGGGTCTGACGCGCGACCTGACGGCGGGAGAGATCGTATCCCAGGTGCTGATGGCGGAACGGTGGCTCCGGACGCGCGCGGACGGTCGGGATCACGGCGCGGGGAGGCGGGTGTCCAATATCGTGTTCATGGGCATGGGCGAACCGTTTTTGAACACGGAACAGGTGCTCCGTTCCGTCCGCATCCTGTCCTTTTCCGGCGGGTACCATCTGGGCGCCCGCCATATGACCGTGTCCACGGCCGGAATCCCGGACGGCATCAGGGCGTTGTCTGAAGAACCCGCGCAGATCCGCCTGGCGGTGTCCCTGCATACGGCCGTGCAGTCCAAACGCGAGCAGTTGATGCCCATAGCCCGGAAACACAGTCTGGATGAACTGACGGGCGCGCTTCGGAATTATCAGGCCCGGACAGGACGCCGGATCACTGTGGAGATCGTCGTGATCCCGGGATTGAACGACTCGGAAGAGGATGCGCTGGCTCTGGCGCGGGAACTGAAAGGCCTGGATTGCCACCTGAACCTGATCGCCTACAACCCGGTGAATGGGTTGCCGTTTGCGGCGCCTGACGCCTCTCAGGTCGCTATGTTTGCGGCCAGATTGGCCAAACTGGGGCTCAAAACCGTCATCCGAAAAAGCCGCGGAGGGTCCATCCAGGCGGGATGCGGACAACTGGGACTGTCACGGCAAGGGGGCGGGAACGGTCCGGTCAGGTCCGGAGAAACAATTCGGAAAACTCGATCTTCGGAAGGAGGCGGTAGCGCTCGGGAATACGGTTCAGGACGTCGTCATAAACCTCGGTCACGGAAATCAGGGCGTTCTCCTTCATGACGATGAAGTAGAGATTGTCACCCTTGCCGCTGAAGATAAAAAGACTTTTTCCCGCCGGGAACAGGTCGCGCTTGAGGGAAACGATCCGGTTGACAAACCGTTTCATGCGGATAATCCGGGGTTTCAGCCTGAACTGGAATAGAAAAAAGACCCTGATGGACCGGATCAGATGGCCGGTGGCGGTTTTCAGGCCTGAAAAGAAGGTTTTCATGGCCGGGCGTTCAAACGGCCCGTTCAGCGTTCCATGGTGACATTCTGTGACCCACAGAGCGGGCAACTGATCTCGAAGAGGTCGTTTTCCTCGTCTGTTTCCGAGATAAAATCGACCCATTTGTGGCCGCATTCGTCGCAGGAAAAACGGGCTTCCAGTTCCTCGTCCATTTCGCCCACGTCGCCGTCTTCAGGCGAAGCTGTTTTGGGACGTTCGTCCTCTTCCATGTCTTCCAAATCGTCCGTTTCGGCATCGTCGGATTCCCCGTCGTCCTCCACGTAAAGGTCGTCCAGGTCGTCGTAATCGTCATCGGAGGACCCGGCGTCGGACGCGTCATCGTCCTTGTTGACGAACTGGTCCACGTAGTCGAAATCGTCCAGATCGTCGAATTCCGCGTCGTCCGATATGGAATGCCCGATCATATCCTTCATGTACATACCCTTTTTCCCTCCCACGACAATAATATTAGTATTGCGCTTTTGAACCTGTCAAGCGAATTGGGCGGATTATTTTTTGCATTCGGAGGGGTTTCCCCTTATACTATCCGTTGCCGGATTGTCTGCGGGAAGGGCCATGACCAGCCGTTCGACCGACTGTATCTTTTGCCGGATCGTTTCCAGGGAAATCCCGGCCGAAATCGTCCATGAGGACGAAAATGTCATTGCTTTCCGGGACATTAACCCGCAGGCCCCGGTCCACGTGGTGGTGGTGCCCAAGGCCCATATCGAGACCCTGAACGACGTGCGGGACCCGGCCGTTTACGCCGGCGTTTACGGGGCCATAGGGGACATCGTGAAAAAAACGGGAATCCGCGAAAGCGGGTACCGGGTGGTGTCCAACTGCCGGGACAACGGCGGTCAGACGGTTTACCACATCCATTTTCACGTGATGGGCGGCCGTTTCATGAAGTGGCCCCCGGGATAACAGGCGACAGACGGAAAATTCATAGAAAACGAGGTGATGCGAAATGCTCCAGGTTGACATTCGGGAAAACGAGACGGTCGATTCCGCCCTGAAACGCTTCAAGAAAGAGGTGGAAAAGGACGGTATCCTGACTTCCGAGAAAAAACACCGTCACTACGAAAAGCCGTCCGAGACGCGCAAGAAGAAATTGTCCACCGTCCAGCGGAAGATCGACAAGAAAATCCGCAAAATGCGCCAGATGAGCCGGTATATCTGAACCGGTTTTAAGGCCGGACCGCCATTTCGGGAAGGTTGACGCCATGGGAATGTTTGAAGAGATCCAGAAGATGTATATGGACGCGCGCAAGGCGCGTGACGCGTTCGCGTCCGGCGTCCTGTCGCTTCTGGTTTCCGACCTGAAGTACGAATCCATCAACAAGAAAAAGGATCTGGAGGATGCGGACGTGATGTCCGTCCTTCAGAAAACCATCAAGACCCGCAGGGACGCCCTGGTGGAATACGAAAAAGCCGCCCGCGCGGACCTCTCCGAAAAGGAAAAGGCGGAGATCGACTACCTGGCCAAACTCCTGCCGCCCATGCTGACGGAAGAAGAACTGAAGGCGATCGTGGCGGAAGCGAAGAAGGATCTGGGCGCCGCTTCTCCCGCAGACATGGGTAAAATGATGAAAGAAGTCCTGGCCCGCGCGAAAGGGCGCGCGGACGGGGCGGCCGTGAAAAACCTGGTGACAGACGCCTTGAAGAACGTCTGACTTATTCAGCGACAATCAGGGCGGCGAGCGATCGTCGCCCTTTTGTTTTGGAGGAACCATGCGCTTCTCCCTGACCAAAATGCACGCTTTGGGCAACGATTACATCGTGATCAGCGCCTTCCGGTATCCCTCGCTGTTGTCCAGGGCGCGATCGCTTGCCCGGACGCTGTCCGACCGGCATTTCGGCGTGGGCGGCGACGGGATTATTTTTGCCTGTCCGTCCAAAAAGGCGGACCTTCGGATGCGCATGTTCAACGCGGACGGGAGCGAGGCGGAAATGTGCGGCAACGGCGTCCGCCAGCTCGCCCTTTACGCGTTTCAGGAGAAGATCTGCCGTAAAACCCGGATGACGATTGAAACCGGGGCCGGGATCAAGTCCATCCAACTGGAACGCCGGAAAGGCGGAGGCGTGACCTCCATCACCGTGAACATGGGGCGGCCCATACTGGATCCGGCGCTCATTCCGGCCGTTGCGGATGCGAACGACGGCGGTTACGCGGTCAAGAACCTGATGGTGGAAGACCGGTCGTTTGATTTTACCCTGGTGTCCATGGGGAATCCCCACGCCGTGGCGTTTGTGGAGGACATCGAATCGTTCCCCGTCCAGAAGTACGGCCGTCCCGTGGAAGATTTCGCGGACGTTTTTCCCAACAGGACCAACGTGGAATTTGTCCAGATTCTGTCCCGGTCCAACATCTTCATGCGCGTCTGGGAGCGGGGCAGCGGGGAAACGCTGGCCTGCGGCACCGGCGCCTGCGCGAGCGTGGCGGCGGGTTTTTTAAACGGGCTGACGGACCGGAAAGTGCTGGTTCACCTGCTGGGCGGGGACCTGAAGGTGGAATGGTCTGAAGACGGGGACGTGCTCATGACGGGAAACGCCGTACGCGTGTTTGACGCGACCCTGGACGCGGACGCCCTGAAAAAATCGGAGCGGTAAAAAACGGGGAGCGGGATCCGTCCTCCGGTCAGGTCTTCAACTGGTGCAATACGAGTTCCCGGTTCCGCAGTCTGATCTTGAAGCTTTTCTCCACGGGAAAATTTCTTTGCAGGTCTGAAAGCGTGTCCGGGCACACCAGAAGCGACCGTCCCGCCCCCGAGGCCGCCAGCGCGATGCGCTCCGACGTCTCCACGCAATCCCCCAGAACGCTGTATTCCCTCAGGTCTTTACCGCGGGAGGACAGCGGTCCGGTTACGGCCTGGCCGCTGTAGATGCCGATGGAAACGCGCACGGGTACGCCCGTGTCCTGCCCCATTTTTTCAAAATCCGAAACGATCTTCTGGGAAGATTCGATCGCGTTCAGTTTCCTGTGGTCGTAATGAAACGGGACGCCGAAGACCAGGACCGCCCGGTTCAGCGAGAACAGGGGGTAGGCGTCGTAGTTCTCCGCGTATTCGCCCAGCATGCGCACAATCCGGTCGGTCAGGTCCAGCTGGTCTTCGGCCGGGATGTTGGACGGCGGGAGCGAATACAGGATGGTCGCGACGGTCGCGCTTTTGGTTTCGGCTTTCAGCGGCGGGCCGAATTTCTTCACCTCGTCCAGAATGGTGCGGGACAGATAACCGGAAAAGAGGGACAGCTTTTCCTTTTCCCGGCGGACCTGGACGGCGAATCCGTTGAGCGCGGACTGGACGAGTCCGATTTCGTTCGGATCGTCGACCCGGAAAGGCTGTTCCTGGCCGAAGAGGTCGAACGATTTTATCCGCTTGAGGATCCGGCGGGCCTTCAGGGCTTTCAGCCAGAACAGGAAGAACAGCACCGCCAGCCCGGATGCCAGGGAAACGCCGGTCACGTAAACGTCCCGAAGCAGGTCCTTGGCGGAGAGAGCCGGGAGTGTCAGGATCTTGTAACCCAGGTAAGCCGCCGGGGCGGCGAGCCCGGACAGGATAAAACCCAGGACCGGCAGGGAACTGATCCGCGTCACAACCGTGTCCAGTTTCCTGATGACACGGTCAAAGACGATCGTATGCAGGAAATAAAAAAGGGTATGCGCGGGAGTCAGGGCCGCGAGCAGAAACAGGAGGTTATACAGGTCGTTCTCCTGGCGGAAAAGGTAATAGGAGGTCAGCCCGGTCAAAGCCAGTTCCATGTAAACCGTGATCACGGTGGTGTACTGGAATACCGCGGACAATTCCCTCCGGACCTTCTTCCCGGGCAGGCTCTGGATCAGGAGGAAAGCGAACTGGAAGGATGAAAGAAAACCGTAAAACAGCAGGACCAACAGGTCATACCGCATGGTGAAGAACTGGAGGAAATGGCGGGCTGTCAGGACAACAGCCGCCTTATAAGCGAGGTATAACAGGATGCTGAAAAATCGGGACATGGCCAGGACCCCCGTCGGACAGACAGTACTATTTTCGGAAAACGGCCCGTTAATATTGAACGAAATTGATTTTTTGAGGGTTTTTTCCTATAATGATCCGTCAAGATCTCTTGGAGGATTTTATGAAGAAAACCGTTCTGGCGGCCGCTTTTATAACGGCTCTGTTTGTTATAACCGCTCCCGCCTTTTCCTATAATGCCGTCGGGATATACGGGAATTTCATGGGCAGCTCTACTGGGAATGGGGGTGGTATTGGCATTTCGCTGAAATTCGGTAATTTTCCGATTTTAAGTGCTTCTTGGAATTTTAGGCAGAATTTTGACTTAGGAGTTGCGTGTGACTACTGGGTCATCAATCAGAAATTGGGCGGTATTCTTGACTATTACCTTGGGATCGGTTTTTATCTGGGAATGAATGGTGACGCCAATACATTTAATCTCAATCCAGGTGCGCGAATTCCGATTGGATTGCAAATATGGCCTGTACAGAAACTCGAGCTTTTTTTAGAAGTTGCTCCAACGATTACTTTTGTTGAACTGGGTGTCGGGGTTTCCGCAAGTTTAGGACTTAGAGTGGCATTTTAAACCTCGTTGAAATGCATATAACTCACTTCGGATTGTCAGGCTGCTTCAGTGAACAGAAAAGGTGGCCGTCTATCCGGAGTGATTTTTTTTATCGGCTGATTGATAATCATAATGTGTTTCAGGTTTAATTGAGAAAAACCGATCCATCCCCTACAATGGCTGTTGTATCCG
>CAYMRH010000023.1:0-16346 GCA_964392785.1 uncultured Brevinematales bacterium
AAGTCCCGCCTCCGGGCCATCGCGGAAGTCTATGCCGCCGACGACGCCCGTGAAAAATTCGCGAAGGATTTTGTGTCGGCCTGGAACAAGGTCATGAACGCCGACCGCTTTGACCTGGGAAAAAGCAAAGAGCTTTAAAATGACCGAACCGGCGGCCCGGTATTTTTCACCGGGCCCCGGATGTTTTTATTCCGTTCAGCGCGAATACCCGGAAGTTTACTTCGGGGATGAGCGCGCGAAAATTCTTCCTTGCGGAACAAAAATACTCCGCCGCGCGATAGCGCGGGATGTCACGGAGAATTTTTATAACGGAGACCGCTTTATGCTCAGACCGCTCGGAAAAATTCTCCTGATCGCCGCGGGTTTTTTTTGCCTCGCGCTGGGCGTGATCGGGATTTTCGTTCCGCTTCTGCCCACCACGCCCTTTCTGCTCCTGGCGGCCTTCTGTTTTCTGCGCAGTTCCCGAAAGCTGTACGACTGGCTTTTAAACCACCGCCTGTTCGGCCCGGTCGTCAGGAATTACCTGATTAACCGCGCGGTATCGCTGAAAACAAAAATCGGCGCGATGGTCCTTTTGGCGGGATCGCTTGTCCTGTCCATGGTCCTGATCGCGCGCCTGCCCGTCACGATCGCGCTCACGGTCGTGGGGCTGGCGGTCGGAACGCATATCCTGACGCTCAAAACGCTCAAATCCGGGGCGGAAAGCGGGGTTTGTCCCGCGCCTTCCGACAAAAATGGCCCGGAGCAGAAGGAGTGAGATCGCCGTTTTCTTTCCCGCCCCCGCGGACCCTGCCGGTTCTGACCGCACTTTTTGCCTTCCTGTCCGCCATGATCCCCGCGGCCGGACACGCGAACGAACGGGAAGTCCGGAAAAGCTTTCTGAGCGGCGGCATGTTTTATCACGTCGGCGCGGGAGAGGTTGTCTCTTCTTTCGGCCGCGCGGCGGGTTTGTCCTCCGGATTGGGCGGTCGGGTCGCGTTCACGGTCCTTCCCTGGCTACGAGCGGGGGGTATGGGTTTCAGCACCGGTTTTTCCTATTCATCCCTTCCCGGAGAGGCGGACAGTTCCGTGGAAATGGGTTTCGGCGGCCTGACGGCGGAATTTCTTTTTCCCGCGGCCATGATGACTTTTTCAGCCGGGTTGCTCCTGGGCGGCGGAACATTGCGTCAACTGCACGTAATTGACCGCGCGGCGGGTCTGAAAACGGTGTCCCTGGAGGACACCGGAACGCTCGTTGTCATGCCGTATGTCCTGATCGAGCTGCCTGTGGGCGGCCATTTTTCCCTGGCGCTTCTGGGCGACTGGGTCCTGGGGAACCGGATCGCGGACGGCTGGTCTTACGGTCCCCGCATTCATCTCGGAGCGCTTTTTAACCGGTAGGTTAACCAGTTAAATTTTTTCAAGATCACTTCTCCCGGCGCCGGTGGAAATTTTCCCGGTCCGCCATTACAATACACGGAGTAAACCGGGTTTCCCGATACGGGGTTTCATGAAAACGCGTTCTTACCGCTCCCGCCCCAAACCCGCCCGCAAGGAGCCGGGGGGTTACAAGCTTTGGGCCCTGGCTCTGATGCTCGCGGTCCTGTTTGCCGGTAACCTGGCGCACCGGAACAAATTCTTCGCTCCCCTGGGAAAAATCCCGACGGTCACCGCCCGTCCGGACGCGCCTGAGGGACGGCCGTTTGTTCCGCCCGACGAATCCCCGGTCTCCGTGGTCCAGTCCGACAGGGTATCCGTATCCGACATGACAGAAGAGGACGTGGAATCCCTGGTCCGCGAAGCCGTGCGGCTGGCCGGCGGGCTTGCGGGCATCGTGAAAAACGGCGACACCGTGGTTTTAAAACCCAACCTGGTGTTGATGCGGGAAAACGACCGTCCGGATTCGCCGCTCCTGGATCCGGAAGCCAACGGCGTCACCACGGACTGGCGCGTGACCAGGGCCGTGGCCCGCATGGTCCGGGAACTGAACCCGTCCGGAAAAATAATCATCATGGAAAATTCCGCCGTGGGCCGGACCGAATCGGTCATGGCGCACCTGAAATACACTCCGGAACGGATCCCCGAAGCGGACGCTTTTCTGGCCATTGAAAGAGACAGCGGCGACTGGCGGGACAGCGCGTCACCGCGTCTGACCCGGGTCGTTCTGTCCAACGGTCTTTACCGGAAATCGTATTACCTGAACAGGACCATCCTGGAAGCGGACGTCCTGATCAGCCTGCCGGTCCTGAAAAACCATTTCAACGCCGTCATTTCGGGCTCGCTGAAAAACGTGGGCATCGGCACGCCGCCGGCAAACATCTACGGTGTTTCCGCCACCAACGCGCTGAAAATCGACATGGTCAACCACTTGAGCGACGACCTGCACAAATGGATCCGGGATTACATTCTCTGCAGACGGATCGACTTCACGGTCGTGGACGGCCTCCAGGGCCTGCAGAACGGGCCCGCCCACGGACGGGGCCCCATCTCAAACGACCAGATGAACATGCGCCTGGTCATGGCCAGCCGCGACGCCGTGGCGGTGGACACCCTGCATTCCATTTTAACGGGCTGGGACCCGGAATCCGTGAATCATATCCGCTACCTGGCCCTGGACAGGGCCGGAAACGGCGACGTGACCCGGATCACCGTGGCCGGACTGCAACCCGACGAGGTGCGAAAAGTATTCCAGGGACAGATTCCCATGCCGGGCGGCAGCAAGTATTTCGATTATGACCCGCCGGATTTTACCGTGGCGGAATCTTCGCGGGAGGACGGACGGCTCGTCATCAGACTGGAACCGGCCCGGGACACCCGGAGGATGGACGTTTTCTGGAACGGCCGCCGTCTGCTGCCGCCGGTCACGAACGGTTTTGAGCGCATTGAGTACCCGCTGCCGGAGAACGATCGGCCGGAAGACCGGGTGTCCGTGCGCATCCGCGCCTTTGACCGTTTCTTCAACCGCGCCGAGGTGAATTTCTTCCTGGAATAACGGGAAACCGGGAACGGAGGAACCGTGGAATTCTTTTTTGGCTCTCTTCTCCAGATTCTGAACCGGTCCTGGCTGTCGCTCCTGGAGATCTCCCCCTATCTGGCCGCCGGTGTGGTCCTGGGTGAAATCCTGAAACTCACGTCCTGGACAAATCTGATCCGCGGCTGGGTGTCCCGCACCCCCGTTTTGTCCATTCTGGCGGCGGCCGTTCTGGGCGCCGTGTCCCCGCTCTGCACCGTGGGCACGGTCCCGGTCATGCTGGAACTTCTCCGGTCCGGCGTATCCATCGCGCCGCTGGTCACTTTCCTGACCGTTTCGTCCATGATGAACCCCCAGCTCTTCGTGATCACCTGGGGCGGGCTGGGCGCCGGGATGGCCTTTGCCCGTTTGACGGCCGTGCTGGTTTACGGTCTTGCCCTGGGTTTTATCGCCCATTTCGTGCCCCGGTCCTGGATCGTCAAAAAGGACATACCCGACCGTCCGGCTTCCACCGTGAAACGGAAAACCGGGAAAAAACCGGACTGGAGCGTCTTCATCCGGGACGTCTTATCCAACCTGGTTTACGTGGGTTTCTACGTGGTGATCGGCACACTGCTGGGAACCGCCCTGGAGGTGTTCCTGCCGCGGAAATGGGCGGGTTATCTCTTCCAGCGCAACGAGTGGGTCTCCATCCTGTTCGCAGCCGTGATGGGCGTTCCGTTCTACACCTGCGGCGGCGGCACAATCCCGCTCGTCCAATCCTTCATGCGGGAAGGCATGTCCAAGGCCGCGGCGCTGGCGTTTTTGATCGTGGGCCCTGCGACGCGCGTGGCGCCCCTGGCCGCCCTGGCGGGCGTCGTGAGGATCCGGTTCATCGTGTTCTACATCTTTTCCCTGGCGGCCTTCGCGCTGGCCATCGGCGCGGTGTACCGGTAACCGGCGTCAGGACGCCGAAAATTTTATTTGATTTAACTCCGGACCGGCTTTAAAATATCTCACCCTATCAAATCGAGCCTGTTCGGAGGGACCGGGAATTGGTCAAAAAGGAAGCCCTGGAGCGCTGGACGATCGAGCATTCCGCCGATCTGTACGGCATCAAGAACTGGGGAATGAATTATTTCGACATCGCCGAAAACGGCGACGTGGTGTACACGCCTGGCCACAAATTCCAGAACAAGAAAATCAGCCTCATGGAGATCGTTTCCGGCATCAAGGCCCGCGGTTTGGGCATGCCGGTGCTGTTGCGCATCTCCAACATCCTCGATTCCCAGATCTCCTACCTGAACGAATGTTTTTCCGGCGCCATTGCCAACTCCGGCTATCAGGGCCAGTACCGCGGCGTTTACCCCATCAAGGTCAACCAGCAGCAGCAGGTCATCGAGGAAGTGACTCGGTTCGGTTCGGCCTACCACACCGGCCTGGAAGCGGGCAGCAAGGCGGAACTCCTGGCCGCCATCTCCTTCATCAAGGACCCCGAGGCGTGCATAGTCTGCAACGGCTACAAGGACGAGGAATTCATAGACCTCGGACTCTACGCCGTCAAGATGGGTTACAAGGTCTTCTTCGTGATCGAGATGCCGAACGAACTGGACCTGATCCTCCAGCGGTCGGCCAAGCTGAACGTCCAGCCGCTGTTGGGCGTGCGCATCAAGATCGCCACCAAGGCCACCAGCGGGCACTGGACGGAATCGGGCGGGGACCGCAGCCTCTTCGGGCTCACCGTCACCGAACTGGTGGATCTTTTGGACAAGCTCAAGGGCTCCGGAAAACTGGGCTGTCTCCAGCTGCTCCATTATCACGTGGGGTCCCAGATCCCGAACATCCGCGACATCCGTTCCGCCGTCACGGAAGCCACGCGCGTGTATGCCGGTCTCGTGAAAGAAGGCGCGGCCATGGGCTACCTGGACCTGGGCGGCGGGCTGGCCGTGGATTACGACGGGTCCAAAACCAACTACGTGAACAGCCGCAACTACTCCGTGAGCGAATATTGCGCGGACATTGTGGAAACGGTCATGGGCATCGCCAACGAGCACCAGACCCCCCACCCCACCATCATCACCGAAAGCGGCCGCGCCACTGTGGCGTATTATTCCGTTCTGCTCTTCAACATCCTGGACGTGAGCCGGTTCGAGCCCAAGCCCGTGCCGGAAAAATTGAACGGCGACGCGAGCGAAACGACCAAAAACCTCTACGAGACGCTGTCCAGACTCTCCCTGAAAAATCTCCAGGAGAGCCTGAACGACGCCATCTATTACCGCGACCAGCTCCGCGAACTCTTCAAGCACGGGGACGTCAGCCTGCGGGAACGGTCACTGGGCGAAAACATTTTCTGGAACGTCGTCTGGAGCGTTTACAGGAACATCCCGAACCTCAAGAACATCCCCAGCGAGTTCGAGGGCATGGAAGTGGCGCTCTCCGACATCTATTACGGGAATTTCAGCGTGTTCCAGTCGCTGCCGGACACCTGGGCCATCGACCACCTCTTTCCCATCATGCCCATCCACCGGCTCGCCGAACAGCCCACCCGCGAGGCCATCATCGGGGACATCACCTGCGACAGCGACGGCAAGATCGACAAATTCATAGACCTGCACGACGTGAAGCACACCCTGCGCCTGCACGAACTCCGGTCCGGAGAGGAATACTTCCTGGGCGTTTTCCTGGTGGGCGCCTATCAGGAAACTCTGGGGGACCTCCACAACCTCCTGGGCGACACCAACGTGGTCACCATCCGCGTGAACGAGAACGGGGATTATTTCTTCACGGACGAACTCGAGGGCGATTCCGTATCCGACGTGCTGTCCTACGTGGAATACGACATCAAGGGCATGAAGGTGCGCCTGCGGGAACTGGCCGAAAACGCCGTCCAGAGCGGCCGCATTTCCATGAACGAGCGCGCGGAAGTCCTCAAGGCCTTCGAAGCGGGGCTGGACGGATATACCTATTATGAGCAGGAGCAGGATTCAGGGACTAGGGTCTAGGATTCAGGATCTAGTCCAAAAGAATTGTTTTTGCATATTGACTTACTGAATCCTAAATCCTGATTTTCCGGGAGTCAGATTGTATGTCCAAAGTACTGATTATCGGGGCGGGCGGGGTCGGCCAGGTGGTGGCCCACAAGTGCGCGGAAGTCAAAGAGGTGTTTACGGACATTCTCCTGGCCAGCCGCACAAAATCCAAGTGCGACAGGATCGCCGCGCGCATCAAGACGCAATACGGACGCACAATTACCACGGCTGCGCTGGACGCGGACAAGCCCGCCAACACAATCAAACTGATCAAAAAATTCAAGCCCGACATCGTGATCAACGTGGCGTTGCCCTACCAGGACCTCGCGATCATGGACGCCTGCCTCGCCACCAGAACGAACTACCTCGACACCGCCAACTACGAGCCGCGCGACGTGGCCAAGTTTGAGTACAAATGGCAGTGGGCTTACAAATCGCGGTTCGAACAGGCCGGCATTCTGGCCGTTCTGGGCAGCGGCTTTGACCCCGGTGTGACAAACGTCTTTACGGCGTGGCTGAAAAAAAACCATTTCGGGAAAATGCGCACCCTGGACATCGTGGACGCCAACGCGGGCAGCCATGGCAAGGCCTTCGCCACCAATTTCAATCCCGAGATCAACATCCGGGAGATCACGCAGAACGGGCGCTATTTCGAGAAGGGCGAATGGAAAGAGATCGAACCCATGTCCGTCCACAAGCCCATCAACTACCCCGAGGTGGGAGAAAAGGAAAGCTACCTGCTGTTTCACGAGGAACTCGAATCCATCGTGAAGAATTTCCCGGAACTGGAGCGCGCCCGTTTCTGGATGACGTTTTCCCAGAACTACATCAACCACCTTCAGGTGCTCCAGAACGTGGGCATGACCCGGATCGACCCCGTAACCTTCCAGGGAAAAAAAATCATCCCCCTGGAATTTTTGAAAGCCCTCCTGCCCGAGCCGGCCTCCCTGGGCGAAAACTACACCGGCAAGACATGCATCGGCGTCCAGGTGGAGGGCGAGGACAAGTCCGGCCAGCCGCTGAAGAAATTCGTTTACAACGTCTGCGACCACGCCGAAAGTTACCGGGAAACCGGCACGCAGGCCATCTCCTACACCACGGGCGTGCCCGCCATGATCGGAGCGCTTTTGGTCCTCACCGGCGCCTGGAAAGGCCCCGGAGTCAAAAACATGGAGGAGTTCGACCCCGATCCCTTCATGGACAAATTAAACCAGTACGGACTGCCGTGGAAAGAAACGACTTTCTGAGCGCCGTTTTTGACCGGGTTCCCTCCCCGTCGTTTGTCGTCGATCTTTCACTCATCCGCAAGAACCTTTCCGTATTGAAAACCGTCATCGACCGCACGGACTGCCGCATTCTCCTCGCGCTCAAAGGTTTCTCGATGTACTCCACGTTCCCGGAAATCCGCAAGGTCCTTCATGGTGTCTGTGCGAGTTCCGTCCACGAAGCGCGTCTGGGAAAGGAAAAATTCGGGAGGGAAGTCCATGTTTACGGCGCGGCGTATTCCGATTCCGACTTCCGGGAACTCCTGAAACACGCAACGGACATCGATTTCAATTCCTTCGCCCAATGGGAGCGGCTGAAGCCGCTGGCCATAAAATATAAAAGCAAAATTCGTTTTGGAATCCGGATCAACCCGGAACATTCCGAGGGCAAGGTCCCGATCTACGACCCCTGCGCTCCGAATTCCCGGCTGGGCGTGACGCTTTCCGAATTCCGGCCGGACAGGCTGGACGGGATCTCCTACCTCCATTTCCACACTCTCTGCCAGCACAATTCCGACGCGCTGGAGCGGACGCTCAAGGTCGTGGAAGAAAAGTTCGGAAAATGGATCCCGCAAATGGAATACGTCAACTTCGGCGGCGGTCATCACATCACCCGGCCGGATTACGATGTGGATCGGCTCTGCCGGATCATTTCGGACTTCAAAAAAAGATACGGCGTCCAGGTGGTTTTGGAGCCCGGCGAGGCGATCGCCCTCAACACGGGATTCCTTGTCGCGACCGTACTGGACATCGTTAATAACGGGATGCAGATTGCGGTATTGGACACGTCCGCCGCCGCGCATATGCCGGACGTTCTGGAAATGCCCTACCGGCCGATCGTGATCGGAAGCGGCGAACCGGGAGAAAAGCCGCACACCTACCGTTTCGCGGGCATGAGCTGCCTGGCCGGGGACGTAATCGGGGACTATTCCTTTGACCTGCCGCTGAAAATCGGCGATCGCGTGGTCTTTACCGACATGGCCATCTATTCCATGGTCAAGACCAACACCTTCAACGGGTTGAATTTGCCGTCCATCGTTCTGGCTGATTCGGACCGCAAGGCAAGCCGTGTCTGGAAAACCTTCGGTTACAGGGATTTTCTGAAAAGGCTGTAACAAACCCCCGCCAGGAATAGCGCCCGCCCCTTTCTGCGTCACACACACTTTCTTTCGGCATCTTTTCATCCCGTTCAGGGCTTGATTCCTATGAAAACTGCCAAGAGCGGAAAGCCCGTAGGGGCTTTTCATCGGAAAATCCCCCTTTAGTAACGGGATCTGCGCTCACCCTCGGCGCGGATCCCGTTTATTTTTCCCGCCGGATTCGGAAAACACCCATAATTTTACACAGCGCCGTGAAAAAGGTTATAATATACTCCGCCTGACGACCCCCAAGGCCGTAGGCGTCAATCTTATCGCAAAAGGGAGGGCTCGCTTGGCTCTCATTGTGCAGAAGTTCGGCGGCACGTCCGTGGGGGACGTGGACCGGATCAAAAACGTCGCCGAGAAGGTCGTCAATACCCAGAAAGCCGGAAACGACGTGGTCGTGGTGGTTTCCGCCATGAGCGGCGAAACCGACCGTCTCATCAATCTGGGCAAGAAGATCACCCCTACGCCCTCCAAGCGCGAAATGGACATGATAGTCTCCACGGGCGAACAGGTCACGATCGCGCTGTTGTCCATCGCCATCGACGCGCTGGGCGCGGGCGCCGTGTCTTTCAACGCCATGCAGATCGGCCTGAAAACCACTTCCGACTACACCAAAGCGAAAATTCTGGACATCAACACCGAAAAGATCCGGGAGTCGCTGAAGAAGAAACAGATCGTTGTGGTCGCGGGTTTTCAGGGCATTGACGACGCCGGCAACATCACGACGCTCGGCCGCGGCGGGTCCGACACCACGGCCGTGGCGGTTGCGGCGGCCCTGAAAGCCGACCGGTGCGACATCTACACCGACGTGGACGGCGTCTATACCGCCGACCCGCGCATCGTGAAGAAACCGAAAAAGCTCGAAACCATCACCCACGACGAAATGCTGGAGCTGGCATCCATGGGCGCGAAGGTCCTGCACGACCGCTCCGTCATCTTCGCCATGAAATACAACGTGCCCCTGCGCGTGGTCTCGACCTTCGTCGAGAACGAGGGAACTCTTGTCGTGAAGGAGACAAAAGCTATGGAAGACCTTGTCGTAACCGGTATCGCGAAAAAGACCGACGAAACCCGCATCAACATTTCCGGCGTGCCCGACAAACCCGGAGTCGCCGCGAAAATATTCAGGAAACTGGCCGAGAAAAACATCAACGTGAACATGATCGTCCAGAGCGCCGGTCAGGATAACCGCAGCCAGATTTCCTTTACCATCCTCACCGCGGATATCGAGGATGCGAAAATGATCATGGAAGACCTGAAGAAGGAAACCGGCGCCCAGGCCGTAACCTACGACGGGGAGATCGCCATCGTGTCCGTGGTCGGCATCGGCATGCGGGCGCATTCCGGCGTGGCCGCGTCCGTGTTCGACATCCTGGCCCAGAACGGCATCAATATCGAAATGATTTCCACGTCGGAAATCAAGATCTCCGTGGTGATCCGCAAAGACAAGGCCGACGACACCGTCCGCCTGCTCCACGCGAAGTTCATCGGCGAATAACCGGACTGCATCCTGTAAAAAGTTCGGGCGGCCTTCAAAGGGCCGCCCGTTTCTTTTTCAAACTGGATCAGGGCTTGAACCATTCCGACGAATTGGTGTCCCAGAGCTTTCCGTTCCGTTCCAGGATGAACAGCGCGGCAATCCGGTTGGACTCCGCGTAGGCAAGCCCCTTCTCGACTCCCATCACGAACAGGGCCGTGGAAATGATGTCCGCGCGCGCGGCCGAAGCGTTCCTCACGCTGACGCTGACCACGCCGTTGTCCACCGGGAATCCCGTTTTCGGGTTCAGGATATGGTGGTAACGCTTGCCGCCGGACAGGAAATACTGCTCGTAATCCCCCGATGTGGAGATGGCCAGGGCGTTGGTCGTTTCATTCGTCAGGTAAAACTCGCCCAGAACCCGGGGATGGCGGATGCCGATCTTCCAGGGATTCTGGTCGGGTTTCAGACCGAAGATCCGCAGGTTTCCGCCCGCGTTCACGATACCCGACGCGACCCCTTTCTGCGTCAGCAATCCGACCACGCGATCCACGGTGTATCCCTTCACCAGGCCGCCCAGATCCAGCTGCACACCGTTGGACAGGACCGCTTCATTGGACGAAAGGATCACGTTGGAATACCCGACTCTCTGCAGAACGTCGCGGATCTTGGTCCGGTCAGGCATCCTGTATTCTTCGCTGTAAAACCCCCACAACCGCATGAGGGGATAGACGGTAATATCGAAAGCCCCGCCCGTTTCCTCAGAGACTTTCAGCGCCTCCGCCAGGAGTTTTTCCGTTTCCGTGTCCAAAACATCAATCCGGCCGTTTTTATTCGCCTGAAAAACAACCGAATTGCTTAAGAACGCGCTGTATTTGTCTTCCAGCGAAACAATCAGGCGGTAGGATTCTTCAGCCAGTTGGTCGGCCGCGGCCTGTCCGCGGTCGGTATAGATCACGATCTGGAAGACCGTGTTCATGACAAAACGGTCGTAATTGTATTTCTGATAGCTGCCTTTCCCGCAGGACATAAAAAACACGAGAAAAAAGGCCGCTAATCCGAAACGGAGCATTGTGCTTTTCAACGGTTTAACTCCCTGAAGAAATCGGTCATATTTTACGCTCCCCGGCCCGGGTTGTCAATTATTAGGCTTCTAATTATATGTCTAACAATAAGTTATAAAATAGATGCCGAACCCGGGGTATTACCGGATCGAGGAGCGCCTCTGCCGGTTTTCCGTGCGGCGCATCGTGCGTTCCGGTGCGTAACTTTTTTGGGACCCGCGGAAACGGCAGATCTTTCTGATCGGACAAATCAGGCACTTGGGAGTCCGGATACAGACCGATTTCCCCAGTTCCACGATCAGCGCGTGATACTCCCTAAAAACCCCGGTATTCCGCTTCAGGTTTTTATGAAAAAATAATTGTATATCATCATACTGGGCTTTCGGGGGCACAGAACCGATCCGCGAAAAAACACGGTGAGTATAAGCGTCCACCACGAAAACGGGAAAACCGTAGCCGTAAAGCAGGATGGAATCTGCCGTTTCCGGACCGATCCCCCAAACGGACAAAAGGGATTGCCGGGCCCGGTCCAAACCCATACCGCCCAGCCGGACCACACGGCCCGCAAGCGATGACCGGATGAAAGAAACCAGCGCCTTGATCTTCTTCGCCTTCTGGTTGTAATAGCCGGACGAACGGATCAGGCGGGCCAGCCGGGATTCCGGGATTTTTTCCAGGGCTCCGACCGACATCAAACGCCGTTTTTTCAGCTCGATCAGCGCCAGGACCACGTTGTCCCAGGCCGTATTCTGCGTCAGGAGCGCGCCCACCATGATTTCCAGGATCTCGGGCGCGGTCCGCGGCCGGTCCAGGAATTCGGGCAGATAGAGACACCGCCCTCCGCGCACCACCGGCCACCAGTTCCGGGGACCGTACGCTTTTTTCAGGAGCCGGTACACTGTCCGGGGGCCGCGTTGCATGGAAAGTTTAGGCCGAGACCAGCATGGACAACCGGTCCAGCCGCACGGGATCGTCCACGATCTTGATGATGGTGCGGCTGGAATCGACCTTCAGGTCGCATTCCACGGGATTGCGCAGGGGGACTCCGTCCTGGCTTTCCAGAATCTGGATCCGGGGGCGCAGGGAGTATTCCTTGTCCTTGCTGATCACCAGGGCGGTTTCGCCGGTGTTGAGACGCACGAACGCGCCCACGGGATAGAACGATCCCAGATCGTACATCTGGGCCATTTCGTTCACGAACCGCTGGGACACGTAGGGGTTGAACATGTTCAGGGTGTTCCGCATGATATAGAGGAGCGCGTCGTTCACCGTGAGGGGTTTCTTGTAGGCGCGTTCCGTGGTCAGCGCGTCGTACACGTCGCACACCGCCACAATGCCGGCAAAATTCCCGATGGCTTCGGTTTTCAGTTTGAGCGGATAGCCGCTGCCGTCCCAGCGTTCGTGATGAAACAGCACCATCTTTTTCACGAACGTAGACAGGTGCGGATCTTCCTTGATGATGTTGAACCCCAGAACGGGGTGGTTCTGCATGATGCGGAATTCGTCCGGCGTGAGGAGGGCCTGCTTGTTCACGATCCGGGAGGAAATCTTGACCTTGCCGATATCGTGCAGAAAACCGCCCACCCCGGCGTCCTCGATGCAGGTGTTGTTGAAGCCGAGCTTCCGGGTCAGGAACATGGCCAGAATGCCGACGTTGATGGAATGGTAGAAGGTGTAGGAATCGTAGTCCTTGAGGACCAGGAGATTCAGGAATCCCTTCGCGTTCTTCTGCATTTCCTGGTAAAGACGGACAATGGTGTTTTTGGCGATGGCGGTTTCCGGCACTTTTCCGTAATTGATCTGGTTGACGATTTCGGCGATGGCGTTCTCGGCAAATTTCTGTGTTTCCGCGGAAAACATCGGTTCCCGGTCCATGACGGACTTGTCCTTGGGCGGGATGTAAAAAACTTTCTTGATGTCCTTTTCCCTCAGTTTGAACAGGAAATTATAGGGAATGGGGACCCGGGCCGGCCAGAGCATTTTTCCTTTTTCGTCGTACAGCACGCCGGCCAGCTGCGCGCCGACCTTGATGAAAGCGACATCCACTTCCAGCAGTTTTGACGGATTAATCATGGGGGGGCCCGGTGAATTTCATCATGATGCGGCTATTATAATGAAGGACAGGGGACTTGTCCAAAAGGATGAACGGCTATTAGAGGACAGTTGCCGCTTTCAGATAAGATGATGCCCGCTCGCTTTTCCGGCTCATCCCTGCCCGGCCGCAACAAACCGGCGGCGGAACGCTAACGGGCGGATGCCAGCGAGTCCAGGTTCTTTTTCAGCTTTTCCAGTTCGGCCTTCTGGAAATCCAATTTGTCTTTTTCCTTGCGGACAACCTCGGCGGGCGCCTTGTCCGTAAACGCCCTGTTGGCCAGTTTGGCTTCCGTGGACCTGATGGCCGCTTCCGTCCTTTCCATTTCCCTGGCGACCCGCTCGCGCTCTTTGGCCGTGTCGATGATCCCTTCCAGGGAAACAAACGCCTCGAAACCGCGTCCGGTCGTCGCGATTTCGGCCGCGGTCTTGCGGTGGCCGTCCACGAATTCCAGTTCCCCGATCTTGGCGAGTTTTTTGACCACGGCGGCCTGTTCGCCGATCAGCGCGCGCAGGTCCAGGTCTTCCACGGACAGTTTGACGCCCACGTCCGTGTTGGGGGGGATCTTCTGTTCGCCGCGCACGTTCCGGACGGCCGCGATCACGGACTGGACAAACGCCACGGCCCGCTCCTCGCGCTCGAACACCAGGTTTTCGTCGGATTCCGGATAGGGCGCGACCATGACGGACGCATCGCCGTATCCCGGCAGGTTCCGGTAAATATGCTCGGTGATGAACGGCATGAACGGATGCAGAAGACGCAGGCTGCCGTCCAGGATATACGCCAGGACCGACAGTTTGGTGTTTTTGGCGGCCGCGCTCCCCTTCTGGATCGCGACTTTGGAAATTTCCACGTACCAGTCGCAGAATTCGCTCCAGAGAAAATCGTACAGGGAGACCGTGGCGTCGTTGAACCGGAAGCCTTCGATTTCCGCGCGGACATTTCCGACCGTTTTCTGGTACCGGGTCAGGATCCAGCGGTCGTAGGCGTCCAGTTCCGATACCGTGTCCGGACGGATATCCCGCGCAGGGGCCTGTTCCGCGCCCAGGTACTGGAAAATGAATTTGGACACGTTCCAGATCTTGTTGCAGAAGTTCCGTCCCAGCTGGCATTTTTCGTCGGAATACAGGATGTCGTTCCCGAGCGGGGCCAGCCGCGTGATGGTGTAGCGCAGGGCGTCCGTTCCGTGTTTCGCGATCACGTCCAGCGGGTCCGGCGAATTGCCCAGGGACTTGCTCATTTTGCGACCCTGTTCGTCCCGGATCAGGCCGGTGAAATAAACCTTGCGGAACGGGATCTCCCCCATGAACTCGAAACCCGCGACGATCATGCGGGCCACCCAGAAGAAGATGATGTCCGGCGCGGTCACCAGCGTGTCGGTGGGATAGTAGTACTTCAGGTCCTCGTCCGGATCGGGCCATTTGTGGACGGCGAACGGCCACAGCCAGGAGGACGCCCACGTGTCCAGAACGTCATCGTCCTGCGTCATTTTCGCGCCGCCGCATTTTTCGCATTTGGCGGGCGCCTCTTCGTACGCGTTGTAATAGCCACATTCCGGGCAGGTATAAACGGGGATCCGGTGACCCCACCAGAGCTGGCGGGATATGCACCAGTCCTTCACGTTGTCCAGCCAGTGGAAATAGACCTTGTGCCACCGGTCCGGGAAAAATTCGATCCGGCCGTCTCTCACGGCTTCCACGGCGGGTTTCACGATCTCGCCCATTTTCATGAACCACTGTTCCGAAAGGTAGGGTTCAATGGGCACGTGACCCCGTTCGCTGTAACCCACTTTATGGCGGTAATTTTCGATTTTGGACACGAGCTTGAGTTCCTGCATTTTTTCGATGACGGCTTCCCGCGCCTCGAACCGGTCCAGGCCGCGGTAGTCCTCCGGCGCGTTGTCGTTCAACGTCGCGTCGGGATTCAGGATGTTCACGAATTCCAGGTTGTATTTTTCGCCGATCGCGTAATCGTTCGGGTCGTGCGCGGGCGTGATCTTGACCACGCCGCTGCCGAATTCCGGGTCCACGTAGGGATCGGCAATGACGGGGATCTCCCTGTCCACGATCGGGAGCAGGACCTTTTTCCCGACCAGTTTTTTGTACCGGGGGTCCGACGGGTTCACGGCCACGGCCGTGTCGCCCAGCATGGTTTCCGGCCGGGTGGTGGCGATCTCCAGGAACTGACCGGGCGCGCCCTGGACCGGGTATTTGAAATAATACAGTTTGCCGTCCACTTCCCGGTAATAGACTTCCTCGTCGGAAATGGCGGACTTGGAAACCGGACACCAGTTGACCAGGCGGTAGCCCTTGTAGATCAGACCTTTGCGGAAGAGCTTCACGAACGCGTGGATCACCGCCCGGTAGTAGCCCGCGTCCATGGTGAAGCGCTCGCGGTCCCAGTCGCAGCTCGCGCCCAGTTTCTTGAGCTGGGAGATGATGATGCCGCCGTATTTTTCCTTCCATTCCCAGGCGTATTCCAGGAATTTTTCCCGGCCGATGTCGGTCTTTTTTATGCCCTTGTCCGCGAGATACTGGACCACTTTGGTCTCCGTGGCGATGGACGCATGGTCCGTGCCGGGGATCCAGCACGTTTCGCGCCCGTTCATGCGGTGGTAACGCACCAGCACGTCCTGGATGGTGTTGTTGAGGATGTGTCCCATGTGGAGCATGCCCGTCACGTTGGGCGGGGGGATCACGATCACGTAGGGCTTTTTGTCGGGGTTGGGCCGGCTTTTGAAATAGCCCTGCTCGAGCCAGAACCGGTAGAGCGGGTCCTCGATTCGGGACGGATCGTAAGCGCCTGTCAGTTCCAGGGCCATGAGGACACTCCTTGATCGGGATTACAAGGCGCAAAAATTTTAACGGCACCGGATAAAACTCGCAATTTTGCCGCCGTTTGAACCCGCACCCCGGCTGGCTTGAAAATTTACGTCCGGACAGGTAAAATGAGCGGTCCGATCGGACATTAAGGAGAACCGCCATGATCCGTTTCGCCGCCGTCCTGATCCTGATTCTGGCCGCGGGGCTCGCTTCGGCCCAGACAAGAAACGACAGCAAGGCCCTGGACTATCTTCTCAGCCCCAACGTGTCCGCCGACGCGGTCCCCAAGGACCTGAAGTTCCCGGACACGATCATTCCCGTGCTGAAAAACGCCTACAACGGGACCGTGGGCAAGGAAAACGCTTTCGCCATCCAGTTCAAGATCGTCCTGTTGGGCACCAAGGTCACGAACAATTCCGAACAGAAATATTCCTTCTTTGAAATGGTGGCCGTGTCCGACACGAAAACAGGAAAAGACCTTTCCAAAATCAAGGGGTTCTCTCCCGATGCGCGCGTGCTGGCC
>CAYMRH010000023.1:16356-37736 GCA_964392785.1 uncultured Brevinematales bacterium
ATCAACTCCCTGGCCCCCAGCAAAAACCCGGCTTACATCAACGCGCTTCTGGTGGTGCTGGAACGGGACGACGCGGTCAACCCCCGGATCGCCGCCGCCAAGGTGATCCCCCAGCTCGGAAAGGACACGATCGTGGTCAGAAAACTGGTGGAACTCCTCCGGACGCAATACGGCGGCAGCCGGGCCAAGTTCAAGGAGTCCGACCAGGAACGGTTCGACAACGACAAGGTCTGCCAGGCCATTGTGGAAACGCTGGGCGACATCGGGGACCCGGACGCGTTTCCGGCGCTCATGCAAGTGGCCACGGAATCGGACCGCCACCGCGACGAAACGGTCAAAGCCGCCTGGGAAGCCATGAAACGGCTCCAGTGGTGAGCGCGTCTTGACCCGCGGATCCAGGATTCTCCGGCTGATTGTTCCGGCCGCCGTTGTCCTCTTCTCCCTGAGCGTCCTGCCCCCGTTGCGCGCGCAAGTCTCCCAAAGCGCGCCGGCGGACCTGGAACAACAGCTGGACGAGGCCTACGTTTGCCTGTCCCGTTTCAACGCCTGCAAGACGCGCTGGAAAAGCATAGAGCTCCTGGAAAATTTTTACGGCCAGAAACGGACCATCGACATCATCCTGGCCCTGCTCGGTCATGACTACACCTACAGCAATCCGAATTATCATCCGTCCCGCGTGGCCATGGATGAAAGCGACCGCATGGTGGCGCGGATGGCGCGGATCCTGGGGAGAAACGGGGACCCCAGGAGTTTCGAGGTCCTGCTGGGCATCGTGATCTACCCCGAACGGCACCGCCCTGAAACCGTGACCGCCGCGTACGACGCCATGATGAAACTGAAATGGGAGCAGTGGAAACCGGACGCCAAATGACGCAAGTTGCATCTTTACGGGCTTTTTCTTATAATATTCTGCCCGTGTAAACGGGGTCGCGCACCCGGATCGTTTCCACGGCCCGTCATACCGGGATTTTTGTCCCGCGCGTTCTGTCATGCGGGGATGTAGCCAAGCGGTAAGGCAACGGTCTGCAAAACCGTTATACGTCGGTTCAATCCCGACCATCCCCTAGAACCCTCCCCGTTGTTCAGGCCAGAGCCGAGATGATGGAACTGGTAGACATAAGGGACTTAAAATCCCTTGGGCCGTAAGGTCCGTGCGGGTTCGAGTCCCGCTCTCGGCAAAAAGAAAAGCGCCCGTTTCGGGGCGCTTTTCTTTTGGGGCGGGAAAATCCCCGCCCCTGTATCTTCCGGCTTAACCGCAACTCTTGTTCAGCGCGCAGTCCAGGTCCCCCAGGATGTCGTCGATGTTTTCAATTCCGATGGAAAGCCGGACCAGTTCCGGCGTGATTCCGCCGGCGGCCTGATCGGCTTCCGACAACTGGGAGTGGGTGGTCGTGGCCGGATGAATGGCCAGGGATTTCGCGTCCCCCACGTTGGCCAGGTGCGAGAAGAGCTGGAGACTTTCGATGAATTTCTGCCCTTCCTTTGCCGCCCCCTTCACGCCGAACACCACCATGCCGCCGAATCCGTTTTTCAGGTATTTGGACGCGACATTGCGGGACGGGTCTCCGGTCAGGCCCGGGTAACGGACCCAGGACACCCTGGGGTGCGCCTTTAAAAATTCCGCCACGGCCATCGCGTTCGCGCAATGCCGTTCCATGCGCAGGGCGAGCGTCTCCACTCCCTGCAAAAAGAGCCAGGCGTTGTCGGGAGAAATGGCCGCGCCCAGGTTCCGCAGGGGAATAAGACGCATGCGCAGGATGTATGCCAGCGGCTGAAGCGGCGCCGGAAGGTCCTTCGCGAATTTCAGACCGTGATAGCCGTTGTCCGGCTCGTTGAAAAGGGCGAACTTGGGGTCCGTCCAGTCGAACTTCCCGGAATCCACCACGATCCCGCCAATGGCCGTGCCGTGACCGCCGATCCACTTGGTCAGAGAATGGACCACGATGTCCGCGCCGTGCTCGAGCGGCCGCAGGAGATAGGGCGTGGTGAATGTGGAATCCGCGATCAGCGGGAGATGGTGCTTTTGGGCCACCTTCGCCACTTCCGCGATGTCCGTCACGTCCAGCGCGGGGTTGCCGATGGTTTCGATAAAGATCGCGCGGGTTTTGGGCGTCACGGCCTTGTCGAAATTCTCCGCCTTTTTCGGGTCCACGAATTTCACGGTAATGCCGTACTGCGGCAGGATGGCGTCGAACATGGTGAACGTGCCGCCGTAAAGATTGTTTGCCGCCACGATCTCGTCACCCGCCTTCGCGAGATTGATGATCGCGTAGTATATGGCGGAGGTGCCCGACGCGAGCGCGAGAGCCCCCGCCCCGCCTTCCAGCGCGGCCACGCGTTTTTCCAGCACGTCGTGCGTGGGGTTCATGAGGCGCGTATAGATGTTCCCCAGTTCCTTCAGTGCGAACAGGTTCGCGGCGTGCTCGCTGTCCTTAAAAACATAGGACGACGTGCGGTAAACCGGCACGGCGCGGGACAGCGTTTCGTCCACGGTGTGGCCCGAATGCAGTGCCAGCGTCTCGAATTTGGCCTTGTTCCAGTTGAATTCCGGCATGGTATTCTCCTTTTCTTTTTTACTGGTCTTCGAACAGCCAGGTGGACAGGTAGCGTTCGCCCGTGTCGCACCCGATGGTCACGATCGTCTTTCCCTTGTTCTCCGGCCTCTTCGCGACCTCGAGCGCCGCCCACACGTTCGCGCCGGCGGAAATCCCCACCAGCACGCCTTCCTCCCGGGCCAGCCGCCGGGCGGTGGCGCCCGCGTCCTCGTGTTTGACCGTGATGATTTCGTCAGCCAGGTCCGCGCGCATGTTTTTCGGAACAAACCCGGCGCCGATGCCCTGGATCTTGTGCGGAGCGGGCTGGCCGCCGGAGAGCACGGGGGAATCGGCCGGTTCCACGGCAACGGAACGGAAACCCTGTTTTTTCCCTTTCAGGATTTCCGAGATCCCGGTGAAAGACCCGCCGGTCCCCACCGCCGCCACCAGGATGTCCGCCTGGCCTTCGGTGTCGCGCCAGATTTCCTCGGCCGTTGTCTTTCTGTGGATCTCGGGATTGGCCGGGTTTTCAAACTGCTGGGGCATGAAGGCGTTGGGCGTGGTTTTCACCAGCTCGTTCGCCTTCTCGATGGCGCCCCGCATTCCCTTCACGCCCTCGGTTAAAACCAGCTCGGCCCCGAAAATGCGCAGGAGTTTCCGCCGCTCCACGCTCATGGTGTCCGGCATGGTGAGAATGAGCCGATAACCCCGGGAAGCCGCCACAAATGCGAGCGCGATCCCCGTATTGCCGCTGGTGGGTTCAATGATCACGCTGTCCTTGGTCAGCAGGCCTTTTTTTTCCGCGTCTTCGATCATGGCCAGGCCGATCCGGTCCTTGACGCTCGAGAGTGGATTGAAGAATTCGCATTTCAGCAGGATTTTAGCCGGCAGGTCCCTGTCCAGGCGGGACAGCCGTAAAAGCGGCGTATTTCCAATCAGTTCGGTAATACTGTTGGCGACTTTCATTCAAGTCCTCCAGATCGATTATATCATACTAATCATATATAGATAGTATGATATAATGGTGAATTTTTGTCAAGTGAAAATGCGCCAAAATTATAATATCTTTGAAGCAAGAAATTTTATCTTTAAATACCTGACAACCGGCTACCTTCTACTGACAACTAGCAACTGAAAACTAACAACTGACAACTAAATAACAAATTGCGGTTCCTGCCTGATCCTGGACTGTTCGTCCGCCATGTCCTGGAGAGTCACGCTTTCCAGAGTGGTCCGGACGGCATCGTTTACCTTTTTCCAGACGTTCTGGGTCACGCAGTGCCCTCCGCGGTTGCAGTCCCCGTCCACGAGACATTCTATAATGGATAGAGACCCTTCCAGTTTCTCGAAAATCTCAGCCACCGTAATGGTCGAGGGGTCCCGGGCCAGCTGGTAACCGCCCTGCGCGCCGCGCTGGGACACGATCAGTTTGGCGGCCCGGAGCAGAATGGCGATCTGCTCCAGGTACTTGATGGAGATTTTCTCTTCTTTGGCGATTTCGTTCAACTGGAGAAACCCCTTGTTGTAATGCCGCGCCAGATCCAGGAGAAGCCGCACACCGTAACGGGTTTTGGTGTTGATCTTCATGAGGTCACCTGTCCCCTAAAATTCATAGATTAACGGTATGATTATAACAGGTTCCGGCGGGTTCGGCAACCGCAACCGCGCCCGGACGAAATTTTTTGATTTTACTCCCGCCCCCGCGTAAAATGAGTCCCGTCCGGGGAGCAACCCATGAAAGCACGCGTCATCCCGATCCTGCTGTTTATACCCGCGGCGCTTTTTTCCGTGACCGTCCGGTCCGTGACCGTGGCGGGCATCGAGAGCTCCGACACGAACACCATCCTGAATTTTTTCCATGAAAACAGCCCCGGCCGGACCTGGGCTGATGAACGGGAACTCGCTGCGGCGCTGGACCGGTTTCGGGACCGGCTGGTCAGAAGCGGCTGGTTCCGCGGCGTAACCGTTTCCAACCGTGTGGAAAACGATCTGGCGGACGTGACCGTGACCCTGGTGGAAAAGACACCTTATTTCGTCACGGTGGGCAACCTCTATGCCGGCGTAAAAAAATACAATCTCTGGGGCAAGGGAAAAAGCGTGGGGTTCGAGATCGGACCCGTCCGCCAGAAAATCTCCCTGGAAGACCCGATGGTCCTCTTCACCCGCACCGGTTACGCGCTGTCCCTGGGCCAGGAGGAATGGGTCTACAGCCCCGTAGTCACAAATGTCTATCAGCCGGTTCCCGCAATCCGCCAGTTTATAGAAGCTTCCGTGGGCACGGGGCTTTTTCCGGATTTCACCGTCACGCTTTTATCCCGCAACATCTGGATCAAGTCCACAAACGGGACATCCCTCGCCAAATCTTTCCGGGCGGGTCTGCGTACCGAATACGACCGCCGCGCGGGTTTCCCGTCCGTCCGGTCCGGCTTTCTCGTCTCCCTCTCGGGCTACTATATGATCGAACGCTCCTCCTGGCTCGCCGAGGGCGTGACGCTCCTCTACGTCCCGATCGGGCGTGACTTCGTGATCGCCGGCAAGGCGCACGCAGCGGTCGCCGGAACCGACCTGCCGGAGGAACTCAAGTTCTCCCTGCGCGGACCGGACGGCCTGCGCACGCTCTCCCACCTCCCCGGGCTCACCGGTAGCCGGATGTGGGACGCGCACCTGGAATTCCGCTGGAATTTCTGGGAAGTGATCCCGTTCCTGATTTTCGACATGCAGCTGGAGGCGCTGGCGTTCCTGGAGGCCGGCGAAGCGCGGGACGCGGCGGAGGAACTGGGGCGCCCCCATCCCGTGTACGGCGCGGGCCTGCGCATCTACCTGGATACGATCGGCGTGCGCGTGGAGGCGGGCTTTGACGAACGGGGCGAGACCTCCATCATCACGTCGTTCAGTCTGCCGTTTTAGCCGGGAGACGGATCCGTGAATTTTCGGACAAAACCCTCAATAATCCTGTTGGCGATCGCGTTTTTATTTCCGTTCACGGGTTGCCGGACACTCAAGGAAAGCGCGGATGAATCGGGTCTGCGAGACATCCGGGACTCCCTATTGCCGGACGTCCGGCCTTGCTCCCGATCGGACATCGAATCACTTTTCGCCACCGAGCAGAACCAGCCAGTATCTCCGGTCGCCGGGATGCTTCTTACCAACGGGAAACCGAGATGGAAACTCCGCATTCCGGGCGGCAGAACCGCCGCGTCCGTCCGGCTTTCCACGGACTCTCCCGCGTTCGGCGACCGCCTTGTGTTTGATTTTTACCGGCCGGAAAACTGGGACGGCGCCGGCGCCATCCTCTGGGTGCCCGGTTTCGGCGTCAGCGATTTCGCATTCGGTTTCATCCGCCGTTTCATGGAGGAGGAACTTCGGCAGGGTTACGCCGTTCTTTTTTACAACCTCCCCTTTCATTTGGACCGCGTCCAACCGGGCCGCAAGGAAGGACAGGGACTGGTCACGGGCAATCTCGTATCCAACGTGAGAATCCTGCGCGCCCTGACCTCGGAACTGGAAACCGGAGCGGCTTATCTTCAGAACGCCGGCGTATCAAGGATAGGCGTGTGGTCCGGTTCCGTCGGGGCTGCGGCCGCGGGGGTCCTCTCCGCAGACAGGGACTTTGACCATATCTGCATGATGATCCCCGTCGTGGACTGGAACACGCTGATCTTCCACCCCGTCTTCAACGAAGTCCGTCACCGCCTGACCAACTCCCTCTGCGGGGAAACCACGCTCCGCAAGGCCTACGACTTGGTCAGCCCGGCGACCCACCGGCCCCGTACGCCGCCCGAACGGATCCTGATCCTGTCCGCGGAATACGACCGCCTGACGCCGCCGGACCGGATCGCGGAATATGCCGCTGCGCGCGGCATCACGAATGTCCGGGTTTACCCGGAATCACACGCTTCCATCCTTCTGAACGACGGTGTCTATCGGGATTACGCCCTGTTCCTGTCCAACATGACCCGCGGGAAGGAAAGCCGTTAGCCGGATCCCGGCGCCCCGAATCCAGTTGTCAGTTATCAGCAAACCGGATATAATAGGATGTGCCGCTTTTGGATAAAAGCTGGCAGGAAAGGGCTGCCGGTATTTTCCGGCCACCGGGGAATCCGGAACAGGCATCTGACAACCAGGAACTGACAACTGGAAACTGACAACTAGGAACTCAACATGTTCGGTGCCATCGCGGGCGACATTATCGGCTCCTACTATGAATCCCACAACGTCAAAACGGACCAGCCGGAGACGCTGAAACTGTTCCACCCGCAGAGCGCCTTCACGGACGACACGGTCATGACCGTGGCCGTGGCGGACGCGCTTTTGTCCATGCCCGTAAGCCCGCCGCTGTCTGTCACGAAAAAGCGCGAGATCTACATCAACACCCTGCGCGCCTACGGCCGTCGCTATCCCGACCGCGGTTACGGCGCGCATTTCCGGAAGTGGCTCTACGCGGAGGAATTCAGGCCCTACCAGAGTTTCGGCAACGGGTCCGCCATGCGGGTCAGCCCCGTGGGATTCGCCTTCAGGACGCTGGACGAAACCCTGCAGGAAGCCAGAATCTCCGCCGAGATCACGCACGACCATCCCGAGGGCATCAAGGGCGCGCAGGCCGTGGCCGCCGCCGTGTTCCTGGCCCGCACCGCCAAATCCAAGGAAGCGGTCCGCGCGGAAGTGATCCGGCGCTTCCATTACGACCTGTCGCGCTCCGTGGCGGAGATCCGCCCCGGCAACGTGTTCGACGAAACCTGCCAGGGGACCGTTCCCCAGGCCATCACCTGTTTTCTGGAATCGGAAAACTACGAAGACGCCGTCCGCAAGGCCGTGTCCATAGGCGGCGACAGCGACACGATCGCCTGCATCACCGGGGCGATCGCTCACGCGTTTTACACGAACATCCCGTCGGAAATCCTCCGCACCGTCAACGTCATCCTGGAATTCCCGCTCCGGCAGGTGATCGCCTCTTTCATGAAGAAGTACTCCGTCGCCCTGGGAGAGATCCGCCGATGATCGGGTTTTCCCTCCTGAACGGCATCTGGTTTCTGGTTCCCGTGCTTGTCTGGAACGTGGTCTTTTCTCCGCGCCTGACCCAGGAGGGTTTCCGGGCCAACCACCTGGTCCCCAAATGGATCCTGGCCGCGGAAACCGTTTTCCGGTTCGCCGTTTTCGCGTTTCCCGTCCTGCTGCCCCTGACGGCGGACAATCCGTACCTGGCCGCCGGTCTTACGGTTTACGCTTTCGGGATCGCGGTTTATTTCCTGTCCTGGGTGCCCCTCATGCGCAATCCCCGCGGCGCGTGGTCCCGGAGCGCGGCCGGGATCCTGGCCCCGCACGTCTCGCCGCTCATCCTGTTCACGGGCATCGCCATGATCGGGCAAAGCCCGCTCTACGCGGCCCTGGCCGGCGTTTTTACCGTCTTTCACGTCCTGGTCCCGCTCCACGGTTTTCGATTCATCCGGCCGCGCATCGCCGGACGGACGCAAGCCAACTCCAGCCCGGGCCGGGAATTAAAACAGGCCGGAATAAAACGCAAACGGCGCTAATCCTTATTCCTTTTTGATCGAAAATAGTATTAGCGAAACGGCGCTCCCCCGAAACCGCCGGAAAGGAGGTCGCGTTATGTACGGACTGGAAAACAACCTTTACGATCAGATCCTTCGTCTCCGGGACGAATTCCGGCTGGAGGGCCTCAAGGCCGAGTTCGAGGCGGAAGGCTCCCAGTTCAACGACCTGGTCCGCCTGCGCCGTCTCACCGCCCAGGCCGGCGTGAAACTTCACCTCAAGATCGGCGGCGTGGAAGCCGTGCGGGACATCAAGGACTCCCTGGAACTGGGCGTGGACGGGCTGATCGCCCCGATGGTGGAAAGCCCCTTCGGACTCAAGAAATTCCTGGAGGCCTACCGGAGCGTTTACCGGGGCCAGGGGCAAGTGCGCCTCTCCATCAATATTGAAACGCGGAACGCCGTCCAGCAGCTGGACGAAATTCTGGACATGGGCCGGGGCCTGATCGACAACATCACCCTGGGCCGCACCGACCTGTCCGCTTCCTATCTGGACAGTTCGATCACGCCGGACTGCGACATGGTTTTCGACCTGGTCACTCTGGTCGGCAACAAGACGCGCGGCGCCGGAATGGATTTTACCGTGGGCGGCTCGATCAGCGCGGGCACCGTCCTCAAGTTCCTGGAAAACCCGGCCCGGATGGCCAACATCCGCTGCCTGGAGACCCGCAAGGTGATCCTGCCGGCCGCCGTCATGACCGGGAACGAACGGGCCCTGACCGAAGCCCTGAAGTTCGAGGAGCTCTACATCCTGTCCAAGAAGGAGATTTCCGACGTCATGATGGGCCCCGAAGTGTCCCGCCTGACCAAACTGAGCCAGCGGGCCAAAACCGGGGAAACGGCCATGACGCCCGTCAACTGACCGTTCATCGCCTGTTTGCCCCTCGGCAAGCTCGGGGACCGCGGGCGGCCTATTTTTTCACGCCCGGCACTTGACAATCGCTTCAATATATCGTATTATTGTAATATAGTGATTGATATGGATTACGAAAAAGACAGCGGCATCCTGAAAGCGCTGGGACATCCCGTGAGGCTCAAGATCGTCCAGGGTCTTCTCGACAAGAAGGAATGCAACGTGAACACCATTGTCGAGAAACTCAGGATCCCCCAGTCCACGGCCTCCCAGCACCTGGGCATACTGAAAAACCGGGGCATTGTCGCGCCCCGGAAAAAGGGGACCGAAACCTGTTATTTCGTTGCCGACGAGCGGGTGAAAAAAATCCTCTCGCTCCTGGAGTAGTTTTTTTTAGCTTAATTATCGTATTATTTAGATATAACGATCATTAAGGACGGAGGTTTTCCATGCCTGAAAATTTGACCCGGGACTCGTTCCGGGAAAAGGTGTTCGATTTCGAAAAAGGACCGGACTGGAAATTCGCGGGAGAGCGCCCCTGCCTGGTGGATTTTTACGCCGACTGGTGCGGGCCCTGCAAGATGATCGCCCCCACGCTGGACACGCTGGCCAGGGAATACGAGGGCCGGGTGGACATTTACAAGATCAATACGGACCAGGAACAGGAGTTGGCCGGACTCTTTGGCGTCTCGTCCATACCCTCGCTTCTGTTCGTTCCGATGGACGGTCAGCCCGCCATGGCCAGGGGCGCCATGAGTAAGAGCGATTTCGAAAAGGCCTTTCAGGACGTCCTGAAAGTGTCCAAAGTCGCTTCCGGGAACGCGTCTCCGGAAATTTGAAAACCCATGCCGCACCGTTTTGACCACAACCATCTGGCGCGACTGGACTGCCCCGAACGCCGGAAACTCCTGCCGCCCGAACGGGTCCTGGAAAAAATCGGAATCCGGCCCGGAGACACGCTCCTGGACGCGGGCGCGGGAACGGGGTATTTTTCCTTTCCCGCCGCCGGGATCTGCGGACCGTCCGGAAGCGTGATCGCCGTGGACGCGTCCATCGAAATGGTCCGCGAACTCAATCACCGTGTGGAAAAATCCGGACTCCGGAACATTTTGGTCCGGTTAAGCCCGGATGACTCGCCCGGCGTGCCCGAGGGAACCGCCGACGCCGCGTTACTGGCCAACATGCTTCACGAGACAGCCAATCCTCTTCTCTATCTGCGGAATACGGGATGGTGCCTGAAACCGGCGGGACGGATCGCGGTACTGGAAACCAGGCCGGACGCGCCCGCCGGGCCGCCGCAAAACGACCGGCTGGGAGAAGCGACTGTCAGTACCCTGCTGAAGGAAGCGGGCTTTGTCAATATCGTGTCCGAACCTGTGTCCGAAACACACTACCTGGCGCAGGCCGAACGCGGATAAAAAAAATGGGCCGCCCCGTCAGGCGGCCCAGTCATGTTGATCGATTCTACGCGGGCGCTCAGCGCGCTTCCCCTTCCAGATCCACGATACCGGAATCCGTATAGGCCTGGACCCGTCCGGAAACGGCCGCCAGATATTTCAGTTTTTTATCCAGACGGAACCGGAGCGGCTTTTCCCGGCCGTCCAGACCGTAGGTCCTGACCGTTCCGTCCGGAGTCCCCACGTAAATGGTTTCTCCTGAAATGCAGGCCGCCTGGACGGGCTGTGTCATGGATATGGAAGCCAGCAGTTCGCCGCCGGTCAGGGATATGATTTCCAGTTCGGACTGGTAAAGCGAACCGCTGACGGCGATCAGCCGGTCGGATACGACCAGATGGAAAAGGGTTGAAGGATTCCGGATAGCCAGAGAACGGCTCCAGATCATCTGGCCCGTCATGGTCCTGAAGGCAACCACGTTTCCCACGCTGCAGGTGACCAGCGCGATCCGGGAGTCGCCCAAAAGCGGCGCGCGGCAGCCCCTGTGCGAAAAATCCGCCTGATACAGGATGGTCTTGGACCGGAGGTCGTACGCGACCACCATGCCTTTGTCCGAAGCCGTCACAACAATACGGCCTTCGTCCAGAAGAAGCGGCGTGGCGTAATGCGGAGCGTCCGCGGTGGAGGGAACTGTCCCGCCGAATTCCAGGCGGTCGGAACCCATCTTAAAGATCTGCACGCCGCGGTCTATGGTGGGCAGCGCGACCGTGTCGCCCGAAACGGCCGGCGAGGAATCCGACTGCATGGAACCGCCCGCCTCGGACCGGGCCAGCATGCGCCCGTCCGCGCTATAAACAAACAAACCGCCGTTTTCCGAACCCATGACCAGACGGTTTCCCGAAACCGCCGGGCGGGACAACTGGCCCGCTTCTTTGGGCGCGGTGATCCTCAACAGACGGCCGTTGTCCGGGTCCCGGACCACGACCGAACTCACTTCCGACCAGGACACCATCCGGCCGGCGCTCGAGAAGGACTCTTCCCGCGCGTACCGCAGGTCGGTTTCCGCCGCGGGCTTCGTGCCCATCACCTTTCCGGCGCCGACGGGACGGCGCGGTTCCTCGGCAGAATGGTCCTGGAGCGGATTTCTGTTTTCCCACGCTTTCAGGTCTATGGGCCGCAAACCCGCGCGGTAAAACCGGGCCAGAAGTTCGCCGGCGCGTCCCGGTAAGCGAACAGGCGCACCAGTCTTTCCGGTTTTTCCGCCGGAGGAAAAGACGCGTTCCAATTCCGAGACAACGCCGTCAATATCCCCGCCGGTCACCCTCAGGCGTTCGCCGGTTTTGACGCGGAACTGGTTCTGCAGAAGGAATTGGCGGACCGGTTCGGAAACCTCTCCGCGCGAACTGACCATCTCCTCCAGATTGGGACAAACCGATACGGCGCCTTCCAGAACGGCCACTTCGCTCACGCCGTTTTGTTCGGCCAGCACGCTGAATTTGGTGCCCGTCACGGACACGGCCATCTGTTTTGTGAACACGGAAAAACGCTCGCCGTCTTTGAGAGGCAGCGGCTTGACACCGATTTCCCCGTAAGAGAGGTCCAGCCGGACATCAGAAATACCCCGAACCGATTCCAGGCCGGTGATCGTGAGTTCGGACTGTTCCGCCAGCCGGAAGGCCGCGCGGCCGGCCAGCCGGAGGTCGCAGACGGTCCCGGCCAATGTCACGATACGGTCGCTTTTCCGGACCGTCATTCCGGCCTTGAGAACGATTTTACGTTCACCTCCGCCGGGTTGGAGACTGGCCGTTCCGGTGAGGGAAACGACCTTCAAACCGGCTTTTCCGCCGCCGGCCAGATTCATGACCGACCAGGTCAGGATACCGGCCAAAGCCACTACGGAAGCCGCCACCGCGGCGGCGCCCCAGAACCCCGTAACGGGCAGGGTATAGCGTACGCGGGGCCGGGTTTTCTTCCCCAGAAGAGGCAGGATACCCGCCAGGAATTTCTCCATTCCCGTCAGTTCTTCCGGAAAGGAATTTTTCCAGTAAAGCTCTTCCAGCTGTCTCAAATTGGCGGGCCGAGAAATCTTTTTCCTCATGGCAGCTTCCCCAGGCGACCTTTGATCAGGTGGTAGGCCCTGTTCAAACGGTTGGTCACCTGCCGCTCGCTGACTCCGGAGGCGGCAGCGATTTCCTTTAAAGACATTTCGCCGTAGATTTTAAAAAGAAGGACTTTTCGGAGTCTTTCAGGAAGTTTTTCAGTAATACCCTGAAGCAGGGCCCTGAACTGAAGTTTTTCAATAATATTTTTTTCGTCCCCCTCACCGGAAGGCAAATCCTGGTATAAGTCCAGGTCCTGATAGCGTTTACGGCGAAGCTCGTTGTATTTATTGCGGATTTCGTTGTAAACGATCCTGAAAAACCAGGGTTTGAAGGGCCTTCCCGTCTGGTAGGTCCGGATACCTCTGTACAGGTTTAAAAAGGCCTCCTGGACCGCGTCCTCAGCGTCGTTATGGGACAGGCCGTAATAGCGGGACAGGTAAAAAGAACGGGTATAAAACCGCTTGTACAGTTCCTCATACACCGCCTTCAGGACGGCCCTTTTCGGGGCGTCTTCTTTCAGGCAATCCTGGAGCTGCAGGGCGACCTGTTCGTCGCTGAATTTTTCCAGATCCATTTTTTGCGTTCCTATGCCGCGGACTCCGGCCCGGAATCCGCCGCCAACGATTATATCCTTGCCCGACAGTGTTTTCAACATTCGGGACGCATCACCCCGGCGCCGCCCCGGCGCGCCGGTCAGTCGCCCTGTTTCGCAAGAGACTCCAGAAGACGCCGGAAATCCGGGGGCAGATTGATCTCGAATTTCATTTTTTTGCCCGAAACGGGGTGTTCGAAACGCAGGGCCTTCGCGCAGAGGGCGATCCCGGAGACCCCGTAGCCCCGCGACTTCCTTCCATATAAGGAATCCCCGGCAACGGCATGTCCCAAATGCGAAAAATGGACGCGGATCTGGTGCGTTCTTCCGGTCCAGAGGCGGATTTCCAGGTAGCTATGATCCCTGAAAAATTTCAGCGCGCGGTATTCGGTCAGCGCCGGCTTTCCGTTCCTGACCACGGCCATTTTTTTCCTGTTTTTGGGGGACCGTCCCACCGGAAGCTCGATCCGTCCCTCCGGCTGCGTCCGCCCTTTCACCACGGCGTGGTAGATCTTGACCACATTCCGCGACCGGAAAGCTTCCGAAAGAATACGATGGGCCCGGTCGGTCAGCGCGACCACCATGAGTCCCGAAGTCTCCCGGTCCAGCCGGTGCACGATGCCGGGACGCTCCACGCCGCCCACGGAGGAAAGCCGGCCCCGCAGGCGGAACAGCAGGCCGTTCACGAGCGTGCCGTCCTCGTGCCCTTTTGCGGGATGAACGGTGAGCCCGGCGGGTTTGTTCACGACGGCGATATGCCGGTCGCGGTACACGATTTCAAAGGGAACGTCCTGAGCGACGGCCCGGGACGGCAGGACTTCGGGCAGAATGAACGAAAGCCGGTCGCCCTCGCGAACGGATGCGGACGGCTTGGCCTCCCGCCCGTTGACAGAGAACTTGATGCCGCGCGACTTGAACGCGCTCCGCGACACGTCCAGACCGCGTCCCGACGCGAACGCGGCCAGCACCGTATCCAGACGGCGGCCGTTGTCCTGTGCGGCCGCCGTAAACGAGTGTTCCTTTTCCATGGAGAATCAGTTTAAGGAAAGGGGCCCGGAAAAGATACTTTTTTGAGAGGGAAGGCCAGCGTGATCCTTGTGCCGGAACCGTCCTGTCCGGCGCCGCGCGGCTTTCCGGAACGCGCGCTCACGCGGCCCCCGATCTGACCGGCCAGTCCCTTCACCAGATCCAGCCCCAAACCGCGCGGGTCAAGTTTTCTCCGCCGGCCCCGGTCCGGATTCATTCCCACCCCGTTGTCCGCCACGGTCAGTCTTCCGTTCCGGCTCCTGCGGTCCCGCGTCAATTCCACAGTGATCGACCGCCGGCTGCCCCGCCATGCGCGGGGAAAAGCGTGCAGGAATGCGTTGGTCAGGAGTTCGTTCAGGATCAGCCCCGCCGGAACGGCCTTGTCCAGGTCCAGAGTCATCGGGCAGGTTTTGACGTCCAGCGCGGCGGGTTTTTTCCCGCGCGGGCAGGTCCCGGAAACGGACGCGCAGAGGTCTTCCACGAACGCGGAAAAATCGATGCGTTCCAGGCTGGAAGACCGGTACAGCATCTGATGGATGCCGGCCATGGTCGCGATGCGGTTCCGCGCGGTGCGCAGGATTCCGGCCGCCTTTTTCCCCGCGCCGCCCGCGCTCTGAAGCGACAGCAGGCTGGAAACGTACTGCAGGTTGTTCTTGACGCGGTGATGGATTTCCCTGACCAGCGTTTCCTTTTCCCTGAGGTCCCGCCGCACGCGCGCTTCGGCCTGCACGCGGCCCGCGATATTTTTCACGAACGCGAAATCGAACTCGCCGCCGCCGAAATCCACGTAGTTCGAGGACACTTCCGCGGGGAATTCCCGGCCGTCCGCGCGCCGGAACCGGACGAACGATGTCAGGGACTTTTTTTCCCGGAGTTCGCGCCAGTGCGCCAGCCAGGCCTCCCGCCCGTAAGCGGGCACGATGTCCCAAATATTTTTCCCGGTCAGTTCCGCGCAGGCGCGGCCCAAAGAGTCGCACGCGCCCTCGTTGGCGTATTCCAAAACCCCGTCCGGCGAAATCCGCATAATGCCGTCAGACGCCCTGTCCACGGCGTACCGCATCAACTCCAGCGTTTTTTTGGCGTTCACGCGGTCGGTTACGTCCGTGGCCACCAGAAGCGCCGTCTCCACCGCGCCGTCCCGTTCCAGGGGGGCGATGCGGGTGTCAAACCACCCGTTGTATTCCCCGGCCAGCCGCGTTTCCGCCTGGAACGCCACCGTCCTTTTGTCCTCGAACACCTGGCGGAGCAGGGCGCGGAAATCCCCCCGCTGGCCCTCCGGCAGGAGCTCCTCCATGCGCGTCCCGACCAGTTTGTCCGGGGGCAGGGACGGGAAACCCCGGTTCACGAACCGGATCAGGCCATCGCGCTCGATTTCCGCGATCGTGGCGGGGGCGGACCGGACCAGCGTCCGGATCTTTTTTTCGTTTTCGCGGAGCTGGATCTGCGTTTTGACCGATTCGGTGATGTCCGTGAACACGGTGGCGAAATACCCTTCGTCCATCTTGAAGACCGAGACCCGGAAAAATTTGTCCATGGGCGGGAAAAAGATCTCCATGCGTTCCGCCAGGCCGGTCCGGTTCACCGCGGCGTACTCCTTTAAAAACGGCGGTTCGGGGGTTTTATAAACGGCGTTAGCGGTTTTGCCCACCGCGTCCTCCCGGCTGATGCCCAGGATGTCCTCGTAACGGGGGTTCACGTCCACGACCACGTAATTCTCGGGCGTTTTCCCGTCCTCCCCGAAAACGATGCGGTGCAGCGCCACCCCTTCCGACATATTGGCGAACAGCCCGCGGAACATCCGCTCGCTGTCCCGGGCCTGGCGTTCCAGACGGCTTCTGCGGATGGCCGTGTCCACAGCGGTCATCACGGCCGATGCCCGGAAGGGCCTGAGGATATAACCGTAGGGTTCGGATTCCCGCGCCCTGCGCATGCGGTCCAGGTCCATGTCGTCCATCGCGAGAACAACGGGCACCCCGAAACGCTCCCGGATTCTCCGGGTCCGTTCCAGATCCTCTTCAAATTCCCGTTCGGTCAGCTCGAAAACGATCAGGTCGGGAGGCGTTTCGGCCGGAGCCAGAAGGGTCCTCTGGCGGGGCGCGGACATAAAGACATGAGGATAACCCATGGACTCCAGGATGGTTTTGACTTCGCCGATGACTGACGGATCGTCCGAAAGGACAAGAAGTACGGGATCGGCCACCGGACACCCCCGCCGGAATCGCTTCCCCTCCCCGACCCTCCTGGCGCTTCATTCTATCACGGCCTCCCGATTAGTCAAGGGGTCGCGCGGCGACACCGGAAAAAACTTGATTAGTCCCGGCATCTGGTGATATGATTATCGATAACGCTTGCCGTTTCGGGTCCGTCCTGTAAGGGGGTTATACATGAAAACCAGAATCCTTCACGTCTTTTTGGCCGTTTTCAACCTGATCGCCTTCGCGCTCACCGTGACCGTGAACGCGCTGGCCAACGCCCTCCCCCTGAACGGAAAAACCACCGGCTCCATTTCGGATTCCTTTCCCAACCTGTTCACGCCGGCCGGCGTGACCTTTGCCGTCTGGATCCCGATTTATCTCCTGCTCGCGGGCTACTCCGTCTATCAGCTCGCGTGCGCGTTCCGCAAGAACGAACCGGCGTTCATCGGGCGGATCAGCTGGCTCTTTCTGCTTTCTTCCGTCGCGAACATCGGCTGGGTTTTCGCCTGGCATTACGACTACATTCCCGCTTCGCTGGCCCTGATGCTCGTTCTCTTCGGGGCCCTCCTGGCCGTTTACCTGCGGCTGAATATTCCCGACCGCAAGGCCCCGGCCGCCGAGAAATGGCTGGTCCAGATTCCGTTTTCCGTTTACCTGGGGTGGATCACCGTGGCGACCATCGCCAACGCGGCGGCAGTTCTGGTGCAGGCCGGGTGGGACGGATTCGGGATCGCCCCCGTCATGTGGACCCTGATCGTGATCGGAACGGCCGCGGCCATCACGCTCTCCGTTGTTTTTATCCGGCGCGATTTCGCCTACGCCCTGGTGGTGGCCTGGGCGCTTCTGGGAATCTTCATCAGGCAGATCCCGGACCGCGCCAAGGAAGCCCAGATCACCGCCGTATTCGCGCTGGTGTGCTTTGTCATTGTCGTCACGGGCGTGATCCTGAAAATGATCAAGAAAGAGCGTCCGGCTTAAACGCCGCCCGTCCGTCAACCGCCATGTCCGCGACGCCCGCCTTGCGCTCCAACGTCTGGAAGCTGTCCCTGTACCGCTTCCTGAGCGAATTCTGGGTGATCGCCCCGGTGCTGATCCCGTATTACCAGTCCGGAGGACTCTCCTCCACACAGGTGTTTGTGATCCAGTCCATCTACGTGGCGCTCGCCGCCCTGTTCGAGATCCCGTCCGGCTATTTCGCTGACGTGATCGGCCGCAGGACCGCGCTCACGGCCGGCGCCGTCCTTCTACCCGCGGGCCTGGTTGTTTACGCCCTGTCGAATTCGTTCTGGGGGTTCGTGGCCGCGGAAGCCCTTTTGGCCGCCGCCGTCAGCCTGCGCTCCGGAACGGACACGGCGCTTTTATACGACACGCTGACCAACCTCAAGGCCCGGGACCACTTCAGCAAAAAAATGGGCCGGGTGGAAATGGCCGCGCGGGCGGGCGGAGCCGCGGCGGCCGTCTGCGGTGCCCTCTTGGGGCTCGTTCACCTGAAACTGCCTTTTTTGGTGAATATCGCCACCGGATCGGCCATGATCCTGATCGCGCTGGGCATCACGGAACCCCGGCGCGGCAGGGAAAGCGGGCATAACCCCCTGCTGGGCATCCTGCGCACCGTGCGTTTTGTTTTCACGCACCGGAAAATCCTGCCGGTGCTGGCCTACTGGGCCCTGCTCTTCGGAACGGGCGTAACGGGTTACTGGGCGTACGTCCTGTATTACCAGGACCTGAAAATCCATCCCGCGATGTTCGGCGCCCTGATCGCGTCGTTCATGATTTTTTCCGGCATCGGTTCCAGCCAGTCCCACCGGATGGAAAAACTGATCGGCCACCGCGCTTCGATCATACTGCCGCTGGCCATCGGCGCCTGTTTTCTGGCGCTGGGCGTCCTGCGCACGCGGCTGGCCGTTCCCCTCGTGTTCGCGAACGGTTTTCTCTGGGGACTCGCGGGCCCCCTCCTGATGAACGACCTGAATTCGCACACGCCGTCACGGGTCCGGGCCACGGTGGTGTCCGTTTCCAACATGGCCGGGGGCCTGGTGTTCGCGGCCCTTTCCCCGCTGTTCGGATTTTTAACCGACGCGGCCGGCCTGAGAACGGCCCTGGCGGCGACGGGCGTATTTTTCCTGATTTCAGGCGCATGGGCCGTCCGGAGCATTTTTAAAAGCCGCGCGGCCGAACCGGAGGCCCCGTGAAAATTTTCCTGTCCTCTTTCCAGTCGGTGGCGGTGCTTCTGGGCATCGGCCTTCTGGGCTTTTTCGTGATCCGGCGCCGCATCGTGTCCCGGAACATCCTGGACGTCCTTTCCCCCCTGATCATCGACATCGCGATCCCGTGCATGGTGTTCACGGAAATCCTGACGCGCTTCCAGCCCGAAAAAATGCCCGGCTGGTGGACGCTTCCCCTGTGGTGGGCGGGGTTCACGGCGGTCACGTTCGGGTTGACCAAGCTGTCCCAGTTCGCGTTTCCTGAAGCCCGCCGGGAAGCCGGAATTTCCCTTCTGTATCCCAACGCCGTGTTCACGCCGCTGGTCCTGATTCCGGGACTTTTCGGCGAGGGGCACCCCCTGCTGACGGAAAATTTCTTCCTGACCATTTTCTTCCCCATGTTCCTGTTCAACACCTACGCCATTTTCTTCGGGACCGGAAGCGCCCGTGAAAAAACCCCGTTCGACTGGAGGAAGCTGGCCAATCCCATCCTGATCGCCACGCTGGCCGCCGTGGCGCTGAAACTGACGGGATTTTCCGAATTCGTTCCCGCCGTGGTTCTGGACATAACCCGCCCCGTGGGCGCCATCGCCTTTCCCCTGATCATGATCCTGATCGGCGGCAGCATTTCCGTGGATTTCGAAAAAAGCGGTTCCATCAACTGGCCTCTCGCGTTCCGCTTTGTCCTGTTCAAAAACATAATTTTTCCGGCGGCCGTTCTGGGCATCCTGGCGCTGGTCCGCCCGCCTTTTCCGGCGGCCTTTCTGCTTCTCCTCCAAAGCGCCCTCCCGCCCGTGACCGCCGCCCCCATCCTGGCCGGACGCGCCGGCGGCAGCGCTTCCATTTCCAACCAGTTCCTGGTGGCCAGCTTTGTGGCGTCGCTACTGACTATTCCGCTGGCGGTTTGGGCGTTCGGGCTGGTGTTTCCGTTCTGACGGCACGAGGCCGTTTTTTGATGTGACGCAATCTTTGCAGGATTTTGAATATAATATCTTTTTTTTTATTGCGGTGAGGGACCGCCGGTCTCGTATGTGCGCGGCCTCCAGAATCCCATGTTTATACATCCATAATAAACCCAAAGAGCAAGGATTATTGTTGCTGTGAAGACAGCTGCCTTTATGCGCCTTTCTTTGACCGGCCTCAAAGAAAGGCGCCCAAAGAAAACGCCTGCGCCCGCGCTCCGTTCGCCGGGAAAATCGACGCTCATCGGCGGAGCCGCCAAAACTCCCCCTCACCATTCATGTAATGAATACACCCTGTTTCTATCTGCTTCGATCATATTTATATTTTCAAGAATGGCGAGGGGTCAGACAGTTGGCGGCCGACTTCCGCCTCTTCGCGGGATTTTCCACGGCGCACTGCGCGAAGGCGCAGAAGTCAAGGAGTAATCTGCGTTTCAGACGATTCAATCAAATCAAAAGTTAATTTCGAGCGTTTGGGAATGGAATCATGTGTCGATCGCGCTCTTTTTGTTTATACCGCCTGACGGCGGGGAACAGTCTCGGGGCAGACTCTAAAGACGAGGAGAGCTAAGCGCGCGGAGAAATCTGGATTAGCCGCGAGGATTAGCCCCCGAGTGACGCAGACCCCGCGTGCAGGTGTTCGGTGCGTCGACGTCACGATCCGGCTGCGGGCGCTTGATTTTACCCACAGGCATTCCTTATAATCATACCGGAATTCAAAAAAATATCGGAGAATCAATATGAACGATGAAGTGAAAAAAAGCGGCGCTTCCGTTTCCGTGTTCGCGGACAACAACGTGCTGGTGCGTGTTCCCTACCGCCCCGATTCCGTGGAAAAGATCCGGTCCGTGCCCGGCCGGAACTGGAACCCCAAAACAAAAACCTGGGAATTCACCTGGAGGCCCGGGCTGGTCCAGGAAATCCGGACGGCTTTCAACGAACCCGTGCCCGTGAGTTTCGACGAGAGCTACCTGTCCGGCATGGACCGCGAGATGCGCATCCGCAAATACAGCCAGAAAACACGCAAGGCCTACCTTTACTACAACCGCAGCATTCTGGAATTCACATGCAAGATCCCCGAGGAGATCACGACCGGGGACATCCGCGACTACCTGGACCACCTGGTCACGGCAAAGAAACTGGCCGTGTCCTCAATCAATATCGCCCTGAACGCACTGAAATTTCACTACCAGGATCTTCGGCAAATTCCCGTTCTGAGCGAGATCCGGAGACCGCGACGGGACAAAAAACTGCCCACTGTCTTCAGCACCGATGAGATCCTCCGTATCCTGTCCGTTCCCATGAACGTCAAGCATCGCGCCATGCTGGCCGTGATCTATTCCGCGGGACTTCGGGTGAGCGAGGCGGCCAACCTGCGGCTGGAGGATATTGACCGGAGCCGGAAGGCGATCCTGATCCGGTCAGCCAAGGGACGCAAGGACAGGCAGTCCCTCCTGTCTGACAAGGCGCTGCGTTACCTGGACGAATACATCCGCGCCGCCAACCCGGAGCTCTGGCTTTTTCCCGGCCAGGACCCCCGGTACCGCATTACCGTCAGAACGATCGAAAAGGTTTTTGAAAACGCCCTGGCGAAATCCGGCGTGAAGAAAACCGGGTCCATCCACGCCCTGAGGCACAGCTTTGCCACCCACCTCCTGGAGAACGGTGTGGACCTGCGCTATATTCAGGAGCTGTTGGGCCACCAGAGTAGTAAAACCACGGAAATCTATACCCACGTGAGCACCAGGACCATCCGGAACATTGCCAGCCCATTGGACATGATCTGAGCAATCCTTTAAGATAGAGTTTGTGGAGGCAATTGACTACGCTTTTTCCACCCTTGGGTGCCGATAGACGAATACGCCTATCCTGCCCATGGTGTACAATAAAAGAAATACGCCTATAACGAGTTGTGCAAAAGACCGGCTGACGACCCGGCAAGACCGACGCGCATCGTTTATCGTAGATA
>CAYMRH010000024.1:0-931 GCA_964392785.1 uncultured Brevinematales bacterium
AGTCCATGGTCTCCTTCCTTTTGTCACTCATGGACCCCGAGCAATCCGCCCGCGTCCAGCGGAAGATGCTGGAATAGATAGTAGTCTCAGACCTTTCATGTCAATAGAACATACTTTTATCCAAACCGCCGCTACTGATTAATCGAAATCATATCCGCAACTCTATTTTATCGTTTTATTAATCTGATAGGAGAGAAGATTCACGTCATACAGTCTCACTAAATTAGCGTATTCTTGTCCCGATTGGCTTATAAAAACAAACAGTATTCCCGATGATATTTAACTCAAATCGAGATGTCTCACTAAATATTTTAGTTTTCTTGTGAAGCGGTTTTTTTTAAGTTCGCATTCCCAAAACCTGACAACCCGCCATCCATTATTTTTCAAAGTATTACTGACCAACTTGTCTCTTTTCCTGTTTTGTGAAATTTTATCTGTCCAGAATCTTACGTTTGAACATGGGATTTTTGCGCATTTGTGACCATGCCAGAAGCATCCGTCGGCGAATACAGCCACTTTCTGACCGGGAAAAACCATATCCGGCCTTCCGAAGACCGGGTATTTCCTGCGCCATCCTGTAATTTTTTCCGTTTTAAAAATGGCAATTAACCTGAGTTCAGTTGAAATATTTGCGGAGCAACGAATACGGGACATATTCCACGATCTTTGTTTTTTTGTGATCCGATCCATATCTAAATTACTTTTGACCTCTTCCATCGTGCCATCGCAGGATCAAGATGATCAATAAAGAAATCCTCAAATGAAAGAATGTTAGGCGCTGATTTATAAACGGGATTCTTAATCTTCAAATCAGACGGTAGCACCAGATATATTCTGTTCTCAAGCATTTCTCTAGCCTGTTTGTCGGTTACCTTCGTGTCAATTGTAGCAAGAAACAGACCCTTCCCTCTTGCCCCCTCTGTAGCAATCT
>CAYMRH010000024.1:941-14747 GCA_964392785.1 uncultured Brevinematales bacterium
GGTGAAAATGATGCAGTCCGGAGCATTCTTTCTGTAATAATCCTCAGATGGGAGCAGAAAATCGGGTTTCCCGTTAATTATACATTGTTCCTCGAACGGATAACCCAGTTTTCTGAATAAACCTCTAATAATTGCTTCAAAAGTTTTTCCAGCCCTGGCTTTACGACTTTGGGATAATGATAAAAAAAGACTGTTTAGAAGAGGAAACAGCTCCTTAATATCTGTATTACTCAATAGATTTTCAATTGTTCTTTCACCTTCTCTGCGTTCTGCCTCTAAATAGATCCTGTAACATTCCTTTTCAAGTTCTTGTAGTAAAACGCTGAAATTCTTTTTCAGATGACCTATATCATTGCCGTGCTTTTTAAGTAATATAGCCGCGCCTTTTGCAGCAATAGTCTCTGTATCGGGTATGTTAATTTCAAAACGGCTTTTTACACCCATTTCAGACTACGCTCCCCTGAAGCATATTCTGTATACTGATCTGATTTGATCCGTCTGACTGCCGGATTTTTTTTCGCTCTAATGCAGATACTACAGAAGCCGCAATTCGATAGACGACTTTTGGAACAACGGCATTTCCAAACTGTCTGTAAGCCTGTGTGTCAGATACAATAATTCTAAAAGTATCAGGGAAACCCATGAGGCGAGCGCATTCCCTCGGAGTCAATCGACGAGGATTTTTAGCTTTTTGTTTAATAAGTATTTCAGAACCATCCTTATAATATCGGGCGCTAAGGGTCCTTGTTATGTCTTCAGGCCCAACTATTCCAAACCCGAATCCGTTACCCATGGCGGCGTGCTTTTTGGCATAATTTTGAAGATATTTCCACAGATGACTTGAAAGTGTATACTTCCTATCAACATTATTTTCTAAAATTGACCCCAATAACGGACCATTTTTCGGTAATACGGGAAAGTCATAGCATATCGGCTCGGCAAAACCGACAATAAATATTCTCTCACGATGTTGGGGTACAACCCCTTTGGCATCAATCACTTTGTGATACACCGTATAACCCAGTTGTTCTGTCAGGGTTTGGCGAATAATCTGAAAGGTCCTTTTCTTATCATGATTAACCAGGTTCTTTACATTTTCAAGAATAAAAGCTTTCGGTCGTTTAGCTCCTAAAATTCTAACAATTTCAAAGAAAAGATTTCCCTGTTTTTTATCAGCAAAACCGTGTTTTCTGCCAAGGCTGATCTTTTTTGAAACACCTGCTATGCTGAAAGGTTGACACGGAAAACCCGCGCATAATATATCGAAATCGGGAATATCAGCCGCTTCAACTTTATGTATATCACCTGCCGGTTTTTCATGGAAATTGGCCTCATATGTTATTTGCGAATATTTGTCCCAATCAGATGAAAACACGCATTTACAGCCCAGCTTTTCAAGTGCGATCCGAAAGCCGCCTATACCGGCAAAAAGATCGATAAACCTATAGTTATCCAATGGCTTACTCCGAAAAATATTTTAATTGAACATTTAAGAATAATCAACAAGAAAATAAAACCACATGTCTCTTGCCATCTAATTCTATTGTGGTTGGTAAAAGTTGTTTAATTATTTCAGTTTTTTATATGTGTTAACAAGATGAATGCTGCAAGTTATATGCGGCTAGAAGTATACGGCAAGCAGAAAATATTGTTTTAGGTGTCTGATAATATTCAATTCCAATCCCTGATGAATGATAACGCAATCGAAAAAGATTTTCAGGATTGGATAAAATAGTGTTTTCGGAAACAGTTCAATTTCCGACGAGTACAATTCTCACTCCCTCACCTTAAAGCGGATATGTGCGAACGCGCGGTAGAAAGAAGACGCCACGTATTCCTTTTTTTCATAACCCTCGCCCCGGTTGCGGCGCAGATAGGAATTGATGATGTAGAGCTTTCCGTCCTTTTGCCTGAATGCGTGTGTATTGGGATAGACCAGGTTGATCCGGCGTTCCTCCACGCCCTTATTCCCGAAATGAATGTAGAACAGGGTTTTATGCCGGCCTGTTCCGCTGATGATGCCGATGTGGCTCAAGGGATCGTCCCAGATGCCGTTCCGGTTCACGTCGTAGGTGTTGTCGAAAAAGATCATGTCTCCCGGCGAGGATGTCTGGGCGGAATAGACAAACTTGCGTTCCGCCAGCCCGTCGTAGAGAGAACTCACGCCACCCCGGCCCTGCCCGTATGCCTGCACCAGATCAAATCCCGCCCGGTAATAAACATAGCGGACAAAACCGATACAGTCGCTCGCAAACCTTTTGCCTCCCACGGACGGCACGCTCGTCATTCCCACGGACTGTTTGGCGATCCGGACAACCCGCTCGTAAAACTCGCGGACTTTCGGATCATCCTCCGCGGGATAAACCGGCGTCGATATGAGCGCCATAGCGACCAGGCAGAAAACCGCACCTTTCATCATAACCCTTTCTTCATCGGAATTCCGGATTGGATAACTCAAAAGCCGGGGCGTCGAAACCAATTATTGAGGATTCTATCATAAAATGTTAAAATTTCAAGAAACAGGATGATTTCCCATGCGTGACCGATCGATCGTCTTATTATCCGGCGGACTGGATTCCGTTGTCAACTTCGCGCTGGCCGCGCAAGAGACGGATATCCGCCTGGCCCTCTTTTTCGATTACGGCCAGGAATCCGCCGGGCGGGAATGGGCCGCGGCACGCGCGGTTGCCGCACGCTCCGGCGTCCGCGCCGTCAAAACATCCCTGCCCTTCCTGAAAAAAATGAAATCCGGACTCGCCGGCGCATCCATTCCGGACTTTGATCCGGAGCGCTTTCACGACGCCGATTACGCGGCCAAAACGGCCCAGGCCGTCTGGGTGCCGAACCGGAACGGGCTTTTTTTGAATATCGCCGCCGCGTTCGCGGAAAGCACCGGCGCGTCTCTGATCGTCACGGGTTTCAACGCGGAAGAAGGGGAAACATTCCCCGACAATACGCAGGAATTCCTGAACCGCGCCAACCGGGCGTTCGAATACTCCACCCTCTCCCGTCCCCGCGCGGTCAGTTATACCGCCGACATGACCAAAACCCGGATCGTGGAGCGGGGATTGTCCTGCGGCGCCCGTTTGGACCTGATCTGGAGCTGCTATCACGGCCGCAGGCGCATGTGCGGCCGATGCGAATCCTGCCGCCGTCTCATGCGCGCCCTGTCCGGGAATTCCTATCTTGATACTTTCCGCAAAATCAACCGCCGGGGGTTCGCATGACCGTCAAGAGACTGGACCGGGACCTGAAGTACGACGGGACCCAACTGTCATCCCATTTTGCCTACCGCAACTTCGGAATAGCCGGAGACAGCACCGTGTCTTTCGAAGGCCCCGTGGACGTCAAACTGTCCGAAATGGTGGATCTTGAGGACGTGCGGGCGCGCGAAGCCATATCGTCCGACCGGATGCTGAATTTCATCGTGGAGATTTTCGGAATGGACCTGGCGGGAACAGTCTGTCTGCAAAGACTGCTATCCGCGACCGCGGCCGACCTGATCAACAGTCATCTCAAAAAGCTCTCTGTCACCCGCGGCGGCGACGACCTTTTTTTCGAAGGGCGGAAACTCTCCGTTTCCATCGCCACGGCCAGCCCGGTCTCGACGCTGATCCATTTCGCCCTGAACATCAGGAAAACCGGAGCGCCCGTGCCCGTCTCCTGCCTCGAGGAGCTGGGCATTGCCCCCGGCCCTTTAGCGGACCAATTGCTGGAGGCGTTCGCTTCCGAATACCGGGCGATCCTTCACGCCCGGGTCAAGGTCAACTGGGTCCGCTGATGCCCGCGAGAAGGGGCGTTTATTGATTTTTCGGAGGGTTTTCATTAAAATTACGGTCCCGACAGTGACTGATGGAGAGATGCCGGAGTGGTCGAACGGGGCACCCTGCTAAGGTGTTACACCGGAAACGGTGTCGAGGGTTCGAATCCCTCTCTCTCCGAGTTCCCGTTCCAGAGATTCCCATCCGCGTTTAATAAAAAGTTCCTCCCGGCGCTCCCGAAACCCCTTCCCTGCTGTTATTATTGGAGCGTTTCCGTCCGCACTACGGTCCAGTTCGTGGTTTTCCGGAGATGGTAAATAAAATTGTAATTCCAGTACTGGAGCATCCAGTAGCGGACGAACACCACGGCTCCGGAACCGTCCTCTCGAACTGAGAAACTGGTTTTGGGCGTCCGGACTGCCGGCTCCTTCAGCCATCCGGCGTTCATTTTTTCAATATCGTCCGCCGGAATGGCCAGCACGTCCGTTTCAAAAACCGTCCACCCCCGCCGGACGGCCCTTTGCATGATCTGCTCGAATTCCCCGGTTCCCGGACCCTGCAATTCCAGAACCAGCCCGACGGGTTCCGGTAATACGGGAAAGGTTTTTTGCGCATAATAAAGCATCTTGTTGCGAAGGATGTTGAAAAGATAATTGTAAAGCTGACGGTCCACTCCGGTTACGGCATCATACGGCGCGTAGCCGAAGTTATAGGAAGGAACCTTTCCTTCGGCTTTTATGACCGCTGTTTTCTGCCCGCAGGCCGCAACGAGCGCCGTCAGGAGCACGGTTATCACGATCCTCATGACGGTCCTCATCCGAAAATTCCGCTCATTTGACGAAGTCATCCTGACCCCTTAAAATATGCAGCCCGCCGATCATGAATCGGGCATCATGCTCGCGCGGTTGGCCGGCCGAAGCCACGAGGGCGAAGGTGCCGAAAGCGTCATGGATGACTGGCTTTCGGCCGAAACCAGGATGGCACCTCGGCAGGCCGATGTGGTGAGCGAAGCCGAACCATCGGTGTAAACTCCGGTGCCGAAAGCCTCATGGCCGGAAGCAGGACGCTGAAGGCACCGGCGATCACAGGATGTGTTATCGCCGGTGATGAGAAGCTTTCGGCCGGCACAAAACACCTCGGCGGGTATGCCGCGCTTGCGGCCAGAACTGACCGCTTCCCGCTTGGGGGAAGTACTGGCCTTTCGCCATCCTGGCCGGCCAGTACGTTGCCCCTCGTGGGCAAGTGGGCAGCGCTTAACGGCTTTCCCTCGCTAACGCTCGGGACCTTCAGCCTGCCTGCGCTGCACAAAACACCTCGGCGGGTATGCCGCGCTTCCGCCATCCATGGCCGCGCGGCACAAAACACCTCGTGTGTTTTGCCACTTTAGCTCAATTGGTAGAGCAGCTGATTTGTAATCAGCAGGTTAAGGGTTCAAGTCCCTTAGGTGGCTGTTTTCTTCGGGCCTTTCTTTTCAGCACCGCCGCTTCAGTAGTTCAGCGGCCGGTAGCGGAAGGTGTCGTCTTTTTCTGTTTCAACAAAACGGCCGCGTTTATCTATCCTTCCAATGCGGTTGCTGATCCGGACCCTTGCCACTCCGTTCCGGAAATCCGTCGCATCGTCGTATTCGAAACCGGTTTCATTCCCTCCCTGTTTGTTGATGAAACCGTAGCGACCGTCCATGCGGCGTACGCGGGCCAAGCCGTCAGAAAATTCATAGGCGCGATCAAACTGGGCGGCAATCACGAATTCTCCGCTCTGGTTGATATACCCCTGTTTCCTGTTCACTTCCACGACGGCCAACCCCTCCGAAAACGGCCAGGCAAAGTCATAACGCGCTTCCAGCCGGATGTTGGTTCCGCCCATCCTCCCGGCATACCCGTATTTATTCCCATCCTGGTAAACCGTCAGTCCGTCCTGGACTTTGGGTTCGTATTTCTTCCGGGTGCACCCGCCAACGGCCAGTATGGCGGGCAGGATCACCGCCGCGGCGACAGCCAGCTTCATCATGCGTTCCATCAGTTTCCACCTCCGGCCACTTCGTATCGGTCATAGGACACGAATTTCTCCAGCGGAAGACGCTCCGGCCTCTTCCCTTCGTCAACGAGCTGCTTTTCGCTTAAAACCGGAGACGGAACCGACGAATGCCGGCCCACGTTAATCAACGTGATCAATCGATACTCGGGCGGTATGCCCAGAATATCGCGGGCCTTGGCTTCGTCGAATCCGGCGATCGGGTGCGCCACCAGCCCCAGTTCCGTGGCGCGCAGGATGAAGAACGCCGCGGCCATACCCGTGTCAAACAGGGCGTATTCCCTCTCTTTCACCACGCAGTCCAGGTCCGTCCTGGTATACAGGGCCGCTATGAGCGAAGAGGCAAAAGTCCACTCGTTGCCCTTGTTGATCGCGTCCCGAAGGGCACGGAGCGATTCGGGGGACCGGACAAACACAAACCGCCAGGGTTGTTTGTTGAAGCAGGAGGGCGCCAATCCCGCGCAGGTCGCCAGGTGATCCGCCGTTTCCCGGGCGATCTCCGCAGGGTCCAAAGATCGGTACGCTCTCCTGTTTTGAATGGCGTCGATCACGGTCATCCGCGCCTCCTCCCCCGGGCCGTCCGAGCGCCGGCCCCGCTTTCGTATTATAAACCGCCCGACCCGGGGTGGCAAATCGGCGCACGGGACACCCGTTCTCTCCGGAAGAAACGGAATTGCTATATTGAATATGCCCCCATTATAATGGTGCAGGCCGTCATTACGCGAGGAACGCATGGCAGATTTCGACGTTGTCATTGTCGGCGCCGGTCCGGCGGGCATCTTCACCGCGCTGGAACTGACGCGGATATCCCCGGAACTGAAAATCCTGATCCTCGAAAAGGGACGCCCGATCGGGGAACGCGTCTGCCCCAAACGCAAAACCGGTGAATGCGCCAACTGCGACCCCTGCAACATCACGACGGGTTTCGCCGGAGCCGGCGCCTACAGCGACGGCAAACTCTCGCTCTCCCCCGACGTGGGCGGGGATCTGCCGGCCATCATCGGATCAGAACGCACGCAGGAACTCATCCGGTACGTGGACGGTATCTACCTCTCCTTCGGTGCGGACCAAAAGGTTTACGGATCGGAAACCAACGAAACGATCGAACAGATCCGCATGAAAGCCATCCGGTCCAACCTGCGCCTGGTGGACTGCCCCATCCGGCATCTTGGAACGGACCAGAGCGGCGAAATTTACCGGAAACTGGAAGCCGAACTCCTCCTACGCGGAGTGACCCTGTCTTTCCGGAACCCCGTCAAGGACCTGATCGTGGAGGACGGAAGAATCCGCGGCGTGATCGCGGACAGGGAATATCTGGCCAAACGCGTGGTCATAGCCGTTGGACGCGAAGGTTCCGACTGGCTCAGCCGCATCGCGTCCCAATACGGCATCGCCACGGACATCGGACCGGTGGACATCGGTGTCCGGCTGGAAGTCCGCAACGAGGTCATGGATGTCGTGAACCGGAACCTCTACGAGGGCAAATTCATTTATTACACCCCCACCTTCGAGGACAAGGTGCGCACCTTCTGCCAGAACCCGTCCGGGGTGGTTTCTGTGGAACACTACGACACGCACGGGCTGACCAGCATCGCCGGCGGTCTGGCCGTGGTAAACGGTCATAGTTACAATGCCGGAACCGGGGATTCATCCCGTCAGTCGCCGGCGGCCGGCCGCCGCAGTCCCAACACGAATTTTGCCGTGCTGGTGTCCAATTACTTCACCAAACCGTTCCGGAACCCGATCGAGTACGGAAAATATGTCGCGGGACTGGGAAATCTGCTGGCCGGGAACAGGATCATAGTCCAGAGATACGGCGATTTCCGCCGCGGCCGCCGGACCACGCCGGAACGGCTCCTGCGCAACAACGTTCAGCCCACGCTCGAAGACGCGCAGCCCGGGGACCTGGGCCTGGTCATCCCTTACCGGATCCTCCTGGACATCAAGGAAATGATCGAGGCGCTGGACACGATCGTGCCCGGCGTCGCATCCCATGAAACGCTGCTCTACGGCGTGGAAGTGAAATTCTACTCCAGCCGCGTCCAGACCGGGCCGGATTTCCAGTCCAGCATTTCCGGCCTGTTCGTGGCCGGAGACGGAGCGGGCATAACCCGCGGCCTTATGCAGGCCGGCGTGAACGGCGTGGTGATCGCACGGCATTTCACGGAGTCGTCATGAAAAAGCAGGACCCCTCCCGTTCCCGCCGGGACCCGCGGAAAAGCCGGACGGAAGAAATTCTGGAATTGCCGGTGACCGGCATCGGTCGTTCCGGCGAAGGTCTGGCCTTTTCCAAAGGCGTGACGGTCGCGATCCCTCGCGCCATTCCCGGAGACACGGTCCGGGCGCGCGTCCGCCGCTCTGTCCGGTCCCACGCGGATGCCGAACTTCTGGATGTGCTGGTTCCGTCTCCCGACCGCGTCGCCACCCGCTGCGCCGCTTTTGACCTGGGTTGCGGCGGCTGCCAGTGGCTGCAGGCGCGCTATTCGCGGCAGCTGGAATGGAAAAAAAAGATCCTGACCGACGCGCTGGCCCGGCGGACCGGCCAGGATATCCCGGTCGGTGACGTGATCGGGATGCCCGTGCCTGACAAATGCCGCAACAAGATGTCTTTTTTGAACCGCCGGGGACGGCTGGTCTTCATGCAGGAAAATTCCGACCGGACCATCCATCTGGACCGTTGCCTCCAGGTGACGGAAACCTGCCGCAAGGTTTTCGAGTCCCTCCGGAAAATTCCGTTGCCTGAAAGCGTCCTGCAGGTCCATATCCGCGGCGCGGAAGACGGTACGGCCGGTGTCGCGTTTTTTGTGAGCCGGATGTCAGGAGAGGTGAACCGCGCGGCCGCCCGGATCATGAAGGAAATCCGCGCGGTGGCGGGCGTGGGGGCCTCCGGGTATCGGGATTACCATCTGATCGCCGGCAGGCCGGACTTGATCGAGAAAATCGGAACAATGGAATACAGGATTCCCCACAACGGTTTTTTCCAGACAAACGTCCGCCAGGCCCGGATCCTTCTGGACCTGGTCATGGGCATGGTTCCCGCAAACCCGGACGGGAACATCCTGGACCTGTATTGCGGAACGGGTTTTTTCACACTGCCCGCCGCGCGGAAATGCCGACAGGCCCTGGGGATCGAGAACAACCTGGAAGCCGTCAAAAGCGCGGCCGCCAACGCGGCCCTGAACGGAATCCAAAACGCGAACTTCATTGCCGGGGACGCCGCTGGCGTTCTGTCGGAAATCCCTCCCGGAGAATTCCGGACCGTGATCCTGGACCCGCCCCGATCGGGATGCGAAGACGGCGTGGTGAAGGCCCTGATCGCCGCGCGCCCCGGGACCGTCATCTATGTTTCCTGTTTTCCGGAATCCCTGGCCCGGGACCTGAAAGAATTCATTTCGGGACCCTATCGGGTCCTGTCCTGCCGCCCCGTTGACATGTTCCCGCAGACATACCACGTGGAAACGGTCGTGCACCTGGAGCGGAAATAGAGATTGTCCGGACGCTCTAACGGATCGACAGGTGATAGTCCTGCAGCGACCGGACGGTCGTACCCCCCGCCTTCTGGAACCCGCCTATTCCCTGAGCCGTGGCCAACGCCGCTGACACGGTGGTGATATAGGGTATCTTGTAGGCGATGGCAGATTTCCGGATGTAGGAATCGTCTTTCTGGCTCTCCCGTCCCACCGGGGTGTTCACGATCAGCTGGATCTCCCTGTTCTTGATCGCGTCGATGATATCCGGCCGCCCTTCGTCAATCTTGAAGATCATATCGCTTTTCACGCCGTGATCGTTCAGGAAGCGGGCCGTGCCTTCCGTTGCCAGGATCCGGAATCCGATGGACGCGAACTGCCGGGCCGCCTCAAGAACGGGCTTTTTGTCCCGGTCCGAAACGCTGATCAGGACGGTCCCCCCGACGGGAAGAACCTGCTGGGTGGCCTCCTGAGCCTTGAAGAAGGCCAGCCCGAACGAATCCGCCAGTCCCAGTACTTCTCCCGTGGAACGCATCTCGGGACCCAGGACAGGATCCACTTCCGGGAACATGTTGAACGGGAACACCGATTCCTTGACCCCATGGTACGGCACTGTTTTTTTCTTCAGGCCCATGTCCTGAATCTTTTTTCCCATCATGAGCTGCGTGGCGATCCGGGCCATCTGGACGTTGCAGACCTTGGAAACCAGAGGGACCGTACGGGACGCGCGCGGATTGGCTTCCAGGACGTACACCCGGTCGTTCGCGATGGCGTACTGCATGTTCATCAAACCGACCACGTTCAACTCGCGGGCAATTTTTTCCGTATATTCCTCGATCAACCGGATCTGGTGTTCGGGCAGGCTCACCGGGGGAATGCTGCAGGCCGAATCCCCGGAATGGATACCGGCCTGCTCGATGTGCTCCATCACGGCCGGGACGAACACCTGCGTCCCGTCGGACAGGGCGTCCGATTCCGCTTCCGTGGCGTTCTCCAGGAATTTGTCGATCAGGATCGGGCGTTCCGGCGTCACGTCCACCGCCGCCGCCACGTACTGGCGCAGCGCCTTCTCGTCGTACACCACTTCCATGCCCCGGCCGCCCAGAACGAACGATGGCCGAACCATCACGGGATAGCCGATCCGGCCGGCCACGGTCAGCGCGTCGTTGACGTTCGAAGCCATGCCGTGGTCCGGCATCGGAATGCCCATTTTTTTCATCATTTTCGCGAAGAGCTCGCGGTCTTCGGCCAGTTCGATGGTTTTGGGAGACGTCCCCAGGATCTTCACGCCCGCTTCAGCCAGTTGCGTGGCGATATTCAGCGGCGTCTGGCCGCCGAACGTCACGATCACGCCCAGGGGTTTTTCTTTTTCGTAGATGCTCAGCACGTCCTCGACGGTGAGCGGTTCGAAGTAGAGCTTGTCGGAGGTGTCGTAGTCCGTGGACACCGTTTCGGGGTTGCAGTTCACCATGATCGTCTCGTAGCCCATTTCCTTCAGGGCAAACGCGGCGTGGACGCAGCAGTAGTCGAATTCGATCCCCTGCCCGATCCGGTTGGGGCCGCCGCCCAGGATCATGACTTTTGGTTTGTCCGTGGTCTTGTTCAGGTCGCGTCCGTTATAAGTGGAAAAATAATAGGCCGCGTTCTCTACGCCGCTGACCGGGACGGCCTCCCACACCTCCACGACGCCGATCGCCGCGCGCTGTCGCCGGATGTCCTTCTCGGGTACTCCCAGGATTTTTGACAGGTAACGGTCCGCGAACCCGTCTTTTTTCGCGCGGGTCAGAAGTTCGTCGGGCAGTTTCCGGCCCTTGAATTTCAGGATCTCTTCCTCCAATTCGACCAGTTCCTTCATCTGCCGGATGAAAAAGGGCTTGATATGGGTTTTCCGGTACAGTTCTTCAGTGTCCGCGCTTTTGCGCAGCGCTTCGTACAGGATAAACTGCCGTTCGCTGGTGGGATAGGTCAATTTCTCCAGGAGATCGGCCAGGGAGAGCTGATGGAAATTTTTCACAAAACCCAGCCCGTAACGCCCGTTTTCCAGAGAACGGATGGCTTTGTGAAATGCCTCCTTGTAGGTCTTCCCGATGCTCATCACCTCGCCCACGGCCCGCATCTGCGTCCCGAGGCGGTCCAGGGAATTCTTGAACTTCTCGAATCCCCACCGCGCGAATTTGACCACCACATAATCGCCGGACGGGGTGTATCGGTCCAGCGTGCCGTCCCGCCAGTAGGGGATCTCGTCCAGCGTCAGACCGGCTGCGAGCTTGGCGGACACGAGCGCGATCGGAAACCCGGTGGCCTTGGACGCGAGCGCCGAGGACCGGGACGTGCGCGGATTGATCTCGATGATGACCACGCGGCCCGATTTGGGATCATGGGCGAACTGGATGTTCGTCCCGCCGATCACCTGGATCGCCTCGACAATCTTGTAGGAATACTCCTGAAGCTTTTTCTGAAGCTCCGGGGCAATGGTCAGCATGGGGGCGGTGCAATAGGAATCCCCCGTATGGACGCCCATCGCGTCCACGTTTTCGATAAAACAGACCGTGATCATCCTGTTTTTGCTGTCCCGGACCACTTCCAGCTCCAGCTCCTCCCAGCCCAGAACCGATTCCTCGATCAGGACCTGCCCCACCAGGCTGGCCTGCAGACCGCGGCGGACAACGGTACGGAACTCCTCGATATTGTAGACCAGGCCCCCGCCGGTCCCTCCCATGGTGTAGGCCGGGCGGATGACGACCGGGAAACCGAGCTTTTCGACCGCTTTCTCCGCTTCTTCCAGCGAATAAACCGCTTCGCTTTTCGGCATGTCGATCCCGAGTTTGGCCATCGTATCCTTGAAGATGATGCGGTCCTCTCCGCGTTCAATGGCGTCCGCATCCACGCCGATGATCCGGACACCGTGCTTTTTGAGAATGCCTTTTTTATTGAGTTCGGAGGACAGATTCAATCCCGTCTGACCGCCCAGGTTGGGCAGCAGCGCGTCGGGTTTTTCCTTCTCGATGATTTTCTCGATTGTTTCGGCGTTCAGGGGCTCGATGTAGGTGCGGTCCGCCATTCCGGGATCGGTCATGATGGTGGCCGGATTGGAATTGACCAGCACGATCTCGTAACCGAGTTTCCGCAGGGCCTTGCAGGCCTGGGTCCCGGAATAGTCGAATTCACAAGCCTGCCCGATCACGATCGGCCCGGACCCGATGATCAGGACTTTCTTGACATCATTTCTGCGCGGCATACCTCTACCCCACTCAGCAAGATTTGTTCATTATAGGAAGAGGAGGCATTCTCGGCAATTTATACCGCTGAACGGGATCAAGCGCCTGTTCAGTTGTCAGACGGAAAAAAATATCTTATCATATGCGCGGTCAAGGAGGCCCTTATGGGAAATCTGATACTGGCTGTTTTTCTGGTCCTGATCGTGATCTTTTTCACGCCGTTTCTGATCTACAGTCTCTTTACGATCACGGCGGGATTGAAACCTCCGGTGGAAAAATCGCCGCTCCTGTTCTTTCTGGGTATCCTGATTTCCAAGCTCGGAACGGCCGCGGTGTTTGTCCTGCTGTTTTATTTCAGCCGCCATTGCCTGAATTTGAACTGGCTGCTGTACGCCCTGCTCTGGTGGGTCATGCTGGTCACGGGTGAAATCGGCGAAGCCGTGGGGCCCCGTTACACCTGGAAGGAAGCCGCGGCGGGAATCGTTTCTGAAACCATCTACGTGCCTCTTTCGGCCCTGATAGTAAACTGGCTGGTTCGCTGAAGCGGGCTATAATCCCAGCCGCTGCGGGACGATCAATCCGTCAGGCGTGCGGCGAGAGGGTGTGGAAAAACACAGTCGCGACAAATCCCAGTACCGTAAACAGTCCCACCGTGCCCGTATTCTGTTCGTAGGCCTCGGGCAGCATGGTCTGGGCGGCCATGGCCAGCATGGCCCCGGCCGCCAGGCCTTCAAAGACCGAATGGGCCGTTGGTGACAGGACCCCTCCCAACAGGTTCCCGAAGAACGCGCCAATGGCCACAGCGAACACCAGGGACAGCCACATCCCGAAGATTTTCCAGGCCGGGGTCCCGGACTGTTTCATGAGCGTGGAGCTGGACAGCGACTCCGGCAGGTTGGCCACGAACAGCCCCGCAATCAGGGCCGGACTGATGGTCGTTCCGACCATGCTCGCGCCGATCACCAGCGACTCCGGTATTCCGTCCAGGAAGATCCCGAGCCAGATGGCGAACGGAGCCCCGCCGCCCGCGCCTTTCGCGGCGATTTTCAGTTCCGCCTCTGTCGGGCGGTAGTTTTCCTCGTCCATGTTTTTCAGGGCTTTTTCTTCCCATTCGCGTTCAGTGAGGGGTAATACGGGCAGATTGTTCGCGCTCTTTCGGACTTCGGCCAAAGCGGTCACGGCCAACCTCATTTCCGGGCTGGCCTCCATGAGACGGTCAAAATCCTCCTTGAGGATCTCCCAGGTGATGACGTCCGTCTCCGCGATTGCGGTGGCCGTCCGGCGGGCGTTCCAGAGAATGGCCATCTCGCCGAAGGTTTCGTTTGGCCC
>CAYMRH010000024.1:14757-25469 GCA_964392785.1 uncultured Brevinematales bacterium
CTTGCCGCCGCCGTTTGGCCCCAGCACGGCCACCGTTTCCCTGCCCCCGCCGGAGTCCGTCCACTCGATGCGGACCTTGCCTTTCTCGATGATGTACATCGCGTCTCCGAAATTGTCCTGGGCGAAGACCACTGTTCCCTTCGGGAAACTGTGGACGTTAATGGAGGGGATGACGGCCGTCATCAGGTCCGCGGGCAGGGAACGCATGAAATCCACCCGGCTCAGCCGTTCAACGATTTTCTTGACCCGTTCTTTTTTCGAGCTTTTCAGGCGCACGAGCAGTGTGGACCGTTTTCTCAGGAAGCCGCCCTGAGAGTCCAGGGCCCGGGACAACAGGACGAAAACCACGCTCCCGATCACGAGACCGAGCGCAAGCGGCAAAAATCCCGCCTCTCGGCGTCCCAGAGCCGGATTCACCAGCTCGAACGCGATCGCCGCGATCAGCGCTCCCGCCCCGAATGACATGATGGCCGAGATGATCCGGCGCGAGGGTTTTGTCCAGATCCCGATCAGCGAACCGATGGGCAGCGATACGGCGCTGATCGCGCCGAACATCATCGCATTGACGGAAGACGGATTGATGAGGGACATCGGAGTTCCTTGCTGCTAATGCCGGAAATGACGGATCCCCGTGAACACCATGGCGATGTGATTCTCATTGGCCGCGGCAATCGACTCGTCGTCTTTCACCGACCCGCCCGGCTGCACAATGGCCGTCACACCGGCTTTGGCCGCGTTGTCCACCGTGTCACGGAAGGGGAAAAACGCGTCGGAGGCCAGAACGGACCCTTTCACGTCAAATCCGAATTCTTCGGCCTTGACGATCCCGATGCGGGCGGAATCCACACGGGACATCTGACCCGCTCCCACGCCGATCACTTGCTCGTTTTTCACGTAAACAATGGCGTTGGATTTTACGTATTTGGCGATCTTCCAGGCGAATTTCAGGTCGCGGCTTTCCTCAACTGAAGGTTTGCGTTCCGTAACCGCGTCCCATTTCTCCAGCAAAAGGCCCGTGGTGTCCCAGTCCTGGACCAGCATGCCGCCCTCGATCCGCCGGTAATTCATGTCCTTCTTGGACCAGTCTGCCGCCGGTACGCCGGCCGGCGCGCCGGCGGGCGATCCTGACGCGGACAAATCCAGGATGCGCAGGTTCTTCTTGGTTTTTAAAAGCGACAGGGCTTCCGGTTCGTATCCCGGCGCGAGGATGATCTCAAAAAAAGTTTCCAGGAGTTTCTGCGCCGTGTCCTTGTCCAGTATCCGGCTGAATCCCACAATCCCGCCGTATGCGGACGCCGGGTCGCCGGCCTTGGCCCGATCAAACGCCTCCGCGAGCGTGGAACCGACGGCCGCCCCGCAGGGATTCGTGTGTTTGACGATCGCGCAGAAGGGCGCGGAATCCGATCCGGCCACGGCAAACTCCCGCACGATGTCCAGACACGCGTCCGCGTCCAGGTAATTATTGTAGCTCATTTCCTTGCCCCAGATCACGGCGCCGTTCAGGGTGGAAATGTTTTTGTCGGTAAAATTCCGATACAGGCCCGCGAGCTGATGGGGGTTCTCCCCGTAACGCAGGGTCTGCCTGAGTTTCAGGGGCACGGCGTATTCGGACGGGAATTTGATTCCCGCCGCCCTGAGGAAATGCTGGGCGATCAGCCCGTCGTAACAGGCGGTATGGCCGAACGCCTTGGCGGCCAGTTCGGTGCGGAGTTTTTCCGAAACGCGGCCTTCGCGGTCCATCTCGACCCGGATCCGTTCGCAGTCGGCGTTATCCACCACCACGGTCACGTCCCGGTGGTTCTTGGCCGCGGCGCGGATCAGCGTCACACCGCCGATGTCGATCTGCTCGATGATCTCTTCCGCGGACACCTGCGTTTTTGATATCGTTTCCTCGAACGGATAAAGATTAACCACCACGAAATCGACGGGCGCGAAATTCTGCGCCGCGATCTGGTCCATGTGGCTCTTGTGATCGCGCATGGCCAGGATTCCGGCGTGGACGGCCGGATGCAGGGTTTTCACACGGCCGTCCAGCACTTCGGGAAATCCGGTGACGGCGCTCACTTCCGTCACGGGCACGCCTTTTTCCTTCAGGTAACGGTAGGTCCCGCCCGTGGAAACGATTTCGTACCCCTTTCCGGCCAGGTAAGCCGCGAAGGCCTCCAAGCCGTCTTTTTTGTAAACGCTGAAGATCGCCCTTTTCATACTTCCCCCGTGCGCGGGAATTCTTGCGTCCTCCCGGGAAATGGATTATTATTATAATCGGACCGTTTGAATTCATCAATTTCCGTCCGGGATACGCCATGTCAGCGCGAATGATTTTCGTCATTGTTCTGAACGCCGCGGTTGTGGCCGCCGAGCTCGGTTTCGGCCTGGCGGCCAATTCCATGGCCCTGATCGCAGACGCCGCCCACAATCTGGGAGACGTTTTGACGCTCGGGATCGCCCTGGCCGCGCTCGTGGCCGGCAAACGCAAGGCGTCCCGGAAAATGTCCTACGGCTACGTCCGCGCCGAAATGCTGGGCGGTTTCGTGAATTCCCTCATCCTGATCCTGGGAATGCTTTACGTTTCCTACGAATCCGTCCTGCGGCTCCTGAAACCCCAACCCGTGAGCGGTTTGCCCATGATGATCGTGGCCGGCGGGGCTTTTGCCGTGAACGCGTTTTCGGCCTTTCTCCTCAGAAAGCGCAACGGCTCCGCACACGCACACGCCGGTCATCCGCACTGCCCCGAGGACGGCGATGACCAGAACCTCCGGGCGGCGTATCTCCACCTGGTGGGCGATGCCGGGCTGTCCCTGGGAGTCGTGCTGGGAGGCGTCCTGATCCATTACCTCAAAATCCCCATGATCGACCCGGTCATTTCCCTCCTGTTCGCCCTGTTCATCGTGACGGAATGCCTCAAGGTCTTCAAGGTGTCCCTGTTCAGCCTTCTGGACGCGACACCGCGTCATCTTGAACAGATCGAAAAAGCCATCCTGTCGCGGAATGACGTGATCAGCATCCACGACATTCACCTCACGCGCCCGTCCTCCCGGGAGGTCCATTTTTCCGCGCATATCGTCCTGAGGGACGGGATCACCCTGGACGGGATCGAATGGCTTTTCGAGCAATTGCGGGAGGACCTGAAAACGCTCGGGGTGACCCACCCCGTCTTCCAGCCCGAAACGTCAAAATACCACAAGGATGATCCGTTATGCCACCCGCATTGCAACTGAAGGGTCCGTTTCCCGGCCAAGGCGGCCAGCGCCCATGAAAAAGGAAATGCCGGCACCTCCGAACGGAACCCAAACCCGCCTTCCGGAAAACGAATACATCATCCAGACCCGTATCCAGGGCGAACGGACCATCGCGATAGTCCGTCTGGTCACGCTGGCCGTGGTGTTCGTGTTCGCGCTTTTCGTTTTCTTCAACCGCGTCGGGGAAATCGGCCTGGTCAAAGCCCTGCTGGATCTCTCTTTTCTCACCAACATGGGCAGCGTGGGAATTGCGGTGGCCATCTCGCTGTGGGTCCTGAGGCTGACCGGACGCAAGGATTACCGGGACTGGATGAAATGGGTCCTGCCCCTGACGGACATCACTCTCGTGAATATTGTCAGTTTCGCGAACGCGGGTTACAACAACCAGATCCTACTTATTACGGGCGCGCCGGTATTCTTTTATTTCGTTTTCCTGGTCATCACCGTATTCCGGAATTCTCCGGCTTCCGTCATCCTGACGGGCGCTTATGCCGCCGTATCCTACGTCTTCCTCTCCTTTTACGCCCAGCTGCGTCTGGATATCCTGAAAACCGGCGGCAATCTCTTCCGGAACAGTTTCGGTTATACCCTGATCATCATGCAGGATGACGAAGTCCTGAAAGCCCTGGTGATGCTCCTGGTCACGGGCATCTGCGCTCTGCTGGCCCGCCGGTTTAACCGCATGGTCGCCGACCAGACCGCTTTGCGCCTGGAACGCCAGAAGCAGAGCGACGAACTCTCCGCGGCCCTCCGCGACATCACCAAAAGCGTTCTGGAATCCAGCGGACAGCTGACCCGGACTTCCGAACGGCTCTCGACTACCATCGGCGAACTGATCGACTCCGGACGGAAGATCGGATCCGAAACGCGCGACGAATTCGAAAAAATCGAAACATCCGCGGCCGCCGTCATCCAGCTGATCCGGTCCGTGGAAGCCGTCTCCCGAAGCATCGGCCGCCAGGCCGAGTTCGTCACGGAAAGTTCCCGCCTGATCGAGGACATGGGCCGTTCCACCGGATCCGTCCGGGACACGGCCCGCCGGGCCAACGAAATCGCGGGCGGCCTCCTGAAAACCGCCGAAAACGGCGGCGCGGCCGTGACGGACGTGGTGGTGGCCGTGAAGGAGACGGAGGCCTCCAGCAAGCGGATCGGGGAAGTTCTGAAAATCATCGCCGCCATTGCGGAACAGACCAACATGCTCGCCATGAACGCCGCCATTGAGGCGGCCCATGCCGGAGACGCGGGCCGCGGCTTCGCCATCGTGGCGCGGGAAGTCCGCCAGCTCTCGGAGGAATCGTCCAGAAACGCCGGCGTGATAGAAGAATTCGTCAAGGAGATCCGTGAACGGGTACGCAATATCGTGGAACTGTCCGCGAAAACGATGGACAGTTTCCGGAGCATTCTGGCCGATACGCGCAAGACGACGGACATCAACCGGGACGTTCTGACGGCCATGGAGAAGGAAACCGTTTCGGCCAAAAACGCGGTTGAGAAAATCGAGAACCTCCGCATCATTTCCGAGGAAGTGCGCATAGCGGGAGAAGAGCAGGCCGGCGGAGGCCAGGAAATCCTGTCCTCCATCACGGTCATGAAGGAAAAAGCCGAGAGCGTGATCGGCCTGACGGAAAAACAGATCCGCATGAACGGAGAACTGGACGGGATCCGCCAGGAACTGGCCGAAATGATTTCCCGCAACCAGTCCGTGGCGGAATCGCTGGAGGGGCTGGTTTCCCGGTTCTGATCCGACGCCGGAATTTAAAAGGCAAACCGGACGGCGGCGTCCTTTTTCAATTCCCCGTACAAACGATCCATAAGGGCCCGGTCCGAAAGCGTGATCGTGACGGAAAAGCTCACGTAATTCCTGTTGGAACTGAAACGCGTGCGCCATTCGGCGAAAGGGATCCCCAGCGCGTCCAGGATCCCCTGCAGACGGCTCCGGTTGTCCTCAAGAGTGCCCGCCATGTTCATGATGACTTTCAGGTCAAATGTGACCGGGAAATCGATCCGGCCTTCCGCCCCCGGTTCCGGGGGGAGATCGTCAGCCTGAGGAACGTGAAAACCCATAGGATTCTGACCCCTGTCTTCCATCGATCGACATATCTTAAAGCCGGTTGCCCTTTTCTGGCAAATCCTGCCGTCCATCAAACTCTCCGTTAAAAACGGGGATCATGCGGAATTCATCCGGCTCCTTCTATTGATTCCCGCGAATCCGCTCTTTATAATGATGGCCGTTGAAACACAAATTCGGGAATCCGCAACCGGAGCCAGACATGTCTGTCCAGAAACTCAGGGCCATGAAGGGCCGGGAAAAAATCGCCATGCTGACGGCGTACGATTACCTGACGGCCCGGATCCTGTCGGAAGCCGGCGTGGACATGATCCTGGTGGGCGATTCACTCGGCATGGTTTACCGCGGTTATCCCACGACCCTGCCGGTGACCCTGGATCAGCTGATTTACCATGCGTCCGCCGTACGCGCGGGCGCTCCAAACGCCTTCGTGGTGGCCGACCTGCCCTTCCTCAGTTACGGAGTCCATCCGGACGAAAGCGTCCGGAACGCCGGCCGTGTCCTGAAGGAAAGCGGGGCGAACGCGGTGAAACTGGAGGGCGGCGCGAATCTGGCCGGGACCGTGCGCGCCATGACGGACATCGGCATTCCCGTCATGGGACACATCGGTTTGAAACCGCAGTCGGTCCATAAAGACGGCCACCGGATCGCGGGACGAACTGAAGAGGACCTGAAAATCCTCCTGGAGGACGCACGCGCCATCGAGAAGGCGGGCGCGTTCGCCATCGTGGTCGAAGGGACCGCCGCGGAATCCGCCCGCGCCGTCACGGAAACCGTTTCGGTGCCGACAATCGGCATAGGCGCCGGCAACGGAACGGACGGCCAGGTGCTTGTGGTCACCGATATGCTGGGACTCCAGAAGGATGCGGACTTCCGTCATAATAAAAAATACGCGGACCTGCACGGAGCCGTCCTGAAAGCGGTTTCGGAGTTCGTTTCCGAAGTCAAAAGCGGAGCGTTCCCGACCGAAAACCAGACATTCCACAGACAGTAAAAAAACGGGAATCCCCGGCCGCGGCACATAATCGTTTCGGCTGGAAATTGTTATCAGTCGAAGTGTTCAGGCTCGTCCTGAAATGCAGCCACGGCACTATCTGAACGCAGGCGAAAATCAGCAGACCGGGTTATGCAACAGCCCTCCGGAAATCAGGGGGCATCCAGACCCGAAAGGATGCCTTATGGACGTGGTTCTGGAATTTGAACGCAGACCCCGGACTTTTACCGACCCCGTCCGGATCATTTCCTGCCAATCACTGGACGGACTTCCGGAATGCTTCCGGGCCGTTGAAAAGGCGCTTTCGGAAGGATTGGCGGTCGCGGGTTTTCTCTCCTACGAGGCCGGATACGGTTTCGAAGAGCGCCTGAGGAGCGCCGCCCCCGAACCGGACGGTTTTCCGCTCTTCATGATGGGTTGTTACCGGTCTCCGGGCCGGACTGGATTGACGGGCAAACGGCGTCCGGCACCGGACGGACAGGCAGCCGTTCACGGTCTCTCCAACAACATGGCCCGCGAATCATACGACACGGCCATTGAAGCGATCCGCGACCATATCGCCCGCGGTGAGGTTTACCAGATCACCTATTGCCTGAAAAGGAAATTCCGCTGGTCGGGAACACCCGAAAGCCTGTACCGGATGCTGTACCGCGAGCAGCCAGTGCCTTATCCCGCTTTCATCCGGACTCCCGAATTTTCGGTCCTCTCGCTTTCTCCAGAAATGTTTATGAAAAAAACAGGCGCCCGGATCGTCACCAAACCCATGAAGGGTACCTGGCCGCGGGGGTCCTCCGGACTTCTGGACGATATCCGTCAGAAATCCCGGTTCCGGAGAGATGAAAAAAACCGGGCGGAGAACGTGATGATTACTGACCTGCTGCGGAACGACCTCGGACGCATTGGCCGGGATGTTCGCGTGCCGCGGCTGTTCGAGGTCGCAAGATACCGCACCTGTTTCCAGATGACGTCCACGGTCACGGCCCGCGTTTCCCCGGGCCTCTCCGTCCGGGACATATTCCGTTCCCTGTTTCCCTCGGGGTCCGTGACGGGCGCGCCCAAAATCCGCGCCATGCAGCTGATCCGGCAGTTGGAGCCGGAGCCGCGCAGGATCTACACGGGCGCCATCGGATGCATCATGCCGGACGGGGAACTGTTTTTCAATATCCCCATCCGGACGCTGCTCCTGAAGCCCGACCACACCGGAGAAATGGGCGTGGGGGGCGGCATAGTCTGGGACTCGACGCCGGAAGGAGAATGGCGCGAGGGGGAATGGAAATCCGAATTTCTGCGGCGGCTGGAACGGCCCTGTTAAGCGTCCTTCATCCGGCAGGTCAGGCCGGACCGGATGTTCACGCCCCACTCCTTTTCCATGATCTCGAAACACGCCCGCTCCCCGTCGGTGTAGGACCCGTCGTCGCAAATGATGTCCAGCGCGAACGTCAGCAGATTCTTGCGGATCTTTTCCCCTCCGGGATGGTCTTTCATCCAGTCGTGAAAATACCGGACGGCCCGCCGGAAGCGCGATTGCAGTTCGTCGGCTTTGAGGGTTTTCAGGTAGGCGTATTCCCTGGTAAAATTCGATTCGGAATACAGGCTGTGACGGTCGTTGAAGAGGGCACCCTGTCCGGCGAATTCGGTCCTGAGATAATTCCGGATGTGCTCGTATTCCCCGTCCGTGCCGCGGCCGTCCGCCATCATCAGGGTGTACAGGATATCCAACCCCGCCTGTTCCGGGGTCACCAGGTAAGTGGGTTCCGCTCCTTTTCCGGGCATAGGCACCTCAATGCGTTTTCAGATAATTCTGGATCTCATCGTCCCCTTCGGACAGGATCAACAAGTCCATAAAACCCCGGGCCACGTTCACCCGTTTGACCCGGACTTTGACCGGATCTCCCATGGTGTAGGACTTCCTGATCTTGCGGCCCACGGCGCGGTAATTCGCCATATCGAACTCGTAGTAGTCGTCCGGCAGGTCCTGAAACCGCGTCAGGCCTTCCACGCCAAAAACGCGGATCTGCGTGAAAATCCCGAAATCCGTCACGCCGGTAATGAGACCATCGTAAACCTGGCCCTCCCGCCCGCGCATGAAACGGATGGCCTTGATTTTATAGAAATCCCGCTCCGCGACCATGGCAACGCGTTCCTGCGCGGAGATATGGTCCGCAATCCGGTTCAGTTCCTGCTCGAAATACTGCGTGCGTTCCGCGCGCCCCTGCTCCCGGCCCGAAAGGAAGTTCTTGATGAGCCGGTGGACCACCAGGTCGGCATACCGACGGATGGGGGACGTGTAATGCGTATAGTATTCGAAACCCAGGCCGAAGTGGCCGATGTTGGACGTGTCGTAACGCGCCTGCTGCATGGACCGCAGAAGGATCTGGTTCACCAGTTCCTTGTGCGGTTTGTCCTCCACTTCCTTCAGGATGCGCTGCATTTCCTGCGCGTCCGGGACGGGCAGCCCCCGCACCTTGTGCCCCAGGCGCAGCACCAGACGGGTAAAGGCCTGCAGTTTCTCGGATTCGGGCTCTCCGTGGATCCGGTATATGGACACGCCTTTTCCGGACAGGAATTTCGCCACGGTCTGGTTGGCGATCAGCATAAATTCCTCGATAATCCTTTCGGAATCCTGCCGGTCCTTGAGCCAGAGCTTGACCGGTTCGTCGTTTTCGTCCAGGGAACATTTCTGCTCCCGGAAATTGAAATCAATGCTGCCGTCCCGGACGCGCCTGGCGTTCAGGACCCGGAACAGGGCGTGCATTTCCCGCAGAGTGTCCATAAGCTCCCGGTCTTCCGTGGCCGTTTTTCCGTCCAGCAGGTTCTGGACGTGATCGTAAGTCAGGCGGTACCGGGTGTGAATGACGGATTCGCGGATTTCGTATTCCTTCACTCCGCCGTCCGGACCGATGGTCATGTGGACGGAGAGCGTCAGGCGGTCTTCCTGCGGATTCAGGCTGCAGATCCCGTTGGACAGGATCTTCGGGAACATCGGAACGACCTTGTTGATGAAATAAAAACTGTTGCCCCGTTTGACGGCTTCGCCGTCCAGTTTGGAACCTTTGGGCACGTAATAGGACACGTCGGCGATATGCACGCCCAGTTTCCATCCGTCGCCGGACCTTTCCACGGACACGGCGTCATCCAGGTCCTTGGCGTCCGCGCCGTCTATGGTGACGATCAGCCGGTTTCGCAGATCCTGCCGGCGGGCAATTTCCGCCTGGGGAATTTCTTCCTCGGCGGATTCCGCCTCCCTCATGACGGAAGACGGAAATTCGACGCGGATTTTGTGCTTCTCGATGATTTTCTCAAAATCGTCCATGGGAAGGATTTCTTTTTCCCGCCTCCCGCCCCGGTCCCCGCCGCGGTTGTGAACCACGGACTTCTTCCCGCCCGTTCCCGCTTGACCGGTAACCCCGGGAGCGACCGCGGCCGGACCGCGAAACGCCCCCTTCTTTTTCCGCTCAATAACCCGGATCATCCGGGTATCCGGATCAATGGTCACAAGACCTTCGGCCGCAAAATCGGCGATCAGGCGGTTCAGCATTTTTCTCCGGCTCCGGGACCGGGCGTCAAAATGCGCCTGGACCTCCGAAACGGCTATTTCGCCCTCCGTTTCGACCAGTTTCCAGACCTCATTTCTTTTCATTTTAGAAAGTTGTTCCATGAGTGTTCGTATTTCTCCTTTTTTTCTTTTGTTTACAGTGCCATCAAAAAAACAACCGAGCGCCTCACGGTCCGCCTGGGCAAAATCGCGTTTCCGTGAGGAACTCGGTTGCGGCTGTCAATCGGTTTTAATCGGGCTCAATTCTGCTCTGTCTCCCCGGGTCCCGAAGGAACATCGGTTTCACCCGCCGCTTTGGGCTGTTTCTTGCGGTCGCGTTCCGCCTTTTTCTGCTGTTCCTCCATGCGCTTCTGGACCTGACGGATCTGGGCCCGTTCCAGCGTTTCCAGCGCCTTCAAACCGCTTTTGGAATACTGGACCTGATAGGTTTTCTTCGCGTTTTCGGACCATTCCTTGTACAGGTCCTGCGTGATTTTCTTTTCCAGGTCGTCCCGGGCGCTGCGCTCCGCTTCCGCGAAACTCATCTCCACGCGTTTGCCGTTCAAGTCCTTGGTGTAGGTCCCGCGGTTGTCCTGGAAATGTTTCCGGACCGCGGCGTCGGTTATCCGGTCCTTGACCTGCTGCATGAAATCCCTCTGGAACATCTGGGCGGCTATGGTTTTCCGGACGTCGACGGCCGTTTTTTTCATTTCGGCCAGATACTTGCCGTCTTTCTCGTATCCTTTCTGGCGGGCCAGCTCCACAAACTGGACGAAGTTCTTGAGGTTCTCCATCTGTTCGCTGAAACCGGACACGCTCATTTCCTTCACGAATCCCGGAATCATGATTTCAAAGATCGCCTTGACTTCCTTCCAG
>CAYMRH010000024.1:25479-36211 GCA_964392785.1 uncultured Brevinematales bacterium
AAGGTTTTGCCGTAAACCGTGATCAGCGCGGCGGTATCCGGCATCGCCAGGATTTCGCGCCTGTTGTTGTTGATGACCGCGTTGGTCGGCCTGAACGTCTGGCCGTCCACCGAGACCGTCTTGTTGGAAAGATTGACCGAATACAGTTCCTTCACGTTCTGCTCGCGGTTGGACTTGTAGAAAGAACTCCGGAAGTAGGGTTCCAGACGCTGGTAGTTCTGCTTGCCGGCCAGCTTCCGGATCTCGTTCATGGTGGCCTGCCGGGGCGTCGCGGTCACGTTGATCACGTGATACCCGTAAGCCGTTTTAACCGGGTTGGCCACGAGGCCCTTGTTGGTGGCGCCGAACGCCGCGTCCTCGAATTCCTTCACCATGAGTCCGCGGGTGAAATACCCCACGTCCCCGCCGAAAGACGCGCTGCCGCCGTCTTCGGATCGGGCGGTGGCCACGTTGCTGAATTCGCTGTCAAACTTCGGCGCGGCCTTCAGGCTTTCGATGATGCCCGCGGCCTGCTTTTCCCGGTCGGCTGTCAGACGGGCAAACTGGGAATCAGACAGTTCCTTGTACTGGCCGTTCACGTTGGTCTGGCGGCTGGTCATGAGAAGGATGTGGGACGCCTTGACCACGTCGTACTTCGCGTTTTTGGCCTGCGCGTTCAGAATTTCCTGCCCCTTGCGGTAGAGGAGGACCATCGACTGCTTCTGGTACTGGCTGTCGAAGATCTCCTGATAAGCGGGCTGGTTGGTCAGTCCCTTCGCCATTTCTTCCAGGTAGGCGATCTCCAGGGCGATATGGCGGCTGAAAATATAGTCGGAATGCCATTCCGCGTCACCGACTATGACAGGGTTATAGTTGACGTATTGCAAGAGCTCTTCTTTAACGTCGCGCACCTTGACGGTCCGTGTCTTCTTGCCGTCCTTGAAAGTGGCGACCGTGACACCGTCTTTGGAACAGCCGGCCAGAAATGACAGGCAGAAAACGATGCCCAGCGCCGTAAAACCGATCTTCTTCATTTGTTTCCTCCTGAGGGAATCGGGGTAGAGTCAGTTATTTTAAGGGAGAAACCCCGTTTTATCAAATCTTTAAGCGGGTCAGGCCCGAAAAAGGCCCCGGGATAACGGAATATTTGTTGTCGAGAAAGGCGTTCTGTCCTATAATATGGATTCAGAACCGGCATGCCTCGAGCGGCCGGACAGGACGGGAACCATATGATGAAAAACTCCAGAAAAATGACGATTCTGATCGTATTTATCGCCGGTTTCGCCTTCGGGTTGACCCTTTTAACCGTCAGCCGCGTTTTTTTCACGGGCAATCCCCTGTTCGCGGACACGAACTCCACCAACGCCCTGGAAGGTTACATCAATCCCGAGGACGAGAACTATTTCCGCTTCTTCCCCATGTTCAAGGAAACCTACAACATCCTCAAGCGGGAATTCTACGATAAAACCCAGACCACCGCCAAGAAACTCATCTACGGCGCGATCCGCGGAATGATGGAAAGCGTCAACGACCCTTACACCACCTTCATGGACCCTGCCATTTCCAAGGAATTCAGCATTGACATGACCGGCAGTTTCGGAGGACTGGGCATCCAGATCGACATCCGCGACAGTTGGCTCACGGTCATTTCCCCCATGGAAGACACACCCGCCTGGCGTGCCGGCATCAAACCGGGGGACCGGATCATCGAGATCGAGGGGAAGACCACCAAAGGCATCACGGTCAAGCAGGCCGTGGACCAGATGCGCGGCCGTCCCGGAACACGCGTCACCATCACGCTGTCCCGCGACGGAATCACGGACCCCTTCAAGATCACCATCACCCGCGAGGAAATCAAACTCCGGACCATCCGCACGGACCGGATCGAGCATAACAGGAAAAAATACGCGTTTATCAAGATCCTGGAATTCTCCATGCCGACGGCCGACGAGTTCCGCAGCAAGCTCCAGGCGGCCCTGAAGGAAAAACCCGACGGACTGATCGTGGACCTGCGCAACAACCCCGGCGGCCTCCTGAATGTGGTCGTGAACGTGGCGGACGATTTCCTGTCAGAGGGCCTGATCGTGTACACCCGCGGGCGCCTGCCCGAGAACAACTCGGATTTCTACGCCACCCGGGAAACCACCTTCGTTCCGGCCAACCTGCCCATGGTCATTCTCATTAACCAGGGCAGCGCGAGCGCGAGCGAAATTTTTGCCGGCGCCATGCGCGACACCGGCCGCGCCGTACTGGTGGGCATGAAGAGTTTCGGCAAGGGGAGCGTGCAGAAAACCTACACCTTCCAGGACGACGGCTCCATTATCAAGTACACCGTGGCAAAATATTTCACCCCCTCGGGAGATTCCATAGACAAAAAAGGCATCGTGCCCAACATCGAGGAAAAAATGTGGTACGAAACGCTTTCCGAGGAAGAGCGGACCGCCATGGTCAAAATCCAGGGCACCAATTTCGTGAAAGAATTCCTCGCAAAAAACGCCAAACCCGACACCCGCCAGACGGAGGAATTCCGCAAAACCCTGGCCGATCAGGGTTTCAAGGTCGGGACAAAATCCCTGTCCTGGCTGATCAAGATGAAACAGGACGAAAAAACCATGCCGATGGCCACCGACACGGAGTTCGACAACCAGTTGTCCAAGGCCCTGGACGTCCTGGACCGCTATGAACAGCATAAAAAACCCGTAAAAGTTTTCCGGGAAGCCCGGTAAGCCCGCGTCGCATGACCGCCGGTATTTTGACTATCATCATCAAGAGGTACAGATGGCCTGGTTCTTGAAACCGAAATACAACGTCAAGAAAAGCGAAAACCTCCAGCTGAACGAGGGGTTGTGGCGCAAGTGCCACGAGTGCACCAACATTATCTACAACAAGGACTGGGAAGAAAACCTCCACGTCTGCCCTCATTGCGGTTTTCACGACAAGTTATCCGCCCATGAGCGCATCCAGAGTCTTCTGGACCCTGGGTCCTTCGCGGAAACCGCGGCGGAATACGTTTCCATTGACCCCCTTCATTTTCACGACGGGGAATCCCAGTACTCCGACCGCCTGAAACGGTCCATGGACAAGACGGGTTTGCGGGAGGCCGTAATCACCGGATCGGGGCTTTTAAACGGATGCCCCGTGGAAATCGCGGTCATGGATTTCAGTTTCCAGGGCGGCAGCATGGGTTCTGTTGTAGGCGAAAAAGTCACTCTGGCCGTTGAGGCGGCCACCCGCAACAGGCGCCCGCTCATCATTGTCAGCGCGTCCGGAGGCGCCCGGATGCACGAAGGCATCCTGTCCCTCATGCAGATGGCCAAAACCTCCGCCGCCCTGAAGGTCTTTTCAGATGCCGGCGGTCTGTATATCTCCGTCCTGACCAATCCCACGACGGGCGGTGTCACGGCGTCCTACGCCATGTTGGGGGATTTCATCCTGGCCGAAAAGGGCGCCCTCATCGGGTTTGCCGGGGCCCGCGTCATCGAACAGACCATCCGGCAGAAACTCCCGCCCGGGTTCCAGCGCTCGGAATTCCAGATGGAGCACGGCTTCGTGGACATGGTCCTGGAACGCAAAGAGCTGAAAAACACCATCTTCTCGCTGATCGAACTGACCCACTAGGGCGTGATAGAATGAGGATCCAGCAAAGCGAAGACGTCAAGCGTTACATCAAGAAAGGCATCGTGGCGGACGAACTGGTCAAAGTGTACGGCCGCCGCCGTGTCGTGAACGGTGTCAGTTTCCACGTCAACAAGGGCGAGATCGTGGGCCTGTTGGGGCCCAACGGAGCGGGCAAGACCACCACGTTTTACATGATGGTCGGACTGGTCAAACCGAACGAAGGCGAAGTCCTTCTGGACGGCGAAGACATCGCGGCTTACCCCATGTTCCGGCGGGCCCGGATGGGGATCGGCTACCTGCCCCAGGAAATGTCCATTTTCCGCAAGCTGTCCGTCGAGGACAATATCCGGACCGTCCTGGAACTCCAGGGAAACGAAAAAGACGAAATCGAATCCATCACGGACTCCCTGATCCGCGAACTGGGTCTGGAAAAAATCCGGAAGCAGATGGCCTACACGCTCTCCGGCGGTGAAAAGCGCCGCACGGAAGTAGCCCGGATCCTCGCCATCCGGCCCAGTTTCCTTCTTCTGGACGAGCCCTTTACGGGAATCGACCCCATTGCCATTGCCGATATCCAGAAAATCATCCTTCACCTGAACCGCGAGCGGGGACTGGGAATCCTCATCACCGACCACAACGTGCGGGAAACGCTGAAAATTACGGACCGCGCCTACATCATCCACGAGGGAAAGATCCTGGTCAGCGGCACTTCTGGCGAACTGATCCGGCACAAGGAAGCCCGGCGCATCTACCTGGGACGCGACTTCACGATGTGACGCCCGAGTCAATGCCCGTCGATCATTGACAAGCATATCCAGCAATCATCGGTTCTGTTTAATCCGTTTTGGCTTAAGGGCAGTTCCAAAAACCACCTTTTCCGAATGCCCAAGACAGAAAAAGCTTCATAAACAGGCCCTATGGCCGTCAGGTGCCCTTGCGGTACGCGAAACGGGTAGCCCCGCGCCATTTCGTCATCTTCTCCGGCGTGATCAGACAAAATGGTGCGGGGTTTTTGGAAGCGCCTTTAACAGTTATCGTCATCCACCCGATAGCCCGGCCCCCACGGCCGGGCTATGAGTGCCTGCTCAAGCGATTCCCAATCACAAGACAAAAAGCTGAAAACAACAAGCTTGGAATAATTGATGAAGCGGCACATGATAAATATTTTTCCGTTTTCTCATACCTGAAAACAAATGTTGCGCAGGCCGCACGCCTACCGGCGCCTCAATACGGTTGGTCTTCCTGGTCGTTGAAATCCTCCGGCCTGTTCCGGTCCCAGCGGCCGTGCAATAGAGAAAACCACTGATCCGGGTGCCGGAGGATCATCCGCTCGAACTGGGCGTTCACCCAGGTCATGACCGTTTTGCAGTCCTCTTCCATGTTCCCGGTCGGCTCGAATTCTTTGGGTTCCTCGTATGTCAGGACGTACTTCCCGTCCGGCTGCCGGATACCGAACGCCATGATGATGGGGGCTCCGAATTTCAGGTGCAACCGCGCCGGTCCGTCGGCGGTGGCGGCCGTTCTGCCGAAAAACGGGACAAAGATGGGTTTGAAATAATACGTCTGGTCCGCCACGATCGCCACGATCCCGCCGGACCGGAGATGCTTGATGATTTTTGTCAGGTCCCCAATCTCGTTGTACAGATTGCGGAGTTTGCCTTTGTTCTCCCGAATGTCCTTGATCCACCGGTCGGTATAGGGATTGAACTGGCGGTTGATGATAGCCACAACGTTCCGGCCCATTTTCGCCGGCAGGCTGCCCAGAAATTCCCAGTTGCCCAAGTGGGCCGTGATCACAATGAGCCCTTTTCCCTTGGCCAGGGCTTTGTCCACGTTTTCGTAGCCTTCCATCCGGCAGAATTTCGCGTAATTGTCCGCGCGCAGATCCCGAATTTTCAGAAGTTCCAGCCCGACACGCGCCACGCCTCGGAAAACCTCCCGGAGAAGGGCGTCCTGTTCCGGGCGCGAAGGGGGGTTGTCGGAATAAATGACCGGGAAATTCCGGTAGGCCACCTCGCGGTCGCGGCGGTCAAAATGAAACAGAAACCAGCCGAAAAAACGGCTCAGGACCGGGATCAACGGCCACGGGACAAGAGACAGAAGAAACGCCAGGGGCGCGACAACGGCGTATTCCAGAAGATAACCGATACGGCGGAGAAGGGAAATTTTCCGGGTGGCCAAAAAAGGACTCCCCGGTTCTACTTTTTACTGCGGATCCTGTCCAGCATCTGCCTGGCCAGGATCTTGGGCGCCGCGGAAGGATTCTGCATGGCCAGCACCTGTTCAAAACTCTTCACGGCCTCGGCTTTACGCCCCTGCTGGTTCCGGATAAAGCCGATCTCGTAACGGGCCCAGGCCCTCGCGTTCAATTGCTCGTCCGTAGGCTGCGTGAAATTTTTTTCCACCGCCTCGTAGTAATAAACCGCTCCGTCGTAGTCGTAAGCGGCATATCTTTCGGCCCCCAGGTTCAGGACTTTCTGGGGCGACAATTTCGCCAACTCGCTCTCCGGAACCACGTTCCGGGAACATCCGGTCAGGAACACAACGGCCAAGACCGCCAACACCAGGAAAGTTTTCATAGAAACTCCAAACCACCCGTAAAATTCACGGAATATTTTAAGGACACACCGGTAAAACCGCAAGGAGAAGGCAATTGAGTTGCCGGTTATCGGTTATCATTTGTCAGTTATCAGTTGTCAGTTGTCAGTTTCCAGTGATTGAAGAAGTCAGACCGGGGTATAATCCCGGATAAGAATCAACCGCAGTCAGACCTGAGCTAACAACTGGCAACTGCCGGCTGGCAACTAATTTTTCCCCTGATCCCTTTTCTTGATGGCCAATGTCAGGTGCTCGTTCAGAATTTCCGGCTGGGCGCAGGCATATCGGAGCGCTTCCTGGAGCTCGCGGGCCGCCTCGGCGTAATGACCCTGGGTATAGAGAACCCACCCCAAACTGTCCCGATACGCGGCCGATTCGGGTGAAAGCGCCACGGCTTTCCGGCATTCCACCACGGCCTCGGTCAGATTGATCCCGACTTCAGCGTAGGTATAACCCAGGTTGTTCCGCGCGCTCGCGTTGTTGGGGTCCAACTCAATGGCGGTCTTGAAATTCTGGATGGCCAGGTCGTATTTTTTGGTCAGATAATACACGTACCCCAGGGCCGAATGGGCCATGGAGCTCTGCGGATTGATTTCGATGACTTCATGGAAGCATTTCTCCGCGTTGTAGAAATCTTCCAGGCTTGTGTAGGAATACCCCAGCACCATGTTCACCTGGATCAGCTGGAGAATGGAGAGCTCTTCTGATTTGGCGATAAACTCCAGATGTTCCACAGCTTTCCGGGCGTAGCCCGTATTCGCGTAACAGACGCCCAGATAATACAGGACCTGGTCGGATTCGGTGTGATCATTCCGGAGTTTCAGCAGGTCCTCAATGGCCACGTCATAGCGTTTTTTCTGGATCAGGTTTTTCTGGATGGAATCCAGCTGGCGGCTGAGTTCGTCGGTCTTCGGCATGGATCCGCCTTCGCGGGGATCAAATCCCCGCCGGTTTTTTTTATTTGCCAGTTCGGTTCCCGAAAGACGCGTATTAAAAAACGAAAGCCTGCGGAAAACCCTCGCGGCGGGTGTTTCTGCAGGCTTCGTCCCGTTCCGGGCTGCCGGACGCCCCGGCGGTTACTTGTTGTATTTGGATACGGAACTTTCGTTGGTCGCGGTTTCGGTTTCGAAAACGGAGGGTTTGTCCCATTTCGTTTTCGCGATCCCCTTCTGCGCGGTTTCCTTCACGTAGTTCAGGTAGGGACCCTGCGTCACCCGCAGAAGATAGACAAAGGAGGACTTGTCTCCGATCTTGCCCAGCGCTTCGCAGATGTCGGATACCAAGGCGTTGTCCCTGGTCAAATCCAGCTGGGAGTGCATGACGTCCAGTACGCCGCGCCGGCGCGCGGTTTCGCCCATCAGGCCCAGGGCCTGGGCGGCCGCCCGCTTGACGGTAATATCGTTGTCTTTGCGGAGCATGCTGGCCAGATAAAACACGGAACGGGGATCGTTGATTTCCGCCAGGGCTTTCGCGGCCACGACTTTCAGCCGCCAGTTGTAGATTTCCCGGCCGCCGGACGTGGAACGGCGGGTTTCCATGACTTCAATAAGGGCATCGGTGGCTTCCTTCGCCTTGAGTTCGCCCAAACGCTTGATGGCCTTGATCCGGATCTCGTCATCCTCGGGAGCGAGAGACTTGGCCGCTTCCATCAGCTCGGAAATCCCTTCGGGACCGATGGATCCAACGGCGTCCTCCGTAATATTATGGGCTCCGAAAAGGCTCGCAGAAGACAAAACAACCATCAGCGTTGCCCCTGCGATCAAGGCCCTTTGCATACCGTCCTCCTTGAATAGCCCTTCTCTTTGTTCAAAGATATTTTTACACAATTTCGGGATTTGTCAAGTATTTTCGACGCCCCGGCCCCCGATTCGGGAAAATCAGGCCGGAAAACCCGGACCGGCGGGCGGACCGGACTGGTCGGAAGCGATCAGGACCCGTGACAGGACTTCCTCGATCCGCTCCACGTAACTGATGGTCAGGTCGTTCGTGATCTGCTCGGACATCTCCTTGACGTCTTTTTCGTTCTTTCTGGGCAGGATCACGCTGAAAATCCCCCCCCGCTTGGACGCCAGGAGTTTTTCCCGAAGGCCGCCGATGGGAAGAACGTCGCCTTTGAGCGTGATTTCTCCCGTCATGGCGAAGTCATTCCTGGCTTTTTTGTCCGAAAAAGTGGATATGATCGAACTGATCATGGTCACGCCCGCGGAAGGACCGTCCTTGGGGATGGCGCCCTCGGGAACGTGAATGTGCAGGTCGTTTTCCTGGAATTTCTTCGGGTCGATGCCGTATTGCTCCCCGATGGCCTTGGCGTAGGAAAACGCGATCTTGGCGGATTCCTGCATGACTTCGCCCAGTTGGCCGGTCAGGACCAGGTCTCCCTTTCCCTTGAAGATGGAACTTTCGATATAAAGAACGTCCCCGCCGTTCTCCGTCCAGGCCAGCCCCGCGATCACTCCGGCGCGGGGTTCCTTCTGGGCGCGGGTGTAGTCGAATTTCTGGACACCCAGGTATTTCTCGATCCTCTTCGGGTTGACCGAGAACGAATTCAGGTTTTTGGTCAGCTTCTCCCGGGCGATCTTGCGGATCACCTTGCCGATGTTCCGCTCCAAATTCCGGACCCCCGCCTCCTTGGTGTAATAGCGCACGATATTGAGGATGGCTTCGTCCGTAAACCGGATCTGGAGGTCGGCCATCCCGTTTTCCGCCTTCTGCTTGGGGATCAGGAATTTCTTCGCGATTTCCTTCTTTTCCAATTCGGTGTAGCCCGGGATCTCGATGATCTCCATGCGGTCACGAAGCGGAAGGGGAATGTTGTAAATGTTGTTCGCGGTCGTAATGAAGAAGGTGTAGGACAGGTCGAAATCCACGGTCAGGTAATGGTCGCTGAACGCGGAATTTTGCTCGGGGTCCAGGACCTCCAGCAGGGCGGAACTGGGGTCGCCCCGGAAATCCGTGCTCATCTTGTCGATTTCGTCCATCAGGAAAACCGGGTTCATGGATCCGGCCTTTTTCATCATCTGAATGATCTTGCCGGGAAGCGCGCCCACGTACGTGCGCCGGTGCCCGCGGATTTCCGCCTCGTCCCGGACGCCGCCCAGCGAAACGCGCACAAAATTCCTGTTCAGCGCGTGCGCGATGGATTTGGACAGGGACGTTTTTCCCGTGCCGGGCGGCCCCACAAAACAGATGATGGGCCCCTTGGACTTCGGGTTCAACTGGCGGATGGCGATAAAATCGATGATGCGCTGTTTGGCCTCTTCCAGCCCGTAGTGTTCCTTCTCGAGGATCTCCTCGGCGACTTTCAGGTCCTTGTTCTCCGGGGTGATGACTCCCCAGGGCAGGTCAACCAGCCATTCGATGTAATTGTATAAAACCGTGTATTCCGGCGACATGTTGGGGATCTTGGCCAGGCGCTCGATCTCGCTCTGGAATTTCTCCCTGACGCTGTCCGGCATGTCCTTGGACTTGGCCTTCTCCTTCAATTCCTGGACGCCCTCGTCCGCGGTTTCGCCCTCGTCCAGCTCCTTGCGGATCTCCTTGAGCTGCTCGTTCAGGAAATACTTCTTCTGCATTTTTTCCATGCGGTCCTGAACGCGCTTGTTGATGTCGTCCTCGATCTTGAGGACGTCGATCTCCTTGTGCACCAGGGCCAGCGTCTTGGTCAGGCGCTCATTGACGTCGTTTTCCTCCAGGATCACCTGCTTGTCCTGAACCTGGGAGGGGATGTTGGCCATGACGGCGTCGATCAGTTTTTCCGGGTCGTCTATCGCCATCACGCTGGAGGCGGTTTCCTTGGGGATCTTGGGGTTCAGGGCGATGTATTCCACCACCTTGTCTTTGAGCGACCGGATCAGGGCTTCCAGTTCCGTCCCGCCGCGGCGCACGCTGTTCAAGTCCTCGACTTCCGCGAAGGTCAAACCCGCGTCGTCGACAAATCGGACAGCCCGCGCCCTTTTGATCCCTTCGGCCAGGATCCTGACCATCCCGTTGGGCATGTTGATGACTTCCAGGATGGCGGAAATGCACCCGGTGTTGTAGATATCGTTTTCGGACGGGTTTTCCACGTCCTTGCTTTTCTGCGACGACAAAAACAGCGGCAGGTTGTTTTCGAACGCGTGCATGACGGCCTTGACGGACGAATTGCGGCCGATGATGAGCGGCACGACCATGTACGGAAACACCACGATCCCGCGCAGGGGAATCAGAGGCAGGCGGTCCTTCCGGCGAACGGGCTGTTTTTCGGCTTCTTTCTCTGCCATGTTGTCCTTCACATCCGGTCTTTTTTCCGACCGCCCGTCAGGCGATCTTGGGCTCGCGACCCTGGGTCACGACGTCCCGGTCCACGATGCAGCGTTTCACGTTGGTCAGCGACGGAACGTCGAACATGATGTCCGTCATGATTTCCTCGATCACGGAACGCAGACCCCGCGCCCCCGTCTTGCGTTCGCGGGTTTTCTTCACGATCTCGTCTATGGCGTCTTCGGTGAACGTGAGTTCCACTTTCTCGAGCCCCATCAGTTTCTGATACTGCTTGAGC
>CAYMRH010000025.1:0-4894 GCA_964392785.1 uncultured Brevinematales bacterium
TCATCGCTTCCGATGAGTAAGACACCCCGCCCGCGGAAAAGGACAAATTATTTTTACCCTGTTATTCTCCTCCGAACGGAGGTCGGCAGGATTCGTGATGGGAGTGGTTATTGCGGATGGGGATCGGGGAACAGCGGACTGCAAAAAAAAGCCGTGGGGAACAATTTCCCCACGGCGGTGATTCCGGATCAGAGAATGGCTATTTTTTGTCCGTGTAATAGATGTTGTCCAGGTAAAGGGTCAGTCCTTCCGGGGCGTCGTCGCCGGAGAAGACCACGCAGAACCCGCCGGACATATAGGACATGTCTTCGTTTGAAAGATCGATGGTGTACATTTCCCACGCTTTTTTCAGCTCGATCTTGCCCGTAGAGCCGGCGCCGGAATCGGGATAGTCGCCCGTAATACCGCCCACCTTGAATTCCACGGTCTCGCCGCCTTTTTCACCCCGGGCGTAGAACACCATTTTCTTGGCCGCGCTCAGGTTGAAGCCGCCGTGTTTCGTGCCCCAGTTGTTCGCCGGATTCTGCCAGTAGATCCCGGCCCAGCCGGCGCCCTGCTTGCGTTCGCCGGTGTACTTGATCTGGATACAGGTTTTACCGGATTGCGGTCCCGTGGCCCAGGCATCGTTGATTTTAATGTCGCCCACGTCGCCCATCCAGCCGCTGGGAAAGAAGTGGTTTTGCCTGTCGCCCTTGTCGTTATAGACAAAGAACGGCATCTTCTCCAGTTTCTTCGGTTTGGGGGCGTCTTGGGAGAACAGGACAACAGGGAGAACGGCCACCATGGCCAGACAGACCAGAATTGCCTTTTTCATGGTATTTTCCTCCTATCGAAAATATATCATTTCCGTTCTTCAAAACCAAGATCCATATTCAGCCATGCAACTTTCAAACCCTATTATATACCGGAACAAATCGTTTTCAAATTATCCCCAAAAATATTTCGATCCGCCGCCTTGCACCCATCCTGATGCCCGGGTCTAATCAATGCCAAACCTCATATTCCGAATACGTCCGTCAGCGCCGCACAGATAAACGGATTGGTCGCCGGAAACGGCGTAATCCGTTATCTCATATGGGGTTGTGTGTTTCGTGAACTCCAGGCCCCAGCGGTTGAATATCTGAACGGTCCTTTCGGATACTAAAAACACGTATTTTCCGCCGGACAAGGCCGGGTCCAGGAGAATCCGCGAATCCGTTTGCCGTTTCCAAAGGACAGATCCGGACACCAAGTCCATTCCGAACACGTCTCCCTTGACCGTCGCGATCAGCACGGCTTCTCCCAGCAGAACGGGGGAGGTGAAAATCTCGCCACCCGTGTACCGTTTCCAGGCCAGCTTGCCGGTCAAAGCGTCCAACGCGTACAGATAGCGGTCGTTACTGCCAAAATAGATGCGGCCGCCGTGCACCAGCGGTCGGGAACCCACAATCCTGTCACCGGTCTGGTATTTCGAGCGGATTTCCAGCGAAGCCGGGTCCAGCGCGTAAAATACGCCGTTCATCCCGCCCAGATACAGCGTCCCCTCAGCGATCAACGGGGAAGAATAGAACCCGTCCTCGAATTTTTTCCTGACCACCACGTTCCCGCCGGCTGATTCCAGAACCGTGAGTTGGCCGTCAATGGAACAGACAGTGATCCGGCCGTTGGAAACCAGCGGGCTGGAATTGACCAGAATACCGACGCGGGTTTTCCAGATCAGCCGGCCCGTATCGTACCGGACAGCGTAAAGATGGCCGTCCGCAGAGGCGAAATAGACAGCCCCGCCGCTCAAAACCGGCTGGGAATTGTTCCGGGCACCGGCCGGAAACGACCAGACCGGGGCGGTTGCGCCGGGCCCGATTTTCATCAGAAGTCCGGATTCATCCACCAGCAACAAGTGACCGTCCCCGGTCACGACGGGATTCACCACACGCCGGTTGGGGAAACGGACGCTCCAGGTTTCCTCGGGTTCCCGCTCCTGTTTCATGGAAACCGAATAGCGTTCGGAACGGCCGATTTCAATCTCGCGGGAGATATAACCCTTTTTCACAAGCATGACGCTCCGGTGGGTGCCGGAGTCGCCCAGGTAATACAGGGGAGCGCGGCCCAGGAGGTTGTTTTTCCAGTACACCTCGGTGTCGCCGGGCTCGGTCCGGATCACGATGGGCTTTGTGTTCCGGAAATCCTGCCGGATCTCGAACCGGTCCACGCCTCTGAAAATTCCCACCGCCAGGTTCCTGTTGGTCAGGATTTCCACGAAATCTTCCCCGATCCGGATGATCTCGGAAGGCCGGATCTGGAACACCTTGTCGGAAACCGTTCCCTCCACGTTGCCCTCAAGAACCCCGAACTCCAGGGACCGGTTTGTGGTCTGGATATAGAATTTGGTGCCAATGACCCGGAAAAACGCGTTCTTGAAGTTTGCCAGCACGCGCAGGGGTTTGCCGTTGCGCGAGGCCTCTGTCCGGGCGACCACCGTGCCCTTGATGAAATCCATGACAATTTCCCGGCCGCCCCGCACCAGGACCTCGGTCAAAGACCCGAGACCGAACGCCTTGTCCCGGTTGACCTGGAAATCGCACTCGCCCTCCCCGACGCCGATGCGGACCGGCCCGCCGATTTCTATGCGGTAAATAAAACGGTCGGGCACAAAGACCGGCTTGTGGTTCACCCTTACGTCGCCCGAGGCGCGGGTCAGATACAGATAATCCAGAGTTCCGCGGCGTACCGCCACCAGGACGGATCCCAGAACGACGGCGGCCACTGCTCCGGCCGCGGCCAGACGGATCGCCAAAGACCAGGCAGCGAACGGGTTCCGGACCGGACCGTTTTTTCGGACGGGAGACACCTGGGCCGCTTCGCGCCTGGCGCGGGCCAGGACGGATTGGAAATCGTCGGGAACGCCCTGAACGGCCGCTTTTTCACGTTCCATCATTTCCCGGGTATGCCGTACCCGTTCCAGCGCATTGCGGCAGCCGGAACACTCCCGCAGATGAGACTCAAATTCTCCCGCTTCGGCCGGACTCATCAGCTCAAAGAAATAATTCAGCACCCGTTCCCGGGGAATGTGTTTTTTATTCATCGAAAAAACCCGCCGATTTCAGCTTGTCGCCCAGCTTTTCGAGCGCGACCTTCATTTTGTATTTGACGGACCTCACGGGAACGCCCTGCAAGCCGGCGATCTCCTCGTAAGTCAGGTGATTGAAGAACTTGAAAACCAGAATTTCGCGGATGTCGTCCTCGAAGGCGTTGATCTTGGAGTTGACCAGAGCCAGCAGTTCGTCCTCCAGGACCTTGTTTTCAAGATTGACCTGTTTGTCGGGAAGGGCTTCCAGGATCTCTTCGCTGTGTTCCGCGACAGGACGCTTGTTTTTGATGAAGTTGACGCAGATATTATGCGCGATCTGATAAATCCAGCTTTTGAAAAGGGAGAGATCCTTGAGGGAGGCGATGTTCAGATAAACCTTGACAAAGACCTCGGACAACAACTCGCGGATTTCGTCATAATGCGAGTAGTAGAGGAATTTGCGCATATAGTGGAAGATCAATCCGTTATACCGTTTGTAGATCTCGGAAAACAGTTCGTCCTTCCGGTCTTTCAGGTATTCCCGGACCAAGTCCTGGTCGGACCACCCGGCATAATCTGCCTTATTCAATATGACGTCCTCGCCGTACAATTTTCATCTTTCCCGCGGGGAACAAGTCCTGACAGAGTACCTGAAGGCGTATGGGAACCGGCCCGGATGCCCGAAAAGCCCGTTTGCGGCTGTCCGGGAACGACCCAAACCGGCCAGTGACCGCCTTCAAACTCGAGGGTTATTATAGTTTTTTCACATATGGTTAGTCAATAAAAACGCCGTCCTTCTCCGTCTTTAAAATAGACAGGGGGCGCCCTTTCGGGCACCCCCTCGTCTTGGCCTTAAGGCCTTTTATATCCCATTATTCCCCTTCTCAATTTCCGGATCAGGGGGTATCCGCTATCGTTCTATTTCTTTTTGGACGACTTTTTCGCCGCTTTTTTGACCGTCTTACGGGCGGATTTACCGGAAACTTTCCGGGCCTTTGTTCCCGCCGGCTTGTCTTCCAACGCCGCCTGCGCAGCCGCCAGCCGGGCGATCGGCACCCGGAACGGCGAACAGGACACGTAATTCATCCCGACGCGGTGGCAGAATTTGACGGATTTGGCTTCCCCGCCGTGTTCTCCGCAGATCCCCACTTTCAGGTTGGGTTTGGTCTTGCGGCCTTTCTCGATGCCCATCCTGACCAGCATGCCCACGCCTTCCTGGTCCAGGGACTGGAACGGGTCGTCGTTGAAGACACCGGCTTTTTTCTCGTCAACGTAATCCGGCAGGAATTTGCCGGCGTCGTCGCGCGAAACGCCCAGAGTCATCTGGGTCAGGTCGTTGGTGCCGAAGGAGAAAAATTCCGCCACTTCGGCGATCTGGTCGGCCAGCAGGGCCGCGCGGGGAACTTCGATCATGGTTCCGACCAGGTATTTGACCTTCTGGCCGCTTTTCTTCACGATGTCTTCCGCGACCTTCCGGGTCCGCTGTTCCAGGATGGACAGTTCCTTCCGGTCGATCACGAGAGGAATCATGATCTCCGGTTCCACCTGAACGCCTTCCTTGGTGCATTCGCAGGCCGCTTCCATGATCGCGCTCACCTGCATGTCCAGGATTTCCGGGTAGGTAATGGCCAGACGGCAGCCGCGGTGGCCGAGCATGGGGTTGGCCTCGTGCAGTTGTTCGATGCGGTGTTTCACCTGTTCAAAAGGCAGCCCCACTTTTTCCGCCAGTTTTCTCTGCTCGGGCTCGTCATGCGGAACAAATTCGTGCAGGGGCGGGTCGATCAGGCGGATGGTGACGGGCAGCCCGTCCATCGCCTTGAAGATGCCCTTGAAGTCCTCTTTCTGGAT
>CAYMRH010000025.1:4904-24391 GCA_964392785.1 uncultured Brevinematales bacterium
CGTTGTCCGCCACGATCATCTCGCGGATCGCCATGATCCGTTCCTCGGTTTCAAAGAACATGTGCTCGGTCCGGCAGAGGCCGATGCCTTCCGCGCCGTGTTTGCGGGCGTTTTCGGAATCGGCGGGCGTGTCCGCGTTGGTACGCACCTTGATCTTGCGGATCTCGTCAGCCCACTTCATGATGGTGTAATAGGCCTTGGTGGGTTCCGGCTTTACGAGCTTCATGGCGGTGCGGAACACTTCGCCGGTGGAACCGTTCAGGGTGATTTCGTCGCCTTCCTTGACCGTGATGGACCCCACGGTAAAGAGCTTCTGGTTATAATCGATATTCATCTTTTCGCAGCCCACGATGCAGCACTTGCCCCAACCTCTGGCGACCACGGCGGCGTGGGACGTCTTTCCGCCGGTGGCGGTCAGGATCCCCGCCGCGGCGTGCATACCGCCCACGTCCTCGGGGCTGGTTTCCTTGCGGACCAGGATCACCTTCTCTCCGCGGGAGAACCATTCTTCGGCGTCTTTGGCGCTGAAAACGACCTTGCCCGTCGCGGCGCCGGGAACGGCGTCGATCCCCTGGACGAGGTAATTCTGCTTCTGGAGATCCTTCTGCGTGGGGTCAATAACCGGATAGAATATGCCTTCGATATCCTTGTCCTTGATCCTCAGGACGGCCTGCTGCTTCGTAATCAGGCCTTCGTTCACCATGTCCACGGCAATGCGGAAGGCGGCCATGGGCGAGCGTTTGCCGGTCCGGCACTGCAGCATGTAGAGCCGTTCCTCTTCCACGGTGAATTCCAGGTCCTGCATGTCCTGGTAATGCTTCTCGAGCGTCTTGCGGACGTCCACGAGCTGCTTGTAGGCCTTGGGATCGGCTTTCTCGAAATCCGACAGCTTGATGGGGGTGCGAATCCCGGCCACCACGTCCTCGCCCTGGGCGTTGATGAGGTAGTCGCCGTAGAACGTGTTTTCGCCCGAATTCGGGTCCCGCGTAAAGCACACGCCCGTTCCGGAAGCGTCGCCCATGTTGCCGAAAACCATCTGCTGGACGTTGACAGCGGTGCCCACGACGCCCTTGATGTTTTCCACGCGGCGGTAGGTCACGGCTTTCTCGGCCATCCAGGAGTTGAATACGGCGCTGATCGATCCCCAGAGCTGTTCCTTGGGGTCCTGGGGGAAATCCTTGCCGATATGCTGTTTATAGATCTGCTTGAAATCGCGGACCAGGATTTCCAGCTCCGCTTCGTTGACTTCCGTGTCGTTCACTTTTTTTCCGGCGGGAACGTTCAGACGGCGGCGGGTTTTTTCTTCCTTAATTTTGTCAAACGCATGGTCAAACTTCTCCCGGGAAATACCCATGGCCGTGGATCCGTACATCATAATGAAGCGGCGGTACGCGTCCAGGGCGAACCGGCGGTTCCCGGTCTTTTTGGCCAGCCCTTCCACGGAGAGGTCGTTCAAGCCCAGGTTCAGGATGGTTTCCATCATGCCGGGCATGGACAGGGGAGCCCCCGAGCGGACGGACACCAGCAGAGGGTCCTTGGGATCCCCGATCTTCTTACCCACCAGTTTCTCCAGCTTGGCGATGTTGAGGTCCACTTCCTTGGAAAGACCGTCCGGGTATTTCTTGCCGTTTTTGTAATACTGATCGCAAACTTCGGTCGTTATGGTGAATCCGCCGGGGACCGGCAGGCCGATCTTGGTCATTTCAGCCAGGCCGGCGCCCTTGCCGCCCAGCAGGTTTTTCTGGGTGCCGTCCCCATCGGCTTTCTTGCCCCCGAAGAAATAAACGTACTTCTTAGCCATTTTATCAGAACCTCCAGATTATAATCTGAAGTATTTTAATGAGCGTCTCCGGATTCCGCAATTTTTCACCCGAATCAGGGCTATTCCGCCCTGAATTTTCCGGGATATCGGACTCAACCGGAGCACTTGAAAAAAAAGGCAAAGAGTGATAAGATTTGGGGAAAATGGGGGCATTGAAATGAAACGATCAACAGGGCCGGTTCTTTTCGCTTTATCGGTTTTATTCCTCCTGTCCTGCGGATCCAGGCCGGTGCGTCCTCTGGACGATTACTCCCCCAATTCCCCGGCCGCCTCAGGGCCGGCTCTTCCCGAGATCAAAGATTTTACCGGGGAAGGCAAGGCCCCCGATTTTGCCGATGCGCGGAACGCGGCGTATGTGGACCTGATCCGCAGGGCGGTCATTTTTACCATCGGAGAAAACGCCTTCTCGAAAAACAGGACCGCCATAGAAGAATCCTACATGAGTTACGTCTCAGCCAGAAAATTCATCCTGGGTGAAGGGGAAAAGTCCCAACCCGGCAAGGAAAAAAAGTGGCTCTCCACCTCCCGGGATTCGTCCGGAAACCTGGTTTTAAAACTCCAGGCCTACGTCAACCTGAAAAAACTTCAGGACGATCTTTCAACCAGGGGGTTGGCCGGCCAGGACACACCGGCCCGGCCTGAAGACACCGCCGTCAAAACACCGGTTTCCGATTCGCCCTCCTCCGCCTCGCCGGAATCCGCGGACCTGTCCGGTGTGGACGTATCCGCTCTGACATTTCTCGTTTTTTATAACAGCGGTGATCCCGCGGCCAAAAGGGACAACGAACAGCAGACCTACGCCAAATGGGCCGTGGACAACCTGAACCGGGAACTCGCCTCCCTGGATATCCAGACTTTTGACGTTGACACCGTGGAAAAACTTTCCCGCGAGCGGGCCCTGATCCAGGAATCCACCACCGGTAACGTGGGAATCGGCCTACTCCTCGCCCAGAAAGTGTTCGCGGAACTCTATGCCGAGGTGTCTCCCGCCGTGAGCTACGAGGGAACCAAGGGCCATGCCATTGTCTCGATCAAGGTCTATGTCCGCACCACCGGGGCCCTCATCGCCTCCATTGAAAAAGGCGGGCAACAGTACGATTCCGTCTCCCTGTCCGCTTCCATAAAAAAAAGCATGAAAGAAGCGGTCCAGAAAGCCATGCCGGAACTGGCCGCCGGCTTGAAAAAATACGTGAATAATGGTAGATTTTACTTTGTTCGGCTTTCCGGGGTTTCGTCCTATCGGGATGCCAGCCAGTTCGCCTCGGCTGTAGCCAAACTGGACGGCGTGGTGAACATGAGGATCGCCTCCGGCTCGAGGGACGACAGGGTTTACGATTACAGCCTGCAGTTCCGCGGCAACCCGACGGAAGCGGTGGACCGGCTTTTCAGCGCCCTGGAGGGCAGGCCGGGATTCGAGAAATTCGACCTGAAACAGATCCGGGGCAACGAACTGATCTTCACCCTGGAATGAATCAGCGAAATAGACAGGAGGATTCGATATGAGGAATTTAGGGCTTCTCGCATTTGCGGCGCTGTTCGCGCTGACGCTTGTGTCCTGCGGACCCAAGAGGACCGAAATCAAACCGGCTCCCGAACCGGTTCCCGAGGAAGTGGAAGCGAAACGGATCAAGATCTACGTGATCCAGAAAAGCGAAGACCCGACGCCGGTCTGGGTGAACCGCCGCTGGGAAATCGGCAAGGATGAATTGAACCGCAAGGTGATCTTCCTTTCCGTGGAAGGCCAGCGCAACACCAAGGAAAAGGCCGAGATCGACGCCGAATCCAAAAAGATCGCGCGGTTGTCCGAACTCATCAAGCAGGTCGCGACCCGCGAATTCGCGGTGGCCAAGAGCGGCATGCTGAACGACGAAACCGAGCTGGACGCCTACTTCGAGGAAACCATCGCCGCCGTGTCCAAGAACGTCAATATCAGCGGAGCGATGAACGTGGCCGATTACTGGGAATACATCCAGGAAACCCAGGGCGGCAGTTCCAAGACCTATTACCGCTACGTGAAACGCTACGCCATGGATTACGACCAGTACCAGAAAGCGGTCAATAACGCCTGGAAACCGGTGGCCAAGAAAGTTCCGCCGGAACTCAAGAACAAGGCCCAGAGCGTCCTGGAAAGCATCAACAAATCAGAAGAACAGATGTACGAGTAAAACCGGATTTTAACGCCAACAATCGGACCAGCCCTTGCGCGACGCAAGGGCTGGTTTTTTTATCCGGCGGATTTGCGTTCCCGGCGTCCCGCGCTCTATAATATGGCAAGCGCCCCGGCGAGGTACGACATGTGGTTCCGGTTCAAGAGCGTGGTCCAGTTCCTGTCGCTGATGGCCCTGGACCTTCTGGCTTATTACGTCTGCCTGTTTCTGGCCGTCTTTTTCCAGATGAACCTGCACGCCCTCATGAATTTCACCTACATCATCCATTACACCCTGCCCAACCTGTTTTTCACGGTCAATTACATGTATTCCATCGGATGGATGCCGGTGGTGCTGATCCTGGTCATGGCCTTTGAAAAACTGTACATGGTCCGTTACCCGTTCTGGGAGGAATCCCGGGTCATATTCAAGGCGGCCACCATCGCGGTCACGTTCATCGTCCTGACCGTGATCGTCCGGAACATGTACGGGAACGTGTCCCGTTCCGTTTTCGTCTACCTCTGGTTCTTTCTCGTGTTCGCCCTCCCGGTCATCCGCTATTTCGGGAAAAAAATCCTGTACCGCATCGGGATCTGGAAGGAATCGGTCCTGATCATCGGCGCGGGGGACAAGGCCGTCCGGACCATTCTGGGGCTGTCGAACGAGGAACATCTCGGTTACCACATCCTGGGCCTTCTGGACGATGACCCGAAAAAAATCGGCACCTCCGTCGTGGTGCGGGACCGGGCCTACAAGGTGTACGGGAAGATCCGCAATTTCGACAAATTTGTGAGTCTGCTCCGGGTGGAAACGGTCTTCATCGCCAACCCCACCGTCAGCCAGCAAAAGCTGACCGACCTGGTGAGCGAAATTTACAAACACGTGAAGCGCGTCATCATCGTTCCCGACATCAAAGGGGTGGCCATTTTCAACTCTGAACTGCACTACCTGTTCATGGAAAAGCTCTTCATGATCAAGGTCAAGAACAACCTCAATTCCGTACCCAACCTCCTGATCAAGCGCGCTTTCGATATCGTGCTGTCTTTGGCCGGCATGGTGGTCCTGCTCCCCGTCATGGCCGTACTGGCGGTCATCATCAAGTCCACGTCCCGCGGTCCGGCGTTCTATTCCCACAAGCGGATCGGCAAGGGCGGGAAGGAGTTCCGGGCTTTCAAGTTCCGCACCATGTACCAGGACTCGGAAAAGCGCCTGATGCGCATTCTCCAGAACCCCAAGGCGCGCCGCGAATGGCGGTCGTCTTTCAAACTGCGCAAGGACCCGCGGGTCACGCCCATTGGCCGTTTTCTGCGCCAGACCAGCCTGGACGAACTGCCGCAGTTTTTCAACATTCTCAAGGGAGACATGAGCCTGGTCGGGCCCCGGCCCGTGACACGGGAGGAACTGGACCGATATTACGCGAACTACAAAAGCTATTATTGTTCGGTCTATCCCGGATTATCCGGTCTCTGGCAGGTCAGCGGCCGCAGCGACAAAGACTACACCTTCCGGATCCAGACCGACGTCTGGTATGTCCAGAACTGGTCCGTATGGCTGGACATCATCATTATCCTGAAGACCTTTCCGGTCGTTTTCAAGAGGGAAGGGGCGTATTAGTTGTCAGTTATTAGTTGCCAGTTGTTAGTTGTTAGTACCCAGTAACAAGTAGTATACTTTCATTTTAATAATATACTCCTGGTTGATTATAGAGCCGCAGCCTGCCGACAACTGGTTACTGATTGCTGCCAACTAACTTTTTCCCTTCTTTTTCCGATGATAAGACAGACCTATGAAAACCAGATTTGTCCTGATCGCTCTGTGCGTCCTGTCCGTAGTGACTGCCGGTTTTTCCGACGCCCGGGATTTCGGTTTCCGGCCCCTCCGGAACAAGATCCGGTACAAGGAAGATTACTTCCGCCTTTACAACCAGTGGCTGTACTCCGACCTGGATTCCGTCAGCCGCAATATTTTTTTCCTGGAAGCCGCTTACGCCATGCCCTACGATCACCCCATCAAGGCCCTGACACCCATCACGAACGAAACCCAGTACGAAAAATACAAAAACATGCTCATGGCGAAAATCTGCGCCCTTCTGACGCAGGAATACATCACTTACGGCTACTTCTATATGAAGGAACATATCTACTTTTTCAACCGGGAATTTTTCCGGGACTATCTGGACGGCTACGAGATCGCGGAGAAGTATTTTCGCGACGCCAAGGGTTACTGGGACCAAGCCCGAACCTACGCCCGAACGGCCGCGGATTTCAGGGGATGGAGAACGGGCCTGATCTCCTTTGAAGACGATATCCACAGGATCAACAGCGGCGTCCTGGACTATGACAAGGTCATCACCAATCTTTTCGCCCGGATCGAACGCAACCGGCGGGATATTTCCCTGCACGGCACAGATTTCGTCACAAACTGACGCCTTTCCCGCGCACCGGACGGGATCCGGCGTCTCGGGTTTTACCGCATCCAAACCCCTCCTTTCGGCCTTACCCTCTACGAACGGCTTGATTTTTGGCCCCAAGACCATTATATTTCCTGAAAAACTCGAGCCTGACGGAGGAAACAATGAAACAGAGGGTGAATATTTACAGAATCATGGGGGTTCTTTTTCTGATAGCGGGGGCGGGAATCCTGCTCATCAAGAGTCCCAGTTTTTCAAAGAACCTGGGATTCGAATCCGAAAACCGCGAGATCGCGTCCCTGGACGGGCTGGATTCGGCGCTCAAACTCCAGAACATCTACCGGCAGATTGCGAAAACCGTCCAGCCGGCCGTTGTCAGCATCAACGTGGAATCCGAACAGACCGTTCGGAACCCCTACAGCGACTTTTTCAACGATCCGTTCTTCCGACGCTTCTTCGGAGGCGACAACAATTTCGGGCCCGGAGCGCCGCGGGAGTTCAAGCGCAAACTGCAGGCCATGGGTTCGGGATTCATCGTCACGAAGGACGGATATCTCTTCAGCAACCATCACGTGGTCAAGGACGCGACCAAGATCGTCGTGATCCTCTCGGACAACCGGAGGTTTGACGCACAGGTGGTGGGAAGCGATCCGGAAACGGACATCGCCGTCCTGAAAATCAAGGCCAACAATCTGCCGGTGGTCCCGCTGGGGGATTCCGGCACCGTGGAAGTGGGAGACCTGATTGTCGCGATCGGCAATCCGTTCGGTCTGGCGGGCACGTACACAACCGGTATTGTGAGCGCCGTGGGCCGGCCCGGCATGTCCGGTTTTCAGCGCTTTATCCAGACGGACGCGGCGGTCAATCCCGGAAATTCCGGAGGGCCCCTGGTCAACATCCGCGGCCAGGTGATCGGCATCAATTCGGCCATCCAGTCCATGACCGGCGGCTATCAGGGCATCAGTTTCGCCGTTCCGGTGAACACGGCGAAAAACATCGCGAACCAGATCGTGTCAAAAGGCCGGATTGACCGCGGCTATATCGGCATCAATATTTCCCCTCTGGACGCGACCACCCGCAAAATGCTCGGTCTGACCGGCGATGAGGGCGTCACGGTGTCCCGCGTGGAAAAGGGCAGCCCCGCCGAAAAAGCCGGCGTGAAAAACGGGGACATCATCACCCGCGTGAACGGCGATATCGTCAACAGCCCGGAGAATCTTCAGATCACCATCGGCAGCCTGACGCCCGGCTCCACGGCCCGGCTGGAAATTTACCGCAACAAGAGAAGGATGAACATCAACGTCAAGCTGGACAACCGGCCCGGAGAAACGGCCAAAGCAGACCCTCGCGAGGACAAAACCCCGCCCTCCGGAGAAACCCACGAATTCCAGGGCGTCACTTTTGCCGAGGCCCCCAAACGCACCCTGGAACAGAACGGGGCCGAATTCGGCGTCCTGGTCAGGGACGTGGCGGGAAACAGCCCCCTCGCCGGAGCCCTGGAGAGCGGCGTGATCGTAGCCGGCATCAACGGAACGGATATCCGCAATTTATCGGACCTGAAAGCGTTCGCCAACCGGAACAAGAACGCCCGCGACTTGACGTTCCTGGTCGTCAAGGACGGTTTCGTTTATTACCGGGGCATCGAACGGTAAGTATCACACCACCCAATCGAAAGACCGGGTCCCGGTACGCGAACAATCGCGCCGGCCCGGTCTTTTCTTTTGAACTTTTAACGGGCCCTGACTATAATCACTCCCGGCAGCCATGTCGAGACTTTTTTTTCTCGTTTTTCTCGCCGTCGCGGTCCCGTTCCGTTCCGGCATCATCCTGGCCGGTCCGGTGGAAGAGATCGAGTTGTCCATCGCGCTTTACAGGACTAACGCGCCCGCGGCGTTGTCCGTCCTGAACGGCGTTTTTGACGGCGATGCCGACAGCCTGAACCTGATCCGTCACGTGCTCACCGAACGCCAGAATTTCGGCCTGTACGCCGACTTTCTGTCCCAGGCGCCTTTCAGCCCGGTCACGGCCGACGAAATCGTGGGCATGGACCTGACTCTGCGGGACCCGGTCAAACTCCGGAAAAACCTGGACCGGTACCTGAAAATATTTCCGGCCGGGCGTTTCGCGCAGAAACACGCGTCCGGTCTCGCGAAAATTGAGAACGCGCCGGATTTCCTGCTGGTTCTTCCGTTCAGATCCGATATCTGGAACATCCTGAAAACTTCCTATCTCCAAAACGGCCTGACGCGACCCTTGGACCAATTCCTGACGCTCCGGCCTGGTCTCGTTCCCGCCGCGGAAATCGCGGCTTATCTGACCGAAAGCTGGACAGTTCAAAATAGGAATCTTTACCCGCTGATCGCCTCCAACGGCCTGGAACAGGACCCGGGATTGCGGCCGCTGACCGCCTATTCACTTTTCATGTCCGGCGCCCACGACCGGGTTTTCCGCATCTACTCGGGCCGGCCGCCGGATCCGGCCGAAGCGGATCGGAACAGGAAATCGTTCGGCGTGGACTCCGCGTTCCTGTTCCAGGTTTCGGCTTTTCTGACGGGCCGTTACCGTGAATCGCTGGCTGTGGACCGGGTATCTGAATCCAACCGGTCCCGGTCCCGGGAATACCGTTTTCTCAGTCATCTGGGATTAAACGATACGGCCGCAGCCAGGCGGGAACTGTCTTCCGACCAAACCCCCAACGCGCCCTTCATGCGGGCGCTGCTGGATAACCTGGAAAAACCCGGCGATTTGACGGCGCTCCATCCTTACCTGGAAACGGCGGATCCCCGGCAGGATTATGTCCCGCAAAGCCTTTTGCTCTGGACTTCCGGGGGGCTGGGTCCGGAGGCGGTTTCAAAAACCGCCGTCTCGCTCAAGCAACTGCTCCTGTCCCGTCCGGCGGATGCGGCGGCGGCCTTCCCCTTGTTGTCCGTATTCGCGGGCTCGGACCCCGGCGGCACCGGCGTTTCGCCGCTGCTGAAAAGCGTTGCCCGGTTCCGTTCGGCCGAACGGAACCTGCCCGGCCCCGCGACGGACAGGCGGGCCGTTTATCAATCGGTGATCCGGGACACGAACGCGTCGCCGTTTCTGCGGTCTCTGTCCTCCCACCGCATCCGCTCCCTGGACCAGAACTCCAGATGAAGAAAGCGGCGGTCGGCCTTCGCAATACCGTCATCCACCTGATGGACGGTTCTTCTTTCATGATCGGAATATCCCTGTGTTCCTACGCCGTCATCATGCCGTCGTACGTCAAATCCTTTACGGACAACGCGCTGCTTCTCGCGCTGATCCCGGTCCTGACAGACGTGGGACCCAGCATCCCTTTGCTGGTGTCCGCCTATCACATCCGGCGGACCCGGTCACAAACCGGTTGCGGAACAGGATGCCTGGCTATCCGGAAATATTTCCTGCCGGGGTTTCTGGTCCGCCTCACTTTCCCCCTCATCGGCATCGGAATTCTGGCTTTCTCCGGCAGCCGCACGCTGTCGCTGGTGTCTTTTTTCATCCTTTTCGCGTTTTACACCGTCACGCTGGGGTACGCGACGCCCAGATGGATCCAGGTGCTGTCCGTCACCATTCCCAACCGGATCCGGCCGGATTTCCTGAGTTTCCGCGAAATGATCGGCCGTTTTTCGGGAATTGCGTTCTCGTTTCTTGTTCCCCTGATCCTGTCCGTCTCGGGTTTTCCCCGGAACTACGGGTATCTGTTCCTGATATCGGGTTTCATTTTCTCGGCGGGGTTTTTAACGGTTCCGTTCTACCGGCCGACCGTGACGCTCCCGCGCAGACCGCCGCAGGACAACCTGAAATTTTCCGTTTTCCTGGCGGAAAACTGGCGCGCGATCACCGCCAACAGAAAACTGACCGCTTTTCTGGTGATCTTCTGGAGCCTGTCCGTATCGCGGATCAGCCTGGCTTACATTACGCCGTTTATCATGGACCACGTTCTGTCACGGCTGAGCGCCCGGGAGGGCGCGTTCTGGCTCAGCGCCCTCAATACCACGCTCCTGGTTTCCATGGCCGTTTCCGCCGCGATGATCGGGCCGATCATCCGCCGTTTCGGACACCGGACCGCGATCATTCTGGGAACCGTCTGCCTGTTTCTGGCCAATGTCCTGGTGGTTGTCTTTCCTTCGCTCCAGACGGCCTTCGCCGGGAACGTCCTGATCGCCTATTTCACCGTGGCCGGCTACCTGGTCCCGCTCAACACCTATATGGACCTGGCCAGCCCGCACGACCGGCCGGCCGTGATGGCGTTTGCCAGCGTCATCAACGCCGTTTTCATCATCGCGTTTTCCCTGATCGGAAGCGCCATCGCGTCGTTTTTCCGCTACCGGACGGCCCTTCTCTTTGCCGCGGGACTGTCGCTGGTCCTGCTGATCGCTCTCCTGGGCATGAGAAGAACGATGTCGGCGTCACGCCGTCCTTAATCGGAATATTTTCCCGCTTCCCGCTCGTATTCGTCGGCCGCCCGGACCAGATCCCCGTAAAGCGCGTCGATCCTTTTCCGGGAGTCGTGGATTTTTTTGGACAGATCGGCGATCGCGGCGCCGTCCCCGCGGGTTGACGCGTCCACGATCAGCCCGCTGTCCCGGTGCAGTTCCGCCTCCATGCGGGATATGGCTTCCTCCACGGACTTCAGCCGCTCCTGAAGGGGCCGCAGGACCCGGTTGCGGCCGTCCACGAACTGCGCCCGTTCTTTCTTCCGGATCTTTTTCTCGTTCCCCGCAGCGGCCTGCTGGCGCGCCTTTTCCTCGGCCTCGCTTTCCCAGCCCACCCGTTCCAGAAATTCCCGGTAGGTCCCCTCGAAAACGGTTATGGTCCCCTGATCGAAAACGACCAGGCGGTTGACCAGGGCGTCCAGATACATTTCGTTGTGAGTGACGATCACGACGGCGCCGGCGTAGGAATCCAGCGCGGCGATCAGCGAATCGCAGGATTCCAGGTCCAGATGGTTGGTGGGTTCGTCCAGGAGAAGCAGGTGGGTGGGACGCGCCAGGATCCGGCCCATCATGACGCGGCTCTTTTCGCCGCCGGACAGAACGCCGATCCTTTTCAGGGCCGCGTCCCCCTCGAACATCATGGCGCCCGCGATGTCCCGCGCTTTCTGAAAATCCCGGTCCGGGTCAGCGGACTGGATTTCCTCCAGGACCGTATTGCCCGCGAACAGGGTGGACACGTGCGTCTGGGCGAAATACCCGGCGGAGGCCTGGGGGTGCATTTTTACGCCGCCTGTTACGGGAGAAATTTCGCCGGACAGGAGTTTCAAAAGCGTGGATTTCCCCTTCCCGTTTTTTCCGATCACCCCGATCCGGTCCTCCGGACCGATGCGGATGGACAAACCGCCGATCAGCCAGGGCTCCATTCCGTCGTAAGAGAAGCGGATGTTTTCGGCCTCCAGAGTCCATTTGCCCGTCAAAGCCGACTCGGCGAAAGAAAAATCCAGTGTCTTGATTTTTTCCAGCCGGTCCCGTTTTTCCTGTTTGGCCAGAAGTTTGACGCGCGACTGGACGAGCCCTCCCAGGCGGGCCTTGGCCCGGAAACGCGTGATGAAGGTTTCGATTTCCTTCCGCCTCTTTTCGTCATTCACCCTGGTTTTTTCGTAAACCTCTTCCTCTTTCAGGATCTGTTCGTAGAGTTTTTCCGTTCCGCCGTCGATCTTGCGGATCCTGCGCCTGTGGATGCCCATGGTGTGCGTGCAGACGTCGTCCATGAAGCCGCGGTCGTGCGTGATGAGAAGCAGTTCCTTCTTCCAGGATTGCAGGAACCGGGACAGCCAGCGCAGGGACACGATGTCCAGGTAGTTGGTGGGTTCGTCCAGGAGCAGTAAATTGGGGTCCGACGCCAGCACCCGGGCCAGTTTGATCCGGACCTGGAACCCCCCGGAAAATTCGCCCGGAGGCCTGGCAAAGTCCGAACCGGAAAACCCCAGGCCCATGAGCAGTTTTTCCGCGTTCCACGTTTCCTCGCGGCGGTCCGCCGGGAGCCCGCGGCAAACCTCCTCCAGGACCGTTCCGGCCTCGAAACGGATATGCTGGTCCAGGTGCCCTACGGAATATTTTTTCGGGAGCGTCACAACGCCGGCGTCAGGCGCCTCTTCGCCCAACAGGATCCGGAACAGCGTGGATTTTCCCGTGCCGTTGCGGCCCACCAGCCCTATGCGTTCCCCCGCGTTCACGTTGAAACTCACGCCGTCAAACAGCACCTGTTCGCCGTAAGATTTGGAAAGGTTCGCGACCTGCAGCATGAAAAATCCCGCCGTTCAATGATCAGGGTGATTATAAGGCGGAGATCCCGCAAAAACAAAACGCATCCGCTTTACAGGTCCGGTGATTGGCCTTATCATCACATCCATCCCGTCCGGGACAAGAGGTGTTTTATGAAAAAGCTTCCCGTTCCCGCCCTGCTGGCTGCGGCCGCGTTCGCAACCGCCATCCTGGCCGCGTCCTGTTCAGGGTCCTTCGAGAAATACGTCACCAGCCACCGGGGAATATTGCTGTCCTACGACCAGGGTTACGCGTTCACGGCGCTCACTCCCGCCGGCTGGAAGATGGACAGGGCGTCCGCCGCTTCCAACAATTATTCTTTCTGGATCACTCCGGACAACGCCCCCGGCGTGGCCGTGTATTCTTACGGAATCGTGATCCCGAAGGACACGGACGGCCTGGAGGATATCTCCAACAACATCCGCTACCTTTACCATCAGGCCCTGCTGACCCGGCCCGATGCTGTCCTGGACACAGAAACCAACCGCTACCGGATTGACAGGGCCCGGAACGTGCACCTGTTCATCCTCAACAACAACGGCGGCAAACAGGATTTCTACAGGGTTTATACCTACGCGGTCTGGAAAAGATCCGCCGTGGCCGTCGTTTACCAGGCGGAAGACTACAGAAGTTTTGTCTTTCATTACGACGCGTACGAGCATGTTTTGAACAGCATCCGCTTCTGGGGCGAGGACGCCAAACCCCTGATCGCCACGCTCAAACGCCTGAGCCGGAAAGCGGCCCAAAAGAGGGGAACAAACTGACACCGATCCGTGAATACGGGGCGGTGAAGACCGGAGATTCTCCCGGTTTCATGAGCCGCATACAACTCACAACGGGCATCCGACAACTGGAAACCGGCAACTGAACAAAAAAAATTCGCTTCAGAGCGCGCGGAAGCTTTTCCGGTGATAGGGTGAAAACCCATGGACGCGGATAGCGTCACGGTGATCGCGTGTCGGATAACCCTTGTTTTTCTCCCATCCGTAAACCGGGTATTCCCGGTGCAGTTCAGCCATAAGCCGGTCCCTGGTCACCTTGGCGATGATGGACGCGGCCGCGATGGTGAAACTTTTCCGGTCGCCTTTGATGACGGGTTCCTGGGGAATCATGGAATCCAGACGGACGGCGTCCGTCAGAAGAAAATCGGGTACACAAGACAACCCTTCTACGGCGCGCAACATGGCCAGCCGGGTAGCCTGATAGATATTGACGCGGTCAACGGTTTCGTTGTCAGCCAGACCGACGGCATAACTTCTGGCCCGGGAAACGATTTCGCCGTACAGGCGCTCCCGGGCGGCCGCCGAAAGCGCTTTGGAATCGTAAACACCTTCGATCAGGACTTCCGGATCGAAAATAACGCAGGCGGAAACGACCGGACCCGCCAACGGCCCGCGGCCGGCTTCGTCTATTCCGCCGACCGCCCTATAGCCCCTGTCCCAGAGCCGCGATTCATATGCCAGAAGGTCCCGGACCGGAGGAACGCCCATGGCCTTGTTCCGGCTTAACCGACCTTTTCCGCAATCACGGCGGATTTGCCGAAGCGTCCGCGCATGTAATACAGCTTGGCCCGGCGGACCTTGCCTTTGCGCACCACTTCCACCGAGTCAATGAACGGCGAGTGGAACGGGAACACGCGCTCGATGGCGACCCCGTAACTCACGCGGCGTATGGTGAAGGACTCCCGGGGACCGCCGTGTTTCATGGCCAGCACCACGCCTTCAAACGGCTGGACACGCTGCTTGTCACCTTCCACGATCTTCACGTGCACGCGGACCGTGTCCCCCACTCCGAACGCGGGAAATTTATTCCGGTTGGACTGCTGAGTCAGCAGTTCCTGCTCCACGCTTTCCAGACTGTTCCGGGCCTGCGGGGCGATGATCTTGATTTCCCGTTCGGTTTTCGGCGCGGGTGTCTGGGCCTGCGGCGTTTCCGCAACCGCCGGACCGCTTTCCGTCTTCTGAATTTCTTCGGACATCTCTCCACTCCTTCGCGACATCTTGCAGTGCCGCCAGATATTCTTTCAACGCCTTGTTTTCCTTGATGATCCTTTTTCGCTCGTCCCGCGCGGCCGGCTCACCCGTCTCAGCCCGGGGCCCGTGCTCCCGGAGCAGTTCGGGACGATTGAAATAGGTTTTCCGGAGACTTTCCGCCAACCGGTATTTCCGGATCCCGGCGTGGTTTCCCGTCAGGAGAACGGCCGGCACCGCAAGACCCCGGAACACGTCCGGCCTGGTATAATGGTCGTGTTCCAGCAACCCGGATTCAAAGCTGTCCTCGTCGGCGGAACCGGGTTGCAGCGTCCCGTCCAGAAAACGCGCCGTTGCGTCCATCACGACCAGAGCGGGCAGTTCGCCGCCCGTCAGGACGTAATCACCGACGGAAATTTCGTCATCCACCATGGTCCGTACGATCCGGGCGTCAACGCCTTCGTACCGGGCCGCGATCAGGACAACGCTTTTTTCTCCCGCCAGTTCGCGGGCCGTCCTGTTCGTAAACGGCCGGCCCTGGGGCGTGAGACAGACAACCCGGCTTTCCGGATGGTCCCGGCGGATCTCATCGATGGCCGCCGCCAGAGGCTCGGGCCGAAAAAGCATGCCTTTCCCGCTGCCGTAAATCCGGTCGTCAATCTGGCCGTAACGGTTCAGGGCATGGTCTTTCCGCAGGTCCTTCACGTTCACTTTGATCAGACCTTTGTCCAGGGCCCGGGATAAAATCCCGCTTTCAAAATAGCCCCGTATCAGGCCGGGAAAGATGGTGATCACGTGAAAAACCATTTTTCCCTCTATTCGAGTTCGTTCAGCCGTGTGACCCGGATGGTTTTTTCCTCCAGGGAAACTTCCCTCACGTACTCGTCCGTAAAGGGAAACACGATCTCTTTGCCGTCCGGTTTCCGGACCACCGCCATGGTGCGGTGCGCAATCCCGAACACGTTGGTCAGTTCGCCGACGGGCTGTCCGTCCTGTTCCGCCGCCAGACCGATCAGGTCCCTGACGTAGTAGGACCCTTTTTTCTTTACCGGCGGGAGTTCCGATTCCCGGACCATGACATCCGTGTTTCTCAGCATTTCCGCGGCGGTCCGGTCGTCGCAACCGGCGATCTTCACGAAAAACCGGCCGGCCGGGGCCGTGATGCTTTCGAACCGGATCTCGCGCCAGGCCGATTTTTCCGGAATGAAAAATTTCGTGAAGGGTTTCAGGTCCTTCGGATCATCCACAAAAAAAACGGCCTTGTGTTCGCCACGCAGGCCATGGGGTTTCAGAATCTTCCCGATCAGGAGCAGTTTTTCGTTCATGTCTAACCGTTCCGGGTCATTGAGGCCGGTTTTCTCCGCGGCCGCCGCTCCCGCGATCGCAGAACCCGATTGGGCCGCGCGGGGATTCAAAGGCCGGTCAGCCGGCCTTGCGGATCCTGCGGGCAATATCGCGAACGGCCGAGCTCACGATGGCTCCTTTACCGACCCATTCCCTGTACTTTTCCATATCGAGTTTGACGGGCGAGTCTTTCTCGATGGGCTGGTAGTGTCCCAGACAATCCAGATAGGAACCGTCGCGAGGGTCCTTGGAATCCAGCACGACAATCCGGTAATACGGGCGTTTCGATTTCCCGGTCCTCTTGAGTCTGATCTCCGCTGCCAATGTCATCCTCCGACACGCTATTTTGGAAAATAGTATTTTAAGGCGGGGACTGAACTTTGTCAAACTCCGGCATTTAACCGTCCGGACGGGCCGGGCAGGTCAACAGCGCAGCCCCCGTTTTTTCAGGCCGCGGTCTCTTCGGGGCCCTGTTTATTGCCAAAACCCCCCTTTCGCATTAAAATCATGGTATTATAAAGGGTTTCTGGAGTTTCCATGAGCATAAAAAGGTTCTGGCACGAGGCCCGCAGGCACTTTCCCCTTCCCGTCATGCAGAAGGTCTTTTTCGTGTTTCTGCTGGTCATCGGCCTGATGACGGGCATTTTTATCGCCCAGATCATTGTCACGTTTTCCGACCTGAAGGACATCCGGAAGCTCGAAAACTATTCCGCTTACTCTGTCCCGACCAAGGTCTATGACATCAACGGACGGCTGATCACCGAGTTCTTTCTGGAAAAACGGGAGATCGTGTCCTTCAAGGACCTGCCGGAGCCCCTGATCAAGGCCATCATCGCCATCGAGGACAACGACTTTTACAAGCACCGGGGTTTTAATATTTTCGCCCTGATCCGCGGGGCCCTCATTGACCCGCTCCTGGGCAAACGCCAGAGAGGCGGGTCCACCCTGACCCAGCAGCTGGCCAAATCGCTCTTCACGACCGGAGAGCGCAGTATTTTCCGCAAGCTGGTGGAATTGTGGTACGCGTTCCAGATCGAGAAAAAATATTCCAAGGAAGAGATTCTCGAACTCTACTTCAACCAGGTTTATTTCGGGCACGGCTGTTACGGCATCCAGGCCGCGGCGAATTATTTCTTCGATAAAAACGCCCGGGATCTGGAGCTGGGGGAAGCAAGCCTCCTGGCCGGGCTGGTCCAGCTCCCGGCCGCATATTCCCCCATCTTTTCCCCCTACCGGGCCCAACGCCGCCACAACACCGTGCTGTCCTCCATGGCCCGGCTGGAATTCATATCCCGCGACCAGGCCGACGAAACGTTCGAGGCGTTCTGGGAAAACTACACCACAGCCATCAAGGCCAAGGGCGTTTCCATCCAGCGTTCGGAAAACAACCCCGCGCCATTTTTTACCGAATACGTCCGCATGCAGCTTCTCCAGAAATACGGCGAGGAAAAACTCTACGCGGGCGGAATGCAGATCTTCACCACGCTGGACGTGGACAAGCAGAAAGTCGCCAACCAGGAATTGGCCTTCGGGCTGTCCAACGAACAGTTGAACTACGACCGGGACACCCGGGCTTATTCCGCGAGACTGAAGGAAGGTTACGAGGACGTGATCGACCTGCTCAGCCTGACATTCGGCATAGACAGCATCCAGATCGGCTCCGCGAAGGTCATGAGCCGGCTGGAAAACCTGGTCAAAACGCACGAGGATCTGATCTACTTGTCCTCCTTCGTTTTCGGTCTGGACGATATCAATAAAAAGCTCAAGTCCCGGTACATTCTGTCCCGCCTGGTCCAGAAACGCCAGGACAAGATCGAATGCGCCCTGGTCACGGTCAATCCCAGGAACGGATATATTGAGGCCATGGTGGGCGGGAGCGAATTTTCCTACGCCAACCAGTTCAACCGGGCCGTGCTCGCCAAGCGACAGATGGGTTCGATGTTCAAGCCGGTTTATTACGCGATCGCCATAGACAAGAAACTGGTCACGCCCGCGTCCGTGTACGAGGACAAGCCGATGATCTACCAGGACGTGGCGGGCAATCTCTGGGCCCCCCGGAATTACGAGGGCACGTTCCGAGGCAAGATGCGTCTGCGCCAGGCCCTGCAGTATTCGGTGAACCTGGTGGCCATCCAGGTCTGGGACCTGATGCTGCGCACCATCGGCTACAACGCCATCGTGTCTTTGATGGCGGATTATTTCGGGATGGACAAGGAAGCCGCGAAAAAACGAATCCAGCCCCAGCTCGCCTTCGCGCTGGGCGTGGGCACCTTTACGCCTCTGGAAGTGGCCCAGGCCTTCGGGATCCTGGCCAACGACGGCGTGGCCGTGAAACCCCTATCCATCCTGCGCGTCAAGGACCGTTACGGACGGGTGATCGAGGATTTCGAAATGGCGCGCGACCTGGACAAGTCCAGCCGTCTGACGGTCATGGGGCGCGGACCCGCGTTCCTGATGCAGAACATGATGTCCGACGTCCTGTACCGGGGCACGGGCGCCGGCGCGGCCTCCCAGGCGGATTTCAAGCTGGCCGCGGGAGGGAAAACCGGTACGACCCCGAACTGGAAAGACGCCTGGTTCGCCGGCTTTACGAAAAACCTGGTGACCGTTGTCTGGTTCGGTTTTGACGACGCGAACCGCTCCCTGGGGCGCCACCGTTCCGCGGCCGTGGTGGCGGCGCCGGTCTGGATGCGTTACATGAAGCAGGTGTCCAAAGACCTACCCGACACGCCCTTTACCCCCACCGAAGACATCGTGGAATTTTCCGTCTGCGGCACCACGGGTCAGATCCCGACTGAATTCTGCCCGCACGTGATCACGGAATATTTCCTGCGGAATACGGGCCCGGTGAAAAAGTGCGACGTCCACACGTCCATCGAATCCGCCAAGGAGGAGGAAAAACTCCAGATGGAACTGTCCACAAACAACCTCAATTTCGACAACTACGAACTGGATATTTCTCCACGCGGCGCGCCGGGCGGCGGAAACGACATGGATTCCTTCAAACCCGAACGGGACGACAATGTCAACATCCGCTCCGGGATTCAATGAAATTCCTCATCCTGGACGGGTATGTTGACGAACCGACCTGCCTGGGAGTTCCGCCCTTCATTTCAACTTATGTCCGTTACGCGGCCGGCGCGGCCATTTGCGCGGGCGCCGGCGAAGTCGTTTACAGGACCATCGACCAGGTCCGCCAATCCGGCTACGCTCTGGACGGCGGCCTCACGGGATACGCCGGGGCGGCCCTTATAGCCGGAAATCCGGTTCCGGGCAAATATCTGGGAGGCCTTCCCCTCCAGGAACATGAAATTTCGCGGCTTTCCGCCGCCAATCCCGGATTACCACTTTTCCTGGGGGGGCCGATCCGGTTTGCCGCCGGAAGAAAGAGCTCCGGAAACGTTCATTACGTGAGCCGGGACATCGAACAGTTCGTTTATCATTTTCTCCGCGGATCGCCCCGGGAGGAAGACCGCACCATCCAATCCCTGGAACGCTTCGCCGCCGCGGGCGCGCCGGTTGTGCGCCAGC
>CAYMRH010000025.1:24401-32508 GCA_964392785.1 uncultured Brevinematales bacterium
GTCATTGCCGAGATCGAAACCGGGCGCGGCTGCCCGCGCCGGAGCCACTGTTCGTTCTGCATAGAAGGATCCTATGCCCTGGAGACTCGCGATCCGGCGGGCGTTGCCGCGGAAATCCGCGCCCTGCACGAGGCCGGTGTCCGGTATTTTCGGCTGGGGAAACAGGCGGATCTTTTTGCCTACGGATCCCCGATGACGGACTGGAAAAACGGGTTTCCCCGTCCCCGGCCTGAAATGCTGGAAGAGCTGTACGCCGGAATCCGCGCGGCCGCCCCGGACCTGAAAGTCCTGCATCTGGACAACGTCAACCCCGGAACCCTGGCGAATTACCCCGAAGAATCCCTCCGCATCTGCGATACGATCGCGAAACACAACACCCCGGGGGACGTGGCCGCGCTCGGCATGGAAAGCGCGGACCCGGCCGTCGTCGCCGCGAATTCTCTGAAGGCGTCTCCGGAAGACGTGATGCGGGCCGTCGCGATCATCAACGAGGCCGGCGGCCGGAGGGAAAACGGGATCCCGAAACTGCTGCCCGGTGTGAACCTGATCCACGGACTCCCCGGCGAAACCCGGGACACGTTCCGCCTGAATTACGAATTTCTGAAACGGGTCCTGGATTCCGGGCTCCTCCTGCGCCGCATCAACATCCGCCAGGTCCGCGTGTCGGCGGGAACGGCCCTGGCGGATTTTGAAAGACCCCGCGGCAAAGAACAGAAAAAACTGGAAGCCGCTTTCCGGAATTACCGGGAAAAGATCCGATCAGACGTGGACGCCCCGATGATCCGGAAGATCTTCCCGCCCGGCACCGTGTTTTCCGGCCTGATCGTGGAAAGCCACCGCGGGGACTGGAGCATAGCGCGCGGCCTGGGGTCCTACGCCATTGCCGTGAACGTGCCCCGGAAACTCCCCCTGCTGTCCAGGCTGGACGTGTTCACCGTGGGCACACGCGAGAGGTCTCTGGTCGGTCTGCCCGATCCGTTCATCCTGTCCCGCGCCACGCTTACGGAACTCAAGGCCATACCGGGACTCGCGAAGACGGCCGGCCAAATCATCGCCTCGCGCGATCCCCAAGGTCTGGAAGCGTCTCCCGTGTACGATCAGATGAAATGCCATATCATTCCCTGAAGGGAGGTCCGGAACTGTGCGAATATCCATTCTGTCCGTTGGCAGCGAACTTCTGGACGGCGGCACGCCGGAAACCAACTCTGTTCGAATCATTGAATCGATCGGCCGCGCCGGTTACTCCGTCCGGAGAACCATGACCGTGACGGATCAAATGGAGGACATTTCCGACGCTCTCCGGACACTGGTTGCGTCCAGCGATGCGGTGATCGTCACCGGCGGCCTGGGTCCGACAGAGGACGACCGGACCCGGGAAGCGGTATCCGCGCTTTTTGGAATGCGCCTGACCGAAAACCCGGCCGTTCTGGAAGACATCAGGGAAAAATTCAGGCGGATGAACATTTCGATGCCGGATCAGAACCGGAAACAGGCGCTGATCCCCGATGGCGCGAGCATGATCCCGAACCCGTCCGGAACGGCCGCCGGTTTCAGTTTGACCGTCCGGGGCGCCAATTCGGAATGCCTGTTGGCCGCTTTGCCCGGGGTGCCTTCGGAACTGGAGTCCATGCTGCCCCCGGTAGTGGAACTCCTGGCCGGCCGGGGGTTGTCCAGGAGCCGCGGCACGATGGTCACCGTCAAAACCATAGGCCTGCCCGAATCGTTCGCGGATGAATGCCTGAAATCGACCCCGGACCCGCGGGTATCCGTTGGGACCATGGCAAAACCCGGACAAGTGGATATCCGGCTGGAGGTCCTGGAGAGCGATCCCGTCGCGGCCCGGGACATCGCGCACCGTCTGATCACCGCCTGTCCCGCAATCTCCGACCGGGTTTTTTCTTACAGCCGTGACGACACGATCGAGGCGGTTCTGACCGGGTGCCTGAAGGAAAAGAACAGGACCCTGGTGCTGGCCGAATCCTGCACGGGCGGATGGGCTTCCAAACGCCTGACGGACGTTCCCGGATCTTCGGCCGTTTTTCTGGGCTCCGTGGTGGCTTACCACAACCGCCTCAAGGAAACGCTTCTGGGCGTGCCGGCAGACACCCTGGCGCGTAACGGCGCCGTCAGTTTCGAAGCGGCCGAGTCCATGACACGGGGGCTGCTGCGGAAATTCGGCGCGGACTACTGCGTGTCCGTCACGGGCGTGGCGGGGCCCGAAGGCGGGAGCCCCGAAAAACCCGTCGGCACCGTTTATGTCGGCATGTCGGACGGGCGGGACATCCACCTGCTCAGATTCCATTTTCCCGGCTCCCGCAACACCGTCAGGGAATACGCGGTCATGAAAGTTTTTGAAATCCTCTGGCTGGACCTGCGCAGCGGCAGGGTGGATTGGAACGGCATCCGGATGCTGCGGGAAAGAAAATGCGTCCCGATGAGTTAATTGCGACTTTTACGGATGGCCTGTAAAATACCGTTCGGCTGATAAATGCTGACAAATACCGGAGCCCTGCGGTGGACAAAGTGAAATACCCCTTTCTTCTGGTCGGAATCCTGGCGGCCGAGATCCTTCTGGTTTACGCTTTCTTTCTGTTCGTGACTCTGGCCAAAACCGGGTACGTGCTGTTTTCCGCCATCCTGATCCTGATCGGGATCGTTTATCTGGCCGTCAGCCGTTACCGGGAGCGCGTCAAGATCAAGCCCGAAAAGGAAGTGCGGAAATCCATCCTGCGGGTATCGGCGACCGCGGCCGGAGTGGTGATCATTGTTTTCGCGGGCATTGTGATTCTGCGGGCTGTTGTTTTCCTGATCCACGGCTCTTAATCAGACGCTTGATCCGGCACGCTGCCTATCCGGCACGCTGCCTATCCGGCAGCGCCGGTCAGGGCACAGCCCTGAACGATGGAACGCTCTTCCAGAATTTTTTCCAGTTTCAGGATATTTTCCGCCTTGTTCGCAGTCCAGGCCGGGGCCACCAGCCGTTCCTTCGCGCATTCCCCGAACAGGCGGTGCAGAACGATCCGTTCCGGCAGCCGCGCGATGATCCTGACCAGGATTTCGAGATATTCTTCCAGCGACAACAGCTTGACCCGGTCGGCGTAGTACATTTTTTCCAGTTCCGTGTCTTTTTCCACGAACAGGTGATGGAACTTGAACGCGCCCACGCCCAGGTCGACCAGCTGACGGATGCTGTCTTCCATGTCCGCCATGGTCTCATTCGGGAGACCGAAAATCAGGTGGGCCAGCGTCTCAATGCTTGGCCTTTGGCGGGTTTTGCGCACGGCTTCCACCGTTTCCTGCGCGGTGTGACGCCGGTTGATCTCGCGCAGAGTCCCCTCTTTCATGGACTGGACGCCGTACTCGATCAGGACGTAGGAATTTCCGGCGATTTTTTCCAGCATGTCCAGGACGGCATCGTTCACGCAGTCCGGCCGCGTTCCGATGGCGATCCCCGCAACGCCGGGAACGGACAGCGCTTCCAGGTAAATTTTCTCAAGCCGCTCGGGGTCAGCGTAGGTGCCTGAGAACGCCTGGAAATAGGCGATGAACCGGGAAGCGCCGGTTCTTTGTTTCAGGAGTTTCATGCCCGCAAGAATCTGGCCGGTCACGGACAACTTCCTGTCCACATAGGACGCGCGCGAACCCTCCGGGCCGCAGTACACGCACCCGCCCCGGCCCTTTGTCCCGTCTCTGTTGGGACAGGAAAAACCCGCATCCACGGCCACGCGGTAAACCTTCTCCCCGAACCGTTCCTGGAAATGCGCGTTCAAGTGATGGTAGCGCTTGCCCAGCCAGTTTTTCATGGAACCCCCGGAAGGGATATCCTAATCCGAAAGGACAGATGCGTCAAGAACGAAAACCCCGCGGCCGCGCCTCAGTCTGACAGGGCGTAATCGATCAGATCTTTCGCGTTTTCCGCGCTCACGAAATCCACGGGATGTTCGAAGGAATCCAGAAAACCGATTTCGTCCGGCGTTTTGTTTTTTCTCTTCCCGATCACGAAACGGTACAGCGAAATCAGGAAACGATAGGGCTGTCTCAGTTTGCGCAGGTCGAAACCGCCGCGGAGATAATAGAATTTGACCCCGGCACCTTCTTCGGGCGTAAAGTTCGAGCGATAGACGGAGCGGATGGTTTCGTTTTTAGCGGGCGCGGCCCCCACCGCGAATACGATGATCTTCGCGAATTTCCCGCCGCGGATCATTTTCCTGAACTTTTTCCAGCCGTAGATCCCGACGGCATGCAGAGAGCCCCCGTATATCACAGTCCGGCAGTCCCGCAGCATCCGGGGTTTGAGCCGTTCCACGCTGACCAGTTCGGCTTTCAGCCGGCCGGCGATGATCTCCGCGTATTTCCTGGTGAAACCGGAAATACTCCCGTAAACCACGATGCTTTTCATGACGCACTCCTTTGATCCGGCTTTCATTATACCGCTTTAAGAAACGCGGATCAACTGCCGGGGTCCCGGCATTCAGAGTCAGAGCGGGCTGTATCAGGGTTCATGACCCGCCGGATACCCCGCGCCGGGCTCCGGAAACCGAAGCATCCCCCGGCCCGATCAAATCCAGTTTATTTACAGATTCCCTCGAATAATGTAAAATAACGGGTAAATTTTCATCGGGGACCATCATGGATTTCAAGGCCTTTATCCGCGACGTGCCGGATTATCCCAAGCCGGGCATCCTGTTCAAGGACATCACCACGCTGTGGAAAGACCCCAGGGCCTTCAAACCCAGCATTGACGCGCTGGCGGACCACCTGAAAGGCAAGAAGATCGACAAGGTGCTGGCGGCGGAATCCCGCGGATTCATTGTCGGAGCGCCCCTGGCCTACATACTGGGAGCCGGTTTTGTTCCGGCCCGCAAACCGGGCAAACTGCCTTCCCATGCCGTTTCAAAGAATTATTCCCTGGAATACGGCGAAGCGAGCATTCATATCCACAGCGACGGCATCCAGAAAGGCGAAAACGTCCTGATCGCGGACGATCTTCTGGCCACCGGCGGCACCTGCGAAGCCATGATCCGTCTGGTGGAAGAACTGGGCGGCAACGTGGTGGAATGCGTGTTCCTTGTGGAACTGTCTTTCCTCAAGGGACGGGACAGGCTCAAACAAAGCGTCTTTTCGCTGATGACCTACTAACAACAGGAGCGCACAATGTACACGTTTCTTCTGATCGTATTCATCATCACCGTCATCCTGCTGATCCCGACCATCCTCCTGCAGTCCGGCAGCGGGGCGCAGTCGGGAATGTTCGGCAGCGACATCACGCTGGGCGCCTTCGGCGCGAAAACCAGCGAAGTGCTGGTGAACTTCACCAAGTGGCTCGTGGGTATTTTCCTGGTCACGGCGTTTCTTCTGGGATATATCAAGGTCCAGCAGAACAAGGCCTATCTGCGCCAGCCGCAGAACGCTCCCGCCGAAACGCAGGGCACCGGAACGGGCATGGACACCAACGCGGCCGGCCCATCGGCGGCGACCAATCCCTGAGCCGGCGGGACCGGATTCTTTTCATGCGGACCGGCGGGATTATCCTGGCTGGAGGTTCCGGCAGGCGATTCGGCTCAAAAACCCCCAAGCAGTTCGCGCTCCTGAACGGGAAACCTCTGCTCCGTCACAGCGTTGACAAATTTCTTTCGGTTTGCGATTCGGTCGTGGTGGTGGTCCATCCCGACTGGATGAAAAAAACCCTCTCCGTTCTCCCCCGGCACTCCCGTCTGAGCGTCTGCCCCGGCGGCCCGACACGCCAACTGTCTTCCCTGAACGGACTGCTGTTTCTTAAGGACAAAGACCCGGAATGCGGCACGGTCGCCATCCACGACGGCGCCAGACCTCTGTTCAGCGTCAAACTGCTCCGGAAAGCCATCGCGCTCGCCTTGAAAAGCGGTTCGGCCGTACCCGTGGTCCCCGTAGCGTCCACTCTGTGCGCCGTCCAAAACGGCAGGATCACCGGGTATTCCGACCGGGACGGCCTTTTCCACGTCCAAACGCCCCAGGTATTCCGGTTTTCGGACATACTCAAAGCCCATCTGGAGGCCAAAAGGGCCGGAAAGACAGACGCCACCGACGATTCCCGCTTATTTGAGAAGGGCCGGCGGTCTGTCGATATATTACCGGGGGAGGCGTCTAACATCAAAATCACCACGCCACAGGACCTCGCGATAGCCCGCGGGCTCCTGAAAAAGCCCCGGGGAGGTCTTTCAAAATGACGAGAGCGTTCCTGATTCTCGCGTTCGGGCTGACGCTTGCGGTCACGGCGGGATGCGCAAGGGAAACCAGGGGTCCTTCGGGACTTCTGATCGACGCCAATTCCATCCGGGAACCTTCCCCCGAAGAGGAAAAGAAAATCAAACTGACCATCAATTTTGACGGCCAATGGAAAAAAGACAGCACCGGGTCCAGGGCCATCATCATCATCAGCGGAAAAACCGGCAGGATCGTGGGAAAAAACGGCTCGGAAATCCCCATCCGGATTCGCTATCTCAACGAAAAAACCGTCAAGATCATGGAATACGAATACAATCCCGAATATCTCGCGAACTGGCTTCCCGCCCCCATTGCCAAACAGGTTTACAAAGACCCGTTCCTGAAAAAGACCTATTCCATTCTCCGGATCATCGACGAAGATACGCTCCGCGGAACGTCCTACGCCTGGCAGGTTTATCATAACAGCCAGACCGTCCAGAGGGTCGAACCGCTCGTGGCGAACGAGGAATGGAAACGGATCAAACCCGGCAAATAACCTCAAGGACACTGCCGTGCCGAACCGTCTGCGCGACCGCGTTGTCAGCGAATTCATGGAGTGCGTGAAGATAGACAGCCTGTCCCTTCACGAGGAAAAGATGTTCGCCTACGTGCGCGAACGGCTCCGCGACCTTCCCGTGGAAACGGAATTCCTGGAATACGTCATTCCCGAAACAGGGGACCGTTCCGGCAACCTGATTGTCCGTTTGCCCGCAACGGACCCGTCCCGTCGCTCCGTCTTTTTTGACTCCCATCTGGATACGGTCGCGCCCGGCATCGGGATCAAGCCCGTCCTGTCCGGCAACCGCGTCACCAGCGACGGCAGCACCGTCCTGGGGGCGGACGACAAGGCCGGCGTGGCGGCCATGATCATCGCCATCGAGGAACTCGCCCGTTCCGGCGCCCCCCGGGGAGACACCCTTTTTCTGTTCACGTCCGCGGAGGAAATCGGACTGACCGGCCTGCATCATTTCGATTTTTCCCGTATCCGCTCGGACTACGGTTTCGTGCTGGATTCTCACGGGTCCGTGGGCGGGGTCATCGTGGCCGCGCCCAACCATTACCATTACACGATCACCGTCAAGGGTAAAGCCAGCCACGCCGGGATCGCCCCGGAAGCGGGCGTGAACGCGATCCGGATCGCCGCCAAAATCGCGTCCGCCCTGCCCCAGGGAAAATTATCCAAAAACAGCGTTGCGAACATCGGCCTGATCGAAGGCGGCTCCGCGACCAATATCATCGCCGAAGACTGCGTGATCAAAGGCGAATTCCGCTGCCACCTGAAGAAGGACGCCCAGGACATCCGCCGCCAGATATCCGATATCGTGGCCCGCAACAAAAGAAAAGCCGTGGGAATCAGCCTGGAGTTCCGCGAAATGTACAAGGGTTTTTCCTTCCGTCAAACGGACCCGATTATCCGTCTGGTGAACAGCGCCATCCGCGGAATCGGAATCAAGCCCCGATTCGAACGGACCGGCGGCGGCAGCAACACCAATCTCTACAACGAGCACGGGATTTCCTGCCTGACACTGGCCGTCGGGATGATGAGCGTCCATTCCACCGAGGAATATGTGGAAACGGAAGACCTGGAAAACCTTGTCAAACTGATCCTTAAAATAGTGGAAATCGCCTGACTTTCCTTAAAAAATCCTGACACCGACCTCCTGCCCGATACGCCAGTTTAAAAGTGCTTTATCAATCATAACGGGTCTTATTCCTGTATCCGCAAATTTTTAATGTCCATATCCTGCGCTAATTATCTCCCATCTTGAAGATTTCCTATCCGGATCGGAAGACGAAAATAACAGGGTAAAAAATAATTTGTCCTTTTCCGCGGGCGGGGTGTCTTACTCATCGGAAGCGATGA
>CAYMRH010000026.1:0-29940 GCA_964392785.1 uncultured Brevinematales bacterium
GCTGGGAAAAGTGATCGCGCAGGAAGTCAAAGCCGGGAACACCCGGGACATCGTGATCCTCCTGAGCCATACGCACTGGGACCATATCCAGGGTTTTCCATTTTTCGATCCCGTCTATTTCGGCAACGTGTCGCTGACCGTCATAGGGCCCCAGAAGGCCAATCGCACGCTCCGGGAACTCCTCTCCGCGCAGATGGAATACGACTATTTCCCGGTGAAATTTAGCCACATCCCGTCCAAACTCAATTTCGTCGAACTGGGCGAAGGGCTGCACACCATCCTGCCGGGCGTCCAGATCATCGCGAAACGCCACATCCATCCCGGCATGGCTTACGGATACCGGATCATGAGCGGCGGCAAGTCTTTCGTCTTCTCAACGGACACGGAACACTTCCACAACGTGATCGACAAGCGCGTGGTGGAACTCGCCGAGGGCGCGGACGTCCTGGTCCACGACGCCCAGTACACCGACGAGGAAATGCCGTTCCGCCTGGGTTGGGGACACAGCACGTGGCGGCAGACCGTCCAGGTGGCCCAGGAAGCGAAGGTCAAAAAGGTCGTCCTGTTCCACGCGGACCCCGAACGCTCCGACGAGGCGGCGTTCGCCATTGAACGCGAGGCCCAGGCCGTGTTCCCGAACGCCGAACTGGCCGTGGAAGGAAAGGAAATCGAGTTCTGAAGGACAGCAGTCAGATCCGGAACACCGCCTGAAAATTCCGTCCGATCCGTTCCGCCAAATCACCCACCGCGAGATTCCTCAAACCCGCCAGAAATTCGTAAGTATATTTCACGTTGGCCGGGACGTTCGGCCGTCCCCGCACGGGAACGGGGGCCAGGTAGGGTGAATCCGTTTCCAGGAGCAGGCGGTCCAGGGGAACAAGGCGTGCGGCATCATGAAGGCCCCGGGCGTTCGGGTATGTCAGGTTGCCCGCGAAAGACAGGGTATACCCCCGCGACAGGAATTCCTCCGCCTCCCGGGGGCCGTATCCGAAACAGTGCAGAATCACGTCTGTTTTTTCCGGAAAATCCGAAAGAATCCTCATCGTATCGTCAAACGCGTCCCGGGAATGCACGATCAGGGGCAAATCCCACTCCAGGGACAGCCCGATCTGGTCCCGGAACAGGACCTCCTGCTCCTTGAGTGTCGCATATTTCCAGTGCAGGTCAATCCCGACCTCGCCCAGGGCTTTCAGGGGGCGGGGCAGGGTCTTGACGGCGTTCAGAAAACCGTTTTTCATGGAGGGATCGAACCGGGGAGACTGGTCAGGATAGAGACCGGCCGCCAGAATCACGTTATCCGGCAGTATTTTGCCGGACAGGTTCAAGATCTCTTCAGTATTTGTCGATATCTCAACAAGATAGGACAGTTCGCGCGCCGCCTGCCCAAAACAGTCCTCAAGAGGACCGTTCCGGCAGCAGTGTCCGACATGAGCGTGGGCGTCAATAAACATAATGAGTCCCGGGGTTTTATTCCGACTTGACAATATTAAACGGTATTATAGAATTATAGGGCTGTTAACCGGTGCGGTCAAGCGGAACATTCCCGGAATGTTAGTTGAGGATTTTGAGGAAAACCTCTATAATAGGAGTTCGGAAAACGCCCGGCGTAACGGAAAACAGGGCGGCAGGTGTCCGGGAGGCATGGATGGCCAATTTCAGCAAGAACAGGCCCGTCTTCAAGTCGAAAACCGAAATCTATAAAAAGTCCAACTGGCAGAAATTGCGCGAAACGCTCGCCCTGTGGGCCAGCAATTTCCGCCGGGCCCTCGCCAAACTGGCCTTCCGCATCAACGAGAAAGGATCCCAGCGCCTCACCATCATGGTGGTCCCCCATTCGGAGAAGAAAATCGTCAATCTCCAGATCTCGAACTACATCCTGTTCTTCGCGACCGTCATCGTCAGCGTGACCATCGCCACATCCATCATCGCGATCTCCAACAACCAGCAGACCACCAAGCAGTTCGAGCGGCTGAAAACCCAGGACGGATACAAGCGCATCATGATCGAGGAATACCGCAAGTCCATAGAAAGCGTCAACAAGCGTTTCACGATGTTCAAGACCGACATCAACAACATCATCCGGTCGGCGGGCAAGGATAAAAACATCTACAACTTCAACGAGATCGAGATCCTGGACGAATATTCCAACCGCAGCGTCCCCAAGGAAGTGTCCGACCTGGAAAAACTCAAGCTTGAACTGGACGTGACCAAGGAAAATATCCGCCGCATGGGCGTGTTCATCGCCGAACAGAAAAATCTCCTCAAATCCATGCCGTCCATTTACCCTATGGCCACCCGGGCCCGCATCACGTCCACCTTCGGCCTGCGCATTGATCCCGTTTACAAGTGGAAGCAGGAAATGCACCAGGGCATTGACATGGTGGCCCTGCCGGGCGTACCGGTGTTCTCCACGGCTGACGGGGAGATCAGCATTGCCGGTTTCAACGGCGGATACGGCCTGATGGTGGAAGTCCGTCATAAATACGGTTTCGCCACGCGATACGCCCATCTGATGCGTTTCGCGCCGGGCGTTTACGTGGGCAGTTCCGTCAAACAGGGACAGACCATCGGGTACGTCGGTACCACGGGTAAATCCACGGGTTATCATCTTCATTACGAAGTCCGCGTCGGCGACCGGGTGATCGACCCCGAACCGTTCGTCAGCATGCTGCCCTAGAGGGGTTTCCAACAACCGCCAGTTCACCGGGAGCTGAAAAATCATGGACCAGACAGAGGAACTGAAAAATCCGCTCAAAGCCACCGAGCAGGCCATCGAGCTGGCCGCACGCCAGAACACTTCCAACAGCGTCATCGGCAAGGACAACGCGTTTTCCGGCGAATTCCGTTCCGACGGTTTACTGCGCATTGACGGGAACTACCGCGGCGTGGTGAAAGGGACCGGCATCGTGCTGGTGGGTGAAGCCGGCCGGATTATCGGGGACATCTACGCCCGGATGGTCCGGATCGGGGGACGCGTCAAGGGCAACGTATACGCCCTGGAACGGGTTGACATCCTCTCCACCGGAAAGCTGGTCGGGGACCTGGTCACGAAAAAATGCACCGCCGAGGAAGGCATGCTGTTCACCGGCCAGGGCCGGATCGTGGCCCAGAAGGAAATCGAAGCCCTCTTCGACCAGAACGTCCGCAGTGCCCAACCCCTGCCCTTCGAGGATTTCTGAGGAACGCCATGACCGAAAATTCGCGCGTTCTGGTCGGTTTTGTGGACCGTGAGTACGTGGTCCGCGTCATCGGCAAGGGAACAATGGAATACTGCTCCGACCTCTTCAATCTCCTGTCCGACAAAATCGAAAAAAAGCAGCTGGACACCCTCTATATCGAGCTATCCGAAACGGTTTACCTGGACAGCTCGTTCATCGGGGTCATCGTTTCGATCCAGAAACGCCTGAAACAGACATCTCCAGAATCCGCCGTCATTCTTCTCAATCCCTCGGAAAAGGTCAGGGATATCCTGAACACGATGGGCCTCATGGAGATTGTCCCCGTCCAGAACGACCGGGAAATCAGGAACATGGTCATCACCGAGGAAATCCGCAAAAAACTCGATAAAACCTACAAGGATATCCAGCTTCTGCTGGAATCCCACCAGAACCTGATGGAGATTTCCGGAGAAAACCGGAAAAAATTCAGCCTGGTGGAGGAAATGCTCAAAAAAGAACTGGAGCGCCAGAAAAATGAACAACATCCATAAGACCGCCGTGATCGGTCCGGACGTCACCCTGGGTCAGGACGTGACGGTATCCCCGTACGCCGTATTGGACGGACGGGTTACGTTGGGAGACGGCTGCGTCATCGGTCCTTTCGTCCATATCACGGGAAACGTCACGATCGGAAAATCGGTCAGGATCCACAGCGGGGCCGCTTTGGGCGAACCGCCGCAGGACGTCACCTGGGACGGCGCCCCCGGTCCCGTCACGATCGGGGACGGTTGCGTCCTCCGGGAAGGCGTAACGGTCCACACGCCCATCCACGGCGACAAAGACGGAAGCACGGCTGTGGGCCCCAACTGTTTTCTCATGGCCAATTCCCACGTGGCTCATAACGTCAAAATGGGAGAGGGCGTGATCCTCGCGAACGGATGCCTTCTGGCCGGATTTGTGGAAGTCGGAGAATACGCCTTCCTGTCAGGCAACGTCGCGGTTCACCAGTTCTGCCGGATTGGGGCTTATACCATGACCGGGGGCGTCTGCAAAATTGTCCAGGACCTTCCCCACTACATGCTGGCGGACGGCAGTCCCGCGCTGGTTCACGGGCTGAACGTGGTCGGCTTGCGCCGCAGGGGATTCAACGCCGAACAGCGGAACAGCATCAAGGAAGCCTATCGCATTCTGTACAGCGGCAGGTCCCGGCAGGACATTGTGGCCAAACTGGAACAGAATTTTCGCGACCGCGATTACGTCCTGCGTCTGGCGGACTTCCTGAAATCCTCCAAACGGGGCATCGTAGGTCACCATGGCGAAACCGAGTAACCACGTTTTCGTTTCAGCCGGCGAAGTTTCCGGAGACATCCACGCCGCGGAACTCATGAAAGCCCTCAAACACCTCCGGCCCCGGATCGTTTTTTCCGGCGTGGGCGGCCCCCGGATGCTCGCCGCGGGCCTGCGTTCCATCGCGCCGGACATGTCCGTTTACAGCACCGCCGGTTTCCTGGAATCGCTGCGCTTTTCTTTCCGGAAAAGCCGCGTGTTGTCGGCCGGCGTTTCCTACCTCAGAAAACACAAGATCGACGCGGTGCTTCTGGTGGACAACCAGGGGTTCAACATCCCCCTCATGAAGGCCGCGAAAAAGCTGGGCCTGAAAACCCTGTATTATTTTCCTCCCCACGTCTCGATCTGGGGGGGCTGGAACGCGCCGATCCTGGCCCGTTTCGCGGATCTGATTCTCTGCCCGAACCGCGCGGATTATGAAGTTTACCGACGCCTGACCGATCGGGCTTTCTTTACGGGAAACCCGCTGCTGGATCACACGCGCGATTTCCGGCCCCGCGCCGATTTTTTCCGGCGGCACCGTTTGAACAGAAAAAGGAAAACCGTCGCGATCATGCCGGGCAGCCGTTATCTCGAGATGGAAAACCTTCTGCCCGTGATGCTGGACGCGGCCCGGATTCTTCTGGACCGGCACGGGTGCCAGGTGATCCTGCCCGTTTCCCACTCCGTGTTCCGGGAAATCGTGGCGTCACACCTGGAAAAAAAAGGGCTGACCGGACGGGTCACTGTCCTGGATCCGGGGTCGTCTTACGACGCCCTTCACGCCTGCGACGCCGCCATCCTGTCATCCGGCACGGCTTCCCTGGAGGCCGCCCTGTTTGAAAGGCCGCCGGTCATCTGCTACAGGGTCTCGCGTCTGACGTTCTGGATCGGAAAGAAACTGGTCCGGTCCGGAATGATCGGGCTGCCCAATCTCCTGCTGGGACGGAAAGCGTTCCCGGAACTCCTGCAGGAGGATTGCAATCCCGAACGTATCGCGAAGGAGACGCTGAAATTTCTGAACGGTTCTCCTGCACACCGGGAGGAATGGAGCCGGGACTTCCGTGATATCCGCAAAACGCTGGGGAGCCCCCCGGTGGTTTCCCGGATCGCAAAAAAGCTTTTGACCGCGCTTGATCATGGGTAGAATACTCGCCGTTGATCCCGGAAAGAAAAGGATCGGGCTGGCCGTGACAGACGAGCTGAAAATCCTCGCCTCCCCCCTGGCCGTCCTTCCCAACACGCCGGACCTCTACTCCCGGATCCGGGATATCTGCCGGCACTACGGCGTGACGAAAATCATCGTCGGTTATCCCTATTCCAGCACATACCAGGAATCCATGCGCGCTTCCGAAGAATTCGGGCAGAAACTGCTTCAGGAAACCGGCCTGCCGACGGAGTTTTTCCGGGAGGAATATTCCACCTTTTTAGCCGAAAGCGAGCTGAAAAACCTGGGTGTCAGCGCAAAGAAAAGAAAGGACAGAATTGACAAGTTCGCCGCCCAGAAGATACTGACGGACTACCTGAAATCCCTGGAAATACCGCAGACATAGTCATTTTTTGTATACACCACCTTGAATATTCCGATTGACCGAGACCCTATATTCATACCCCATAATATAATAGAAATTTAATGGTTTTGGCACGATTCTTGCAATAAAATATAATTACGCTGTGAGGAACCAGATGAGAAAACAAAACACCTTGAAAGCCAATATCGAGTTTTCGGGTATCGGTCTTCATAGCGGCCAGAACAGCCATGTCCTGATAAAGCCCGCCCCGGAAGACACAGGGATCGTATTTGTCCACAGAAGCGCGCAGACAACCCAGTTTATCCCCTATCGCGCGGACAGCATTACGGACACCAAAAACAACATTTCCATTTCCAACGGCAAAGCCGTGGTCAAGACGGTCGAACATCTGGTCGCCGGTCTTTCCGCCTGCCGTGTGGACAACTGCCTGATCGAAATCTCCTCTTCTGAAGTCCCCATCATGGACGGCAGTTCCCGCGAGTTCGTGGAAAAAATCCGGTTAATCGGAACGGTCCCGCAGTCCAAATACCGCGAGGAATTCCGCGTCATCAATCCCGTCTGGGTTACCGACGGGGACAAATACCTGGTCGCCCTCCCCTACGACGGTTTCAAACTCAGCTATACCATCTCGTTCCCCAACTCGCCCATCGGGACGCAGACATACCAGACCGACATGGACGGCGAGGTATTTGCCCGTGAGATTTCCGGAGCGCGGACGTTCGGTTTCATCGAAGACCTGGACGCCTATCAGAAAAGCGGGCTGGTTCTGGGCGGCAGTTACGACAACGTGCACGCGTTCAGCCGCAAGGAAAACCGTTCCCTGAACGCCGCCCGTTATAACGACGAACCCGTGCGCCACAAAATGCTGGACCTGGTCGGCGGTTTGGCCCTTCTCCCTTACGACCTCAGGGCGTTTGTCATCTCCTACAAAAGCGGCCATTCGCTGGACGTGCGTTTTGTGAGAAAGGTCATGGACGTTCTGTCCGGCAAAGGCGTCGCGTCCGTCCGTCCGGAAGACTATCGGGCACTGGACACAAACTATTACTACCACGTGGCCGACCTGCTGGATCTGGAAAAGACCCCGTCCTGAATCATTTGCCCTTCCGATCCCCGGATACTATAATAACCCGTTTGCCGAATCAGCCGCCAAGGGGAAGTTCCCATGCACGTTGTCCTGGACGCCCGGATGGTGAAATCTTCCGGGATTGGCCGTTATCTGCAATTGTTGATCCCGATGCTTGCCCGAAACCGCAAGATCCGCCTCACTCTGCTGGGCGATCCCGCCGCCCTCAGGGATTATCCCTGCGCCGTGATCGCGTTCCACACGCCCGTTTATTCTCCGCTGGAGCAGTTCCGGTACCCCAAAGTCATCCCGCACTGCGACCTCTTCTGGTCCCCGCATTATAACGCGCCGCTGTTGCGCATACCGGCCGTCAAACGGCTCACCACCGTCCACGACGTCTTCCATATCACCCGGCATTCCGTTTTCGGCCTGTTCCGGAAGGCCTACGCCGCCCTGCTCCTGAAAAACGCCGTCCGCAAATCCGACGCCGTCATCGCGGTGTCCGCTGCCACCCGCCAGGAAATGAAAAAGCACCTGGGCCTGTCCGAACGGGACCGGGACAAGATCACCGTCATCCATCACTACCCCGACGCCCGTTTCCGGAAAACCGGCACCGATCCGCGCAAGATCCGGTGGGCGTTCGGGCTTCGCGGCCCTTTTCTCCTGACCGTTGCGAACGTGAAACCGCATAAAAATATCCTGGGGCTTCTCAGGGCGTTCGCGCTCCTGAAAAAAAACATGCCGAAACTCTCCCTTCTGGTGGTCGGACAGAAAGAAGGCCTGCTCACCGGGATCCAGAACATGGATGCGATCATCGCCGCTCTGGATTTGGGGGACCGTGTCCGTTTCACCGGCCCGGTTTCCGACGGAGACCTGGTCGCCCTCTACAACGCGGCGGAGGCGCTGGTGTTTCCCTCTTTCTACGAAGGATTCGGTTTCCCGCCGCTCGAGGCCATGGCCTGCGGTTGTCCCGCCATCGTGTCTCCCATACCCACCCTGCTGGAAACCTGCGGCGATTCGGCTTATTACGTCAACCCCTATTCGCCCGAAAGCATCGCGAAGGGAATCACGGCGGTGCTGACCGACAAAACCCTGAGATCTTCGCTCATTGACCGGGGATTCAGGAACCTCAGGCATTATACCCGCGATAAAACGGAGAAAAAGACCATGAGGCTGGTCAAGGAACTGGCCGGGGGCGGTCATGTATAAGCATATTTACGGACCCGTGCCGTCGCGCAGGCTGGGAATTTCCCTCGGAATCGATCTGGTTCCCCACAAGGTCTGTTCCTACAATTGCGTTTATTGCGAATGCGGCCCGAATACCCTGCTCACCCTGAAACGGGAAGAATACGTGCCCGTCCGCGAAGTCCTGGAGGAAATCAGGGACTTCCTGAAAAGCCAGCCGGCGCCCGACTACCTGACGCTGTCCGGATCGGGAGAACCCGCGCTCAATTCCGGAATGGGCTCCCTGATCCGGAGTCTGAAAACGGAATTTCCGGACGTCAAGGTCGCGGTCCTGACCAACGGTAGCCTTCTGGATAACAGCGCCGTCCGGTCCGACATGATGGAAGCCGACCTTGTCCTGCCCAACCTGGACGCCGCGACAGAAGAAGCCTTCCGGAAAATTGACCGCCCCCACGCAAAGATCTCGCTGCGTAAAGTCCTGGACGGACTGTCCGCGTTCGCGAAGGAATTCCGCGCGCGCGACCCGAGAAAGGAACTCTGGCTGGAAGTCTTCATCCTGGAAGGCGTCAACACCGACCGGGAAAACGTGGACGCCCTCCGGGACGCCTGCCGGGAGATCAGACCCGACCGCATCCAGCTGAACACTCTGGACCGCCCCGGCACGGAAAACTGGGTCCATCCCGCTTCCTGGGAAACCCTGGAAAGGATCCGCGAAGAACTCAACCTGCCGAACGTGGAAATCATATCCCGGTTCCGCAACAAATCGGAATTGAAGACCTACAAACTGGACATTGAGGAAACCATTCTGGACACCCTCTCCAGGCGTCCATCCACGGCGGAAGACCTGTCCCACGTTCTGGGCATCCGGATTGCGGAATTAAACAAGTATCTGGATATTCTGACGAACGATAAACGGATCCTGGCGGAAGTCGGCCAGTCCAAAAGCATGCGGGGCGTTTTTTACAGATTAGTCAGGGAGTAGTTATCAGTTGTCAGTTCCGAGTGACCAGAACGAACGAAAAACCAATCCTGCTTGAAACTGGATACTGGATACTGACAACTAATCCCTGATACTCTTCTTCAATTCCGAAAGAAAAGCCAGGGACTCCAGGGGCGTCATCCGGTCCAGATCGAGGTTCTTGATCCGTTCGATAACATCACCGTTACGGTCGTCCGGGAAGAGCATCATGTCCTTTTTGCGTTTCAGTTCGGGTTTGTCGGCCCGGTAATCCCGGTCAAAAGCCGCCTCGATCCTTTCGTTCGCGACGCGGCCTTCCTTCTCGAGGGTTTCCAGGACGATCTTCGCGCGTTCCAGAATTTCCGCAGGAAGGCCCGCCAGTTTCGCCACGTAAATTCCGTAGCTCTTGTCAGCCGGTCCCGGGACTACCTTTCTCAGGAACACCAGTTCGTCACGGTACTCGCGCACGGCAATGTTGAAATTCCGGACGCCTTTCTTCTCGCCGAGCTTGGTCAGCTCGTGGTAATGCGTGGCGAAAAGAGTCTTGCCGCCTTTTTCCGGATGCTCGTGCAGATATTCGATCACCGCCCAGGCGATGGACAGACCGTCGTACGTGGACGTCCCGCGGCCCAGTTCGTCCATGATGATGAGGCTTTTCTCCGTCGCTCCGCGGAGGATGTTTGCCGCCTCCTGCATCTCGACCAGGAAGGTGGACCGCCCCTGGGACAGGTCGTCGGACGCGCCGATCCGGGTAAAGATTTTGTCCAGAAGACCCAACCGGGCCTTGCGCGCCGGCACGAAGGCTCCTATCTGGGCCATGACGGCAATGAGGGCGTTCTGGCGCAGGTAGGTGGACTTGCCAGCCATGTTGGGTCCCGTGATCACGAGAATGCGGTTGTCCCCCGAATCCAGAATCGTGTCGTTGGGGACAAAGAGTCCGCGGCCGATGTGCCGTTCCACCACCGGGTGGCGGCCGTCCTCCACGACAAAATCCATTTCATCAGTCAGTTCCGGCTTGACGTAGCCGTTGTCCTTGGCGACTGAGGCCAGCGCCGCGTACACATCGGCGAGCGCCACGGCAAGCCCCACGGCCTGGAGCCGGACCGAACTCCGGGCCACCGTTTCCAGGACGGACTGGAAAATCTCCTCTTCCAGTTTCGCGATTTTTTCTCCCGCCGACGTCACGGCCAGCTCGTGCTCGGACAGTTCGGGAATGGTGTAACGCTCCGCGTTCGAGAGGCTTTGCTTGCGGACATAGTGCGGTGGCACCGCGTCCAGGTTGGCCTTGCTGATCTCGATGAAATAGCCGAACACGTTGTTGAACTTCACCTTCAGGGACGCGATCCCGGTCCGGCGCCGTTCCTCGTCCTGGAGCCGCAGGATCCAGTCCTTCCCCTCGTGGAGCACGCGGCGGAGGGCGTCCAGGTCCGGATTGTAGCCCTCCCGGATCACGTCGCCCTCGAACACGGACGGCGGTTCCGGCCGGATGGCGCGGTCGATCAGGCCGATGACATCGTCCGGAACCTCGATGGATTCCGCGAGCGCGGCCAGGTCGGCGGTTCCGGCGAGGGCTTTCTTGAGCTCCGCGGCGTTTTTCAGGGATTCAGACAGCGCCGGCAGTTCGCGGGGAATGGCCTTGCGCAGGGAGATCCGGGTGGCCAGCCGTTCAATATCGCCGATCTTTTCAAGAATCCCGCGGACCCGCGCCGTCCGGATGGTGTCGTCGTAAAAAGCCTCCACAGCGTTCTGCCGTTCCCGCAATCTCGCCAGGTCCGCCAGCGGCTGGACGATCCAGCGGTGCAGCATGCGCCCGCCCATGGAAGTCACCGTCGCATCGACGGTGTCCAGCAGCGTGAATTTCCGCGAACCGTCCCGCATGTTCCGGGTCAGTTCCAGGTTGCGGATGGTGAAATCGTCCATCAGAACGGTCGCGTCCCGCCGCACCAGATTGACCCGGCCGGCGACGGCTGCGAGTTTCCCGACGAAATCAGGAACAGCCACGCCCTGGGTGTCCAGCGCGTAATGAAACGCGCCCATGAGGCTGCGATAGGCGTTCTGATTTTCCCGGACACCCTCCGGGACAGGCAAATTTTTTTCTCCGGAACGGGATTTAAGAAATTCGTCAGTAAAATACCAGTCGGGAAAAGTGTCCGCGGGAATCCCGATCCGTCCGATTTCCTCCGGCAAACCCGTCAGGCCGCGGATGCCCTCGTTGACGACGAGTTCGGATGGCTGGTAGCGCGCCAGCTCGTCCCGCAGGGCCCGGATCAGGCCGCCGTCGTCGCCGCCCGGCAACGACACGACGTCCAGGTCTCCGGTCGCAACGTCAGAAAAAGAAACCGCGGAGCCGTTCTTCGAGACGAACAACGAGCAGAAGAAGTTGTTCTGGGGCCGCGGTTGGAGCGCCTCGTCTGTCACCGTGCCCGGCGTAATCACGCTCACGATGTCGCGTTTCACGATCCCCTTGGCCTGGGAAGGCCGCAGGTCGAGCTGTTCGCAGACGGCGATTTTCAGTCCCGCGTCCAGGAGTTTCCGGATGTACTGACCGGCGGCATGAAAGGGAAATCCGCACATGGGAATTTCGTTGCGCGATGTCAGGGCGATATGAAGAACGCCGGCGGCCGTTCGCGCGTCCGCATCGAACATTTCGTAGAAATCCCCCAGCCGGAACAGCAGGATCTTGTCCCGGTGGCGGGACTTGATCGCCTGGTACTGCCGGACCATGGGGGTCAGTTTCTGCGGATCAACGGCAGGGTTTTCGGCCGCGTCCGGAACGTCCCGATCCTCTTCCAACGGCATGTCAAACTCCGACAAGGGCATATTTTATAAGAGTTTGCGTGAAATGACAAAAAGTCATCCCGCCCCGGCCTTCCGGCCGGAGCGGGACTTCTGTTGGAAGGGATCAAAGGCTCTTCAGCCCTTGACCGGTAATTACTTGACCGTGATTTCTGGAATCCGGACGGTCGCGATCATGTCCGGATTGGATACATGCCGCACGAGCACGTAACCGCCGCTGGCTCCAATCTGCGAGGCCTCCAGTTTCAAGACCATCCGGCGTTTACCGCGGAAAGGCACGGTCAGAAGCTGGATCTTTTCCCCGCCCGTCGCGCGCTGGCCGTATAACAGCTGTCCCTTGTAGTCCGACAGGAGGTCTTCCGTCTGCTTGACCGTCAGGACGGACGGCACGGCCACAATGGCGTAATACTCGGACGGATCCAGGTCGCGAGACAACTCGATGACGATGTCCGTCTCGTCGGCCATGGCGAACTTCCGGCCTTCCAGTTTCACCTGGAAGAAGGGCTTGCGGTCCGCGAAGTCCAGGAGATTCACATCCCGCACCCGGTCCACGCGGATCACGGTAGAGGGGTCGGCCTGAACGGATGCGGATTTGACCTTGGGTTCCACGATGGCAAACGCGCGTCCCAGGTTGACCGTCTTCCCGTCGATCACGGCGGTCATCTTTTCGAATGATTTGTCTTTCGCCATGGTGAGAAGAAGATCCAGGAAAGCCGCAACGGTCAGGGGCGAACTGTAAACGCCGCCCAAAAGCGCCGGCCCCTTGATCACGCCGGGCTCCTGCGTCTGGATCACGCCCTTCGCGATTTTGTTGAAGAGCGGCTGAAAGTTCCTGTCTTTCGCCAAATAGAGCGCCTTGGCGTTCTGTGTCAGGTAATAGAGTTCGCCGGTCCGTTCCACCGACCGGAGAAAACGGTAGATATCATAATTGATCTGGAAGGCTTCGGTGATGCTTTTCCCGCCCTTCGGGTCCGCATCCAGCCCGGGAAGCATCTTATTCACGAACCATTTCACGACGGCGGTGTCCGTCAGGAGTTTGTAGACCACTTTTCCATTCACCTCGACGGGTACAACGGGGCCGTTCCGGTCAAAGTCATAGAAGGACTCGCCCAGGATGTCGATCTTTTCCTTTCGGAGTTCGGCCAGGACGTCGTCTTTCAGGTCGTCGGCCAGCCGGATGGTGTCTTCGAATTCCTTTTTCAGGGCCGGTGACTGTTTCAGGACGTTGGCCATCATGGCCAGGTTGCGGATAGTCCAGGCCGACCACAGCGCGTTCGCGGCCAGACCCGGATAGGGGCGGATCAGGCGCGCGCCGCGATCATAAAATGCCTCGGATATGTCTCTGACCGTTTTGGCCAGGTCACTTTTGACGGTGTCCCGCATTCCTTCGTCGTCCAGGATTTTGGCCTCAAAAGCCGCCAAAAGATAAGCCCGGATGGCCGCCGCGGCGGAAAGCGCTTCGGCGTGGCCGAACCAGGAATACATACTGGTCACGATGTTGTTGACCATGCCCTGGAGGAGCATGCCGGGTCCCGAGAAGACGGCCGCCCGTTCACCGGGCTTGACGTTCAGCCGGGAGCCGTCAGAAATGATCACGTCGGAAAACGTTACGGGATAGGAGCCGATGTTTTTGAGTTCGATCTCGCGGCGGTCCAGGGTTTTGCCTTTCGCGTCCACGATCTTCATTTCCATCTTGCCGTATGCGCCTGCGGCGCCCGTCACGGTGAATCTCACTTCTTCCAGGGTGGACCGGACTTCTTTTTCGATCGTCTTGGCCACACCCGCGCCGCTGACGATGAGTTTCACGGGACCGCCGGTGGTGTTCACGACGGTGGCCTTGGCCGTGATCGTCGCATCGGGCATGAGGAGGGGCAGGAGATTCACTTCCAGGTAGCTCTGCTTTTTTACGTCGATGTCTTTCGATTTTTCCTCGTAATCGTACTTGCTGACCGCCGTGAAGCGGATCTTGCACCGGCCGGTCTGCGGCGGCAGAGTGACGGTGACGCGGGCTTTGCCGCTACTGTCCGTCAGGAGCAGCCCGCAATAGAGCACTTTCTTTTCCCCCTCGCGGACTTCTTCCTGGTCCTCGACCGTCTGTGTGCCGTCCACGGCCGTCTCGCCGGGCGCTCCGGGTACGGATGCCCCGTTGCGGGACATCGATTTGGCCAATTTGGCCCGGACAGGAGCCGCGGGCTGGATCATCATCGCCGAATCTTCGACTTCCATCGCGGCACCGTCAGCGTATTCCTTGTATTCTTCGCCGCCGTAACCCGTCCAGTCCTTCCAGCTGACCAGATAATTCGCATATTCGCGCACGGAGTCGCCCAGGGAAGACACGAGAGGTTCCTGGGCGCTCTTGGACTGAACGCGGTTGTCGAACACTTCCAGGATCCCGTAAACCGGCATGCCCTTCTTCGTGAAACGGTCATAAGCGCTGACCGCGATCTCCACGGGACGGTTCGGCAGGCCCGAAAGGGGGGCGTCGATGTCCACGTCAATGGCGGACTGGGTAAACGCGATCGTCCACCCTTCCTTGTAGTCGTTTCCGTCAAAGCCGCCGACGGCCACCAGTGTATACGGCGACCGGCACTTCACGCGATAGGTGTCGCCCTTCCTCAGCGTCCCGGCCTTGATCTCCTCGGATTTGAATTCGTCGTCCAAAACGGGATAATAGACGACGATTTTCGCGTTGCGGAGTTCCTTGCGGACAAAGAGGATGATCTCGTTGTCGTTGTCGGCGATCGGGGTGCCCAGCTCGACCGGATCGCCCCTGTTCTCGCCGTCCTTGACGATGTAGATTCCGCGGCCGGCCACCTCCACGGTTTTTTCGTAGGGGGCCAGCGTCGCGCTGTAAGAGTTGCCCAGCCCCATGGACACCGGGATGGTCTGTCGTTCCACGTGGCCGGACTTGCCGAAGAGATAGTTCAGGCTGCCCTGTTTCGTGATGACTTCAATGGCAAACGGTCCGGAATGGCCTCCCACTTCCATGGCGACCTGGAGCCGTCCGTTCTCGAGTTTTGTCCTGACTTCCGGACCTGCGTCGCAGCCGTCGCAACCCGGCAGGTAACACCGGCTTTTGACGATCACGTCGCCGCTATAGGGTCGGTTCATGTACCGAAGCTCGTTCTTCACGTTCAGGCCGTTTCCCCACCGGTTCCCGACGCCTGACGCGTTGCCCATGAACCAGGCGCCGTTCAGCTTTTCGAGCTTTTTGGGATCGGTCACCTGTTCAAAATCATGGCCGAACGACAGCGAACCGAGCGCCCCTTCCACGACGGTGAATGTCGTAAAACCCGAGAGTTTGCCGTCGGCCGTTTTCATGTCCACGCGGTATTCGCCGGGTTCCAGTTTCTTTTTCTGACCCGAAAGAATCGTTTCCACAAGCATCCCGCCCGCATTCAGCTTGAATTTGCCGATCTTGCGCGGAGCGGAATCCTTCCGGGTCAGGGTGATCTCCACATCCCGATCGGGAGAGGCCGGCAGGAGGACCTTCAGAAAGACGTCCTCGCTGGGCCAGTAGATCGGCTGGTCGGTCGTGACTGAATAGAATTTGAACTTCAGGGTTTCCCTGACGGTTTTTGTCAGGCCCGTGATTTCCTTTTTATCGAGATCGACCGCGAAAAACGCGGTCTCCCGGGTGTTTTTTTTCGGTTTGTTCGCTTTCACGGACTTGTCCTCCTTCGCGATTCCGGTCGAAATTCCCAATACGGCCAACAGGCCGAGCAGAACCAGCCGGACCGGCATTCTGGATAACATAAATTCCTCCTGGCGTTTTTTTATCAAGAAGCTTCCCGAATTGCGCATGGAAACCCGATATCCGCTCATGATAGATCTGCGCCCGACCCCCGTCAAGAGCGCGGTATTGGTCGAATGAGCCGTCCAATCGTGTTGTTTGTACTACGGAAAGAGATGACGAAGGGTAACGGATAAGGTCTTATTCGGCCACGGCGGTCATGGCCGTCCAGCGGTCCAGGAAGCTGTCCATCCAGTCGTTGGCCGCCGGAAACCGGCCGTCATCGCGGAGCATTTCCGTAGCGGACTGGATGGTCGCGCCGGGTTTAATTTCATCCGCGCAATTCGCGGCCAGTTTCTTCACGCTTTCCCGGGTGGATTCCGCGTGGAACTGAAAGCCGACCACACGGCCCCGGTAAGCAAATCCCTGGTTGGAGCAGGCGTCGCTTTCAGCGATCCGCACGCTTTCCGGCGGGATGGAAAACGTGTCCCCGTGCCAGTGATAGGCTGTCAGGCGGTCGGGAAGCCCCCGCAACAGCGGTTCGGTCCGGCCCTGAGCGGTTATCCGGACCTGAAACCATCCGATTTCTTTCACCGGGTTTTGTATCACCTTGCCGCCCAATACGTCAGACAGCAACTGAGCTCCCAGGCAAATGCCCAGCACACGGCGCCCGGAAATAACGGCTTTCCGGATGAATTCCTTCTCGGTTTTCAGAAACGGATATTTGTGTTCCTCATAGATATTCATGGGACCTCCCATGACAACCAGCGCGTCCAATTCTTCAACATCCGGAAGAGCCTGCCCGGCGTAAAGAAGCGTCCGCGAAACAGTGTGTCCGCGCGCGCGAGCCCAATCGCCGATGTGGGCTTCATCCTCGAAATCGACGTGCTGGAGAACATGGAAGCGCATGATTTATGACTCCCTTGCAACCGGGTCAACAATCACTCGATTGCCTGTTCTGTCATGGAACCGACCCAAAACGGTCATCCCGAGCGGAGACGAGGGGTGACAGATCATCAGACAGGCCTATGGGGTCCACCCCAACACTTCATCACACCCGATTCCGACAGACCCCGCTTTCGCGGGAGTGACAACACAACTGAAACTCCATCAATATACAAGTATTAGTCGCAATACTATTTCTCGCTAATACCAGCTCTGGGATAGATCACGCCATTCAGGATTCTCTTTTTCAATCAAAACAATCTTCCATTGGCGTTTCCATTTTTTTATCCGCTTCTCCCGAGCGATGGCTTCGTTGATCTGGCCGTATGTCTCATAATAAACAAGACGAAATATGTTGTACCTTCTTGTGAACGACTTCGGGTGTTGTTTTAATTTATGTTCTGACACGCGTCTTTCCAAATCATTCGTAACACCCGTATAGATGACTCCATCCCGACGACTGGCCATCAGATAAACATAATACATTCCTGTTCCACCCCGACAGGCGCGATTTTTTCATTATTTAAAACGGAAGCGACAATCGCCCTGATCGTCTGATCTGTCATACCCGCGAAAGCGGGTATCTCTTTTTTAATACCCGATTCAGACAGACTCCCGCTTTCGCGGGAACGGCAATCCGGCGGAAATCCGGTCACGATCATGAACCGGAAGGGCGCGCGGCCCTCACCAGTCAATGGAAAAATTCAGGCTGTATCCCCACCGGTCTGTCGTGATCGCGTAGGTCCCCTCGGCCCAAAGCCGCACATCCGGAACCAGGCCGCCGTAAAAAGGCGTCGTGACCAGTTCGGCGCGCGCGAATACGGACTGAACGTACCGTTCCAGATAAGCGCCCCGATAACCCGCCAGAAGATAGAGCCGCTTGAAATACAGGGGAAACAATCCCGGCCCCTGCTGGATTTCCCAGTTGAAAACCGGCAGGGTCGCTTCGCCGTTCACGGTGAAATCGCTCACATTGGTGTCCGAGGCGTATTCGCGATAAACGGGATAATGGGTATAACCGAAAACCCCGCTCACGCCGCCCAGAGTAAAGACCCTCCAGAAACTGTAACCGCCCGAGAGCCTCAGACTGAGCGGGACGACCGGGGGATACCACCACAGACTCGCTTCCGTTTTGTAAATATTGGTCACGGGCTGGTAGTCGTAATACGCTGTCACGGTAAAACCCTTGAAGTCAAAAAACCGGTATTTCTTGACCGCGGTGGAATACTGGAAATAAAGAGACCAGACCGGCTGGAAATGGACGTACGGCCAGTCATACGCGGACCCTTCCCCGGTGTTTGTGGAAACAGCCGAATAGCGGAAGACAGTGCCGGCCTGAAGCGTGTGCCAATACGGGGCGTATCGGTGCAGGGCGCTGAAATTGACCGCCGCGCCGGTTTTCCGGGCATAGCCCGGAAGGGATTCGTAAAACGCGACCAGATCCTGACCCGTCAGTGACATCCGGATGGGCAACGATGAATTCTCCCAGGTCACGCTCACGTTCTGGAAGACCTTGTAATAATTGTATGTGGTGTACAGGGTCACGCTATTCTGGTAAACCGGGTCCATCAGGACCGTGTAGAAACCCAGACTGTCCGGCAGGGAATTCCTCCCGAACGTGGCGTAGGGAAGCCAGACGCGCGGCAGAAGATCGGGAAGGAGATTGTAGGGTTTGGGGTCCAGGACGGCCAGGACTTCCGCCGCGGGTTTTCGGGGTTTCTCTCCGCGCGCGAAGGGTTTCCAGACGAATTTTTTCGCTGGCCCGAACAGGTTCGTCATGCCGCCTTCCGCGCGCTGGAGCCGGTGGCCTTCGGAATATTTTCCGAAATAATACACGTTTTCCCCGTCGGTCATGGGCCAGAACACTCCCCCGGAGCGGTTGACCGTCTGCAGGGCGAAGGTATCCCTGTCCAGAACTCCCGCCTTATTAAACGTATAGTCGTTATTATAGGTAAAGAGAATGCGTCCGTCCGGCGCAACGGACAGGTCTCGCACGAATCTGGCGGGGATATCGGCCACGCGGATCTCCCCCGTGTCCAGCTCCAGCCGGGCAACGCGGCGTTCGCCGTCGTCAACGAGAATCAGGACGATTTCCGTGTCGCTCAGAACCACGGGGTTTTCCACCGACAGCGTATCCGTGCCCGCCAGAAGGGTGCGGACGGAACCGCCGGGCGAAACCAGCACCAGGTCGGTCAGCCGGTTCGCCGCGCGGACTGCCACCATGCCAAGAGGACCGAACGCGGACTTCCCCAGATTCCGCCAGGACTCGTCCGTAAACCGGCGTTTCTCCAGGTCATAGACCCGCGTGATCTTCCGGAACACGCCCGCCTCCGCGCCCAGCATGGTCACCGCGAGCCGGCGGCCGTCAGCGGAAACGTCGATCTCTCCCGTCCCGTCGAAGAGCGTTTCCAGTTTCCGGGTTTTCGTGTCGTACACCTTCACGTCCCGGTCAAATTCGTCCGTGAAATAGATCCGCCCGTTTTTCATGACCGCATCGCCGGCGCGGAACAAACGGTCCCGGAGGCCGTCCGCGTCCTGGCGGTTGGTCTGAACGGGAAAATCCGGACGCAGGTCCTCCCGGAAATTTTTCCAGGCGATGTGAAAGTCCTCCCCCGTCACGGAGCGGAATACGCAGGCGAACGTGTAAGGAAACGCGCCCCCGTTTTCCGCCCACAGTTCCGCGTATTTGTCCATCCCGTATTTTCCCTGCAGGTAATCGCTGAACAGGCCGCCGTAGTGATACCTGATGCTTCCGTCAGGGTACCGGTCGTACGGGCCGGACGCCTGCGCAGGGGTCTTGAAGCGGTTTTCCAGGATGTCCTGGCGGATCTCCTGCACCACGGTCGGTTCGTACACGCGGCCGGAACCGTCCAGGCTTTCAAAAGAAACCGTTACGCCCTCGAGCATAAAACCCGGAACGCTCAGGTTTGGCGCCATGATATTCCCGAAAACACGGCTCAATCCCTCGAAGAGCCCGGATTTCATGTTCAGGGACAGGATATGGGTCAGTTCGTGCGTAAAAAGCTGCCGGAGATAGTCCCGGGAATTCAAGAGGTAACCGGAACGGTAATCCACCAGGACAATATTGTCGTACGGGACGGGAGACGCAAAACCGTTTTCGATCTGCGGGTCCGGCGTCAGGACCACGGTCACGGGCTTCCTCACGGGCGCGTTCAAAAACCCGGCGATCCTCTCCATGGTCTCGTCCGCGTAACCGGACAGGACGGCAGCCGTGTCCGCCGATCCCGGACTGTAGATAATCCGGAAATACCGGGTCCGGATCACGCGCAGATCCTGCCCGGGGAAATAGAGTTCGCCCAGGACGCTCGTGGCCCGCGCGGAGGTCGTTGCGGCGGCCAGGATCAACCAGGCGATCAGCCATCTTTTCATCGCTTTACCCCCCGCCGGATCCGGCGGCCTGTCAATGGAAATATCCGGGACAAAAGATTTAATTTCCCGTTCTCTTTCTGGCTCTTTTCTGCTCGTAGAGCATTTTATCAGCGTCCAGCATGAGCTGCTCGAAGGACGTGGCCTTGCCGGAATCGAAATCCGCGAACCCGAGACTGACCGAAAGAGTGAAGGGAAATGAGGATTTCGCGTTGAACGCGTCCAGGTTGTCTTTCAGGCGCTTCCGGAAATGCTCGGGGTCCACGGAAAAACCGGGCGAATCCGCGGCAATGATGACAAACTCGTCCCCGCCGAAACGCCCCAGAATATCGGCGTGACGGAACGTCTGGCGGAGGATTTCCGCCGTGCCGGCGATGGCCTGGTCCCCCGATTTGTGGCCGTGCGTGTCATTGATGATTTTCAGCCCGTCCACGTCACCGAAGAACAGCACGAATTTCCCGCCGCCGCGCTGGGTGAGCCGGAACTGCTGTTCGCCCAGGATATAGAGCCCCCGCCGGTTGTAGAGGCCGGTCAGCTCGTCCTTCAGGGACAAATTCTGCAATTCGCGGTTGCTGCGCTCCAGTTCCATGAGGGCGATCTTCAGGCGGTCTTCGGCCACCTGCCGGGCGCGGAAAAGCCGGGTGCTGGTAATGGTGCTGGAAATCTGCTTGCGCAGGGTCTCGTAGATCACTTCCTCGCGGGGCCCCAGTTCAAAAAAGATCAGGCCGTAATGCTCGTCCTGGTCAAAAAGCGGCTCCACGACCATGGTCCTGCGCCGTCCCGCGCCGGCAAAATCCGGAAGGATCCTGCGCACGGGATAGAGCGCGTCGTCCCGTTCCACGTTAATCGGCCCCTTCTCGTCATACCCCATGACCAGCCGGGCGTACTTGGGCAGGATCCAGGTGTCTCCCTTGCGCTCTTCCGTTTCGGACTGGTAAAGGGAGATATAACAGCTGTGCAGCCCGATCAGGGGCAGCTGCTCCGCCACCACGCTCATCAGCTTGTGGATCTCGAACGTGGAATTGATCTTGCGGATGATCTCGCGCAGGTCCCAGAACAGGTGGTCCAGCACGCGCGACCGGTAGGATTCCCGCCGGTACAGCACGTCGCTGATCAGGATCTGCGCGCGCTGGAACATTCCTTCCGCCAGGTGCAGGACGTCGGGAGACATCTGTTCCGTGACCAGAACGGACCGCATGACAAAAAGCGCCTCGTGCCAGAACGGCAGCAGGTTTTCGTACACCACCATTTCGGACAGGATGTCCGTCAGGGATTTCAGGAACGCGCCGGATTCCACGCGGTTGTTCACGTCTTCGATGAAGTTGTCCAACAACAGGGAAACGGACTTCCGGTACAGCGGCTGGTCGCCGGAAGCGATGGGCATTTTCGCCATGATCCCGTTCAGGATTTCCTCTTTCCGGGGTCCCACCACCGCGCCCATGTCGCGCCCGGACGGAACGGACACCGGGCGAATGTCCGTGTTCATGTCAGTCACCGCCAGGGGAAGACAGCCGCAGGACCGGCGCACCACCAGACGGGTGGGGAAAACCGTGACGGGTTCCACCGCTTTTCCTTTCATCATGTCCAGAAGGATCTCGCAGGACCTTCGGGCCTGCTCGTACAGGGGCTGGTGGACCGTAGTGAACGGCACGGAGAGGACCTGGACTTCGTCGATGTCGTCAAAACCCGTAAGCGCCACGTCGTGGGGCACGGACAATCCGCGCTGCCGCAGTTCGCGGTACACGCCCAGGGCCATGTCGTCGTTGGAAACGGCTATGGCGTCGAAACGGACCTTGCGCTCGTCCACCAGAAGATTGACGGCTTCCACGCCCCTGTTGTAGCGGAAGTCCCCCTCCACCACCAGCTCGGGGTCGAAGGGAATGTTGAATTCTTTCAGCACGTCCCGATAGGCCTGGAACCGCTGGCTCGCCTCGGGATTGGTGTCCGGGCCCTTGATGAACGCCACGCGTTTGCGGCCGTGGTCCGCCAGCAGGTGCCGGACGGCGTCCCGCATCCCGCTCGTGTTGTCCGAAAGAACGCTCGGGATTCCGGCATACGGCACGGACAGGCTGACCAGCGGAATACCCCGGTACCGCTGGAGGAATTTTTCCAGCTCCTCCGGGCCCACGTAACTGGACAGCGAACCCGAAACGGCTATGAGGCCGTCCACGTTCTCGGGACACACGATGTCGTACACCACGTTGTGCTGGAATTCGTCTTCAAAAGGAGACCGGAGGGATTTCCCGGCAAACAGGATCAGGTTGGCGTCGTGTTCGCGGGCCACGTCAGAAACGCCGTTCCAAACCGGAACAATGCCCCGTCCGTCAATCTGTGTGAGCAGCATGCCGATCGTCGGCCGGCCGCGCGCTACGGTCTGGTCCAATGATCTCTCCAAACTTCCGTTGCCCGGTTCTTTTTACTTCTTTCTTTTTTTCTTCCCGGCCTTCGGCTTCGGCGCGCGGCGAGCCGACGCTTTCCTGCGGCGGGAATTCTTTTCCCTTTTCTGCTCGTAAAGCATCCGGTCGGCATCGACCATCAGTTCCTCGAACGTTTTCGCCTTTTTGTAGTCAAATATCGCCGAACCCAGGCTCACCGAAAGGGGGTAAGGCTTGCGTGATTTCCGGTTGAATTCGACCAGGTTCCGGATCAGCCGCGTCTTGATGCGCTGGATGTCGGCCTTCGGGTCGCGGCACCCCACCGCCAGGACCACGTATTCGTCCCCGCCGAACCGCCCCAGGATGTCCGCTTCGCGGAAGGTTTTTTTGAGCAGCCGGGCCGCGTTGCGGATCGCTTCGTCCCCTTCCGTATGACCGAAGGAATCGTTGATACTTTTCAAGCCGTCCAGATCGGCAAAGAACAGGACAAATTTTCCCTTGTTCCGCTGGGTCAATTTGAAATGCTGCTCGCCCAGAACATAGAGCCCGCGGCGGTTGTAAAGCCCCGTCAGTTCGTCCCGGATGGACAAACCGTGCAGCTCGCGGTTGCTGCGCTCCAGTTCCCGCAGGGCGGTTTTCAGACGCCGCTCAGCGTCCTGGCGTTCGCTGAAGAGTTTGGCGCCCTTGATGGCGCTGGAGATCTGACGCCGGAGCGTCTCGTAAAGGATTTCCTCGCGCGGACCCAGTTCGAAGACAATGTAACCGAAGTGGTCTTTTTCGAAAAACAGCGGGAGAAGAATGAGCGTGTGACGGCGCTGGTACACCGGATGCCAGTCCGGCAGGATCCTCCGGGTGGGAAACACCGCGTGCATGTCCTCCAGCTGGATGCGGCCGTTCGGGTCATTAGCCAGTCGCAGCCGGGCGTAATCGGGCAGGACGAACTGGCCGTTTTTGAACACGTCGGCCTTTTCGTAGAAGGCGATGGAACAGCCCTGCAACCCGACGCGGGGCAGTTCCTCCGCCACCACGTCCATCAGGATCTCGTTGTCGAAACAGGAATTGATCCGGTGAATGATGCTCCGGAGGTCCCAGAACATCATGTAGGCCTGCTGGATCAGGAAAAATTCGCGGCGGTACAGGATGTCCGTAATCAGGATGTGCGCGCTCTGGAACACCTCCTGGGCGTTGTAGAGCGTGCTCCAATCCCTGAGGTTTTTCAATATCGCGGACGCGATCCCGGACAGGGTCCGGTTCCACTGCGGCCGGATTTCGTCCGTCACCAGGTCCTTGGACAGGACCGAGTTGATCGTTTCCAGGAACAGCCGGGTTTCAAAACGGGTCTGGATATCGTTGGCCAAGGCGTCCAGCAGAGTGTCGATCAGGATCAGGTATTTTTTCTTGTCCTCGTCCGGCACGTCCAGGATTTCCAGCGAATCGATGATGATGTCCTTGCGCTTTTCTCGGACCACGTCCTCAATGGCCTTGTTGAAATCCCCGTCCGGCACGATGTCCGTGGGCACGATTTTCCGGGGTTCCGACAGGTTCATGCAGCCGCAGGACTGACGGACCGCCACGCTGGTGGGCAGACTGACTTTTCCCGGCGCGTCCTTGCCGCGGATCATGGACAACAGCAGTTCCACGGATTTCCGTCCCTGTTCGTAAAGAGGCTGATGGACCGTGGTGAGGGGCGCGGCCAGGTACTTGATGTCCTCGATGTCGTCAAAACCCGTGACGGCCACGTCCTTGGGTACGCCGATCATCCGGCTCTGCAGCTCGACAAACGCGCCGTGGGCCATGTCGTCGTTCGCGCAGACCAGGGCGTCGAACCGGACCCGCCGTTCGTCCATCAGCTCCCGGATGGCCGCCTGACCCGCGGTAAAACGGAAATCCCCCTGGACCACCAGCTGCGGGTCCAGCGGAATCCGGTAACGGCCCAGCACGTCGCGGTAGGCCTGGTAGCGGTCCTGCGCTTCGGGGTTTGTTTCCGGACCCCGCAAAAAAGCGATCCGGCGGTAATTATGCCTGACGATCAGGTGCTCGACGGCGTCCCGCATGCCGCTTAAGTTGTCCACGATCACGCTGGGCACTCCGTCCAGCGCCAGAGAAATACTCACAATGGGCACGCTGCGGAACGGGTCCAGAAACCGGGACAGTTCGTCCATGCCCACGTAACACGCCAGAGTTCCGGAAGAGATGATCACGCCGTCCAGGCGTTCCACGCTCGCCATCTGGTAAACGCTGTTGAACTGGATTTCGTCCTCGAAGGGCGACCGGATGGATTTGCCGGCAAAGACCACCAGGTTCACGTCGTGTTCCTCGGCCACGTCCGCCGCGCCCCACAACAGCGGGGAAATGCCCCGTCCTTCGACCTGATTGATGAAGAACCCGATGGTGGTCCTGACTTTCTGGAAATTTTCCTTCGTCATGCCGCCCGATGATCTCCTAAACCCGGATTTCCGCTTCCATTCCGATCCAATCCCGGTTTTTCTCCAGCACCGGTTCCACCGTGCCGCGAAGGAATTCCTCCACCTGCTGGGCGGCCCGGCCCGTGTAGGAAGAGAAATCCCCGATCCGGCCCCAGACGGAATCGGGTATGGGAAATTGGCCGCTTTTTTTCATTTCCGCCAGCAGGTCGTAGGGCCGGCCGCTCCGGATGGCCTCCACCTGCCGCATTGCGAATTCGCGGATAGCCTCGTGCAGTTCCTGCCGGTTACCGCCGTTCTTGACGGATTCCATGAGAATGTTTTCCGTGGCGAAAAACGGCAGGTTGTCCCGCAGGTGCTTATCCATGACTTCCGGATAAACCTGCAGACCCTGCGCGAGTTTCTGGTAAAGAATCAGGATCGCGTCCGTGGCCAGAAAGCCTTCCGCGACGGACAGGCGGCGGTTGGCGGAATCGTCCAGCGTGCGTTCCAGATACTGCGCGGCAAAAGTCTGGACGGCGTTCTGGGCGTTGTTCATGACATAACGGGCCAGCGCCGTCAGCCGCTCCGCCAGGATGGGATTCCGCTTATAGGGCATGGCGGAGGAACCGACCTGTTTCTTGTCGAACGGTTCTTCCACCTGCCAGCTGTGCTGGAGAATGCGGACGTCGTTGGCCATCCGGTGGGCTGACGCGGCGATACCCGACAGCGCGTACAACACGAACACGTCCGCCTTGCGCGTGAGCGTCTGGCCGCTCACCGGAACGCAGGAATCAAAACCCAGTTTTTTGGATACCAGTCGGTCCAGTTCGGACACCTTGCCGCCGTCCCCGTTGAACAATTCCAGGAAACTGGCCTGAGTGCCCGTGGTTCCCTTCACGCCCAGGGCGGTCAGCCCCTGGATGCGCCGGTCCAGTTCTTCCAGGTCCAGAAGCAGATCGTACAACCAGAGACTCATCCTCTTGCCCAGCGTGGTGGGTTGGGCCGGCTGCAGGTGGGTATAGGCCAGGGCCGGCAAACCGGCGTATTCCCGGCATTTCCCGGCCAGGGTGTCCAGAAGCGTGACCAGGCGGCGGCGGACCAGAGCGAGGGCATTTTTGACCAGGATCACATCCGTATTATCCGTCACGTACGCGGAGGTGGCACCAAGATGGATGATGCCTCTGGCTTTCGCGGCCTTTTCGCCGTAGGCGCGGATATGGCTCATGACATCGTGATGGATTTCACGCTCAATTTCCCGGGCCCGCGCCAGGTCCAGATTGTCCCGGTTCTTTTTCAGGTCGTCCACCTGTTCCCGCGTGACGGGCAGGCCCAATTCCATTTCCGCCTCGGCCAGGGCGATCCAGCAGTCCCGCCAGGTCAGGAATTTGGTCTCCTCGGAAAACAGTTCGAGCATCTCCCGGGAGGCGTAACGGGTTTCCAGGGGGTTCTGATACAGCGCCATAGGTACCTGCCTGTCACGGGCTCTTCCGGAAAGATTATAGCACATCCGCAAAAGAATGAAAAATCGCGGCCGTTTCCCGCCCTGGGAATCCGGGTCGCAACATCGAATCGCCGCTTGGCCGGCCTTGATTAATTCTGCCGGGAGAATTATAATTTTTCCGGAGCGGAAAAACCATGAAGAAAATCGTGTTTGCCACCGTCTTGATCGTGGAAGACAGCACCGTCACCCGGAAGACGGTCATGGAAGGGCTGAAGAATTTCAATCTGGGTTTTCTGGAATCCGCCACCGGACAGGCGGCTCTGGTCATCGCCCAGAACGCCCAGCCGGACGTGATCCTCCTGGATTTGAACCTGCCCGACATGCATGGATACGACGTTCTCCAGGAAATCCGCAAACACCCCTCCACCGCCAGGATCCCCGTGATCGTCATCACGCAGAGCAACCTGACCCAGGACGTGCAGAAATGCCTCAAGGGCGGCGCCCAGTATTACCAGATCAAGCCCCTGGACATGGGCAAACTCCTGGCCGCCGTGTGCAAGCTATTGGAGGTGACGGAGGAAGAACTGTCCGTCAACATCCTGCACCGCGAGCGCATCATGGAGGACATCAAGAGAAAACTGGAGTTCGGGCCCAAGGAGAACACGTCCTCCTCCACCTATATCAAGATGGAGGTCAAGGACCTTCGCCCCGGCATGTCAGTGGGCATTCCCGTGGTCCTTCCCGGGGGCCGTGTCCTGATGAACCCGGAAACAATATTGAACGAAGACCGGATCCAGGACCTCCAGAAAAACGAAGTCAAATACGTTTACGTCAAGCCCCTGATGTAGGAAAGACCATGCCCACCCGATTCCCCGCAGAATGGGAAGACCAGGACGGAATCCTTTTGTCCTGGCCCCACCCCGGAACCGACTGGTCCGATTCCCTCAAGACCGTGACGCCCGTTTTTATCCGCATCGCCGCGGAAGCGAGCCGTTTCGGGCGCGTGGTGATCGTCTGTCCGGACCCGGCCGCCGTGCGCGCGCTTTTGATCCGAAACGGCGCCGTGATGGACCGCGTCCGCTGCGAAGCCGTTCCCGCCAACGACACCTGGGCGCGGGATTTTGGGCCGCTCACCGTGGAAAAAAACGGGCGTCCCGTCCTGCTGGATTTCACGTTCAACGCCTGGGGGCTGAAGTTCGCGGCGGACCGGGACAACCTCGTCACACGCGAACTGTACAAACTCGGCGTTTTCCGCAGGACCGCCCCCCTGAAAACTCTCAACTTCGTGCTGGAAGGCGGCAGCGTGGAAAGCGACGGGGCGGGTACGGTCATGACCACGGAACAGTGTCTTCTTTCACCCAACCGCAATCCGCAATTCTCAAAAAAAGAGATCGAAACCGTCCTGAAAAAGGAACTGGGCGCGAAGAAGGTTCTCTGGATCCCCGCCGGAGCCGGCCATCTGGAGGGAGACGATACCGACGCGCATATTGATACCCTGGCGCGGTTCTGCCCCGGGCGGACCATCGCATTCGTGTCCGCGGAGGAAGCGGACAAAGATCACGCGCCGGGCCTGCGCCGGATGGAAAAGGAACTGAAAAAATTCCGGGACGCCGCCGGCCGTCCCTACCGCCTGGTCCCCCTGCCGTTTCCGAAAGCCGTCCGGAACGCTTCCAGGCGCCGGCTGCCGCTCACCTACGCGAATTTTCTGGCGGTCAACGGCGCCGTGCTGGCACCCGTTTACGGCGACAGGGAACGTGACAGAAAAGCCATTTCCATATTACAATCTCTCTTTCCCGGACGGGAGATCGTGGGCGTTGACTGTCTGCCCCTGGTCCACCAGTTCGGGTCCCTGCACTGCGTCACCATGCAGTTGCCCAAAGGAGTCCTGTCATGATCTCCCTCACGGCCGGCCTGATCCAGTTGGCTTTCTCCGACAACCCGATCCAAAACCAGGAAAAAACGGCGGCCGCCGTCCGGGACGCGCGAAAAAAAGGCGCGGACCTGATCGCGCTTCCCGAACTCCATAGGACGCCCTACTTCTGCCAGACGGAGGACCCCGCGCGGTTTGACCTGGCCGAAGAGATCCCGGGCCCCTCCACGGACTTCTACGGCAAACTGGCCAAAGAACTGTCCGCGGTGCTGGTGATCTCCCTGTTCGAAAAGCGGGCGCCCGGTCTCTACCATAATACGGCCGTGGTGCTGGATTCCGACGGACAGCTCGCCGGGACCTACCGCAAAATGCACATCCCCGACGACCCCGCTTACTATGAGAAATTCTATTTCACACCGGGAGACACCGGGTTCAAGCCCGTCCGGACTTCCCTGGGAAATCTGGGTGTATTGGTCTGCTGGGACCAGTGGTATCCCGAAGCCGCCCGGCTCATGGCGCTTGCGGGCGCGGATATCCTGATCTACCCCACGGCCATTGGGTGGGAACCGTCAGACGACCCCGCAGAAAAAAAACGCCAGCGAGAGGCCTGGATTACGGTCCAGAGGGCGCATGCCGTATCCAACGGCCTGACAGTATTGTCCGTAAACAGGACGGGTTTCGAGCAAAAACCGGGAGGCGGGAAATCCGAGGGCATTGAATTCTGGGGTTCCAGTTTCGCCGCCGGCCCGCAGGGTGAAATTTTAGCCCAGGCCGGAGCGGACCGGGAGGAAACATTAATAACTGCCGTTGACGGCTCCAGAACAGAAACCGTCAGGCGAATCTGGCCTTTTTTCAGGGATCGGAGGATTGATTCTTACGGCAATCTCCTGAACCGTTATGCCGATCAGGAATAAAATCACATCCACTGTGCTGACTGCATGGAGCATTAAGCACATGCACATTTTACAATAATACACGAGTTTTCATTTTTTCATTATTCATCCCTTTTTCTTTCTTCAAATCCTGCCTGTAATTATATCGCTTCGCTTTCCCCATATCGTATTGTGGCACGAAAAATGCATATAATTCTGTGTAGAGGGAAAGAGAGTAATCAGAACAACGGTCAGATCTAATCAATAACGGCAACCAAAAAAAACCTCTGCCGGTCATCGTCATACGCTCAGGAGGTTTATATGTTGAACCGTTATTTTTTGAAGCTCTTTGTGAGTTTCGCGTTTCCTGTCATTATCGCCTCCGGATGCTCCCTGCATCCGTTTGAAGACGGACCAATTTCTCATCGCCAACCTTCCTTCCTGTCCGATTCGGGCGGAGGCCTTTTGGTACAGGCGGGAAACACGGCCGGGTCTTTGTGGCTGGCCCAGAGAATGGACCTGTACCACAACACCTACGACGTGTACAGCGACTTCGGCGCGGGCGGCAACAACTTTGTCGTGATGGCCGGTTTGGCAGACACGAACATCACCATCAACGGCAAAGACACCAACACCGTCTATTCCGGGGATTCGGCCATCAAGGTCACCTTCAACCCCGGCGTTTCCGCATCCGGCCCGTTTCTTTCCTCCACGGAAGCCGACGGCGTCAGCAAGAACTCGACAGTAATCTCCATCAACAGCGAGGCCATGCCCCACCTGGCATTCCGGGACCTGGCAAAATCCTACACCAACAGTTTGAAATTCGCGGACGCCAATTTCACCAACGGCACCGCGCACAAGTACGACTACAACACGGACAAGGACGGTTCCTGG
>CAYMRH010000027.1:0-5879 GCA_964392785.1 uncultured Brevinematales bacterium
CTGCGTCTTCTCCCGGAGCGTCCGTAAATCTAAATGATCCCGTTTCCGCACTGAGCGCCGCGCCTGCCGGCGTGGGTCCGGGCTGGTGAACAGAAAGGGTGTTCGATGTCAACCGTTGTGAGTTAAATCAGGGACGGATCAAGAGGGATGCCGGATTGGTTCGATGTTCTTCGGATCTTTCCTGAAGATCCGGTTCCGGAATTCAAATTGACAGGAGGCCTTTATGGTGAAAAAAACGGCCTGTTTACTGATGTGCGTATTGGCCGCGTCAGTCCTGCACGCCAAAAAGCCCCGCATCGCGATCGCGGATTTCGCGAATAAGAGCGGCGCGTCAGCCAGGGTGGGCGAGGGGGTGGCGGATATGCTGGCCACGTCCCTGGTCAAGATCGGCAAATACGACGTTTTCGAGCGCCAGCAGATGTCCGCCATGCTGGAAGAGCAGAAGCTCGGGATGAGCGGGCTTGTCACGCCCGAAAGCGCCGCGAAAATCGGGAAACTCCTCGGGGTGCAGTATGTGATCATCGGCAGCATCAACCAGTTCGGACAGAAAGAGGGCGGCGGGGCGGCTTTCGGCATCGGCTTGAAGACCCAGACCGCGCGGGTCGCGGCTGACATTCGCATTGTCAGCGTGGAGAGCGGAAAAATCACCGCGGCCGGATCAGGGCAGGGCGAGGAAACCGCCGCGGGTGTTTCGATCCAAAACGCGGACATTCTTCCCACGGACGTGAAATTCGGGTCCCGGGGATTCGACGAGACCATCATCGGCAAAGCCACCCGCAAGTGCGTGGACAAACTGGTGAGTGAGATCGGCAAAGTGTTCGGGTCCCTGGGAGTGGAAGGCAAGATCGTGAAGGTCCAGGACGGCAAGGTGTACATCAACCTGGGCAAGGATTCGGGCGTGACTGTGGGCGCCGTCTTCGACGTGATGCGCAAGGGCGAGGAAATGTTGGACCCGGACACGGGGGAATCCCTGGGCAGCGAGGATACCCGGGTGGGCGCGGTTCGGATTACCGAAATCCGTGAGAAATTCAGTGTTGCCGAAATCACTGAAGGCCTGGGTCAGATCGCCCAGAACGACATCGCGATCATGAAAAAATAGGGGTGCTCCGGCTGTTTATACGCCCGGAAACGGTCATTATTTGACAATCGGGCGGGTTTTGGCTAAAATATTCACCTCAGAATGAGAAGGGTCGCACAGAAGTGCTCGCCATTCGGGGTGTAGCGCAGCCAGGTAGCGCACCTGCCTTGGGAGCAGGGGGTCGGAAGTTCAAATCTTCTCGCCCCGACAGTGCGCCTGTAGCTCAGCTGGATAGAGCAACAGCCTTCTAAGCTGTGGGCCACAGGTTCGACTCCTGTCAGGCGCAAACCATGGTGGACATAGCTCAACGGTTAGAGCACCGGTCTGTGGCACCGGGGGCTGGGGGTTCAAATCCCCTTGTCCACCCAGCGAAATTGCATGAAAAGATAAATAGAAAGCCAATAGAAAAGGTTCAAGGAAAAATTGGGAAGTCGCGCTCGTAGCTCAGTTGGATAGAGCAGTGGGCTTCGAACCCAAAGGCCGCAGGTTCGATTCCTGCCGGGCGCAATCCGGCAAGTTCGGGACTTGGGAACCGGGATCGTGCGGCAGACCGGGAAACCGGGTCATTAGCTCAGTTGGTAGAGCAGCTGACTCTTAATCAGCGGGCCACAGGTTCGATCCCTGTATGACCCAGATGGTTGACAAGCTCGGGTGGACGATAGATCAGCATCCCGGCTGATTATCAGTCGGGCTTGCCCTGAGCTTGTCGAAGGGCGAGTATGGTGGAATTGGCAGACACGCCAGACTTAGGATCTGGTGCGGAAACGCGTGTGGGTTCAAGTCCCTCTACTCGCAGGTGGTCCCCGAGCTAAGTCGAGGGGTGGTCCCCGAGCGAAGCCGAGGGGTGGTCCCCGAGCTAAGTCGAGGGGTGGTCCCCGAGCTAAGTCGAGGGGTGGTCCCTGAGCGTAGCCGAAGGGTTGGTTTTATTCATAGGTTTGCGGAAGTAACTCAGTTGGTAGAGTGCTACCTTGCCAAGGTAGATGTCGCGGGTTCGAATCCCGTCTTCCGCTAGGCGAAAACCCAGTCCCCCGCCCTGGAGGCAGGGACTGGGTTTTTGAACATTCATCAGGCCGTCCGGAAACCGGTGGCCGGAGCGGGGAGTGAACATGGAACTGTTCGTCAAGGAATACACCGACTGTCTGCGGCAGGCGTTCGCGGTTTTCAACGAATCCGAAGTCAAGGCCGAATACGAATCCACGTTGGCCCAGATGCAGAAAAAAACGACTTTTCCGGGATACAGGGCCGGCAAGGTCCCGTTTGACATCATCGAAAAGAACAGCGCGGACGAGCTGATGCGACTGGTCGTGAACGGGATGGTCCTGAAGGCCGCCCAAAAACTCCAGGCCGACGGCGTCCGCCTTTTTTCCGAACCCCGTTTTAAACCCCTGTCCAATCTGTCCCGGGGAAAACCGTTTTCCTTTTCCATCGTTTTTGACACGATGCCCCGCGTGCTGAAGAACATTGACCCGGAAAAGACGGTGGTGGATTTCGAGGAATACTATTACGACGACCGGATGATGGACGAGTCCATCCGGCGGGACTTCAAGGTCCTGGAGGAAGTTTCCGGCAGGATCGAGGAAGGGGACACCGTGACCGTCCGCGAGAAGGGCGCGGGAGAAGGCGGGGATGCGACGCAAACCCTGGACAGCCGTGTCGTGAAAAAACTGATCGGCCGCAAGGCCGGGGAAACACTGATCCTGTCGTACAACGACCTGGATACCTCCGTGGTGGAGTTTCTGGGCCGGGCTTCCGGCGGAGACACCGTGGAACTGGAGATCCTGAAGGCGGAGCGCCCGAAGGAACAGGACGTGACGGACGAGCTGGTGTCCCAGGTATCCGTCCATAAAACCGCGGACGATTACCGGAAGGCCATGAAGGAGCGTTTTGAAAATCTGCTGAAGGAAATGAACTCCGTCAGCAAGCGCAACGCCCTCATGGAGTACATCGCGAAGAACGCGGAAGTGGAATATCCCAAGTCGGAATACCTGAGGGAATTCCGGCGCGAGAACGGGGATTTTGCCGAGAAGAACTTTGCCGTTTCGGAAATCCCGCTCACGGGCCTACTGGGCGAGAAAAAAATCAGGAACGAGCATTCCGCCCTGCCGGACAAAGTCCACGCGAACATTGTGTTTTTCTATTGCGTGATGAACTTGGCGGACCGTTTCGGCATCCAGGCGGACGCGGCGGCGGTGAACCGGATCGCGAAAGCCCACGCCCGGGAGCAGGAATTGTCCCTGGAAGAATACAAGCAGAAGGCTTCCCCCGAAGAGTGGTCCGCAGTCCAGGACCGCGCCAGGTTCGACGCGGCTTTGGCCTACCTGGTCGGGAAAGTCGGTTTTCAGGCGAAAGGAAAACTGCCGTTGATCCAGCACCACGATTGAATCCGGGCCGAAATGGCGGAATTGGCAGACGCGATGGACTCAAAATCCATTGGGAGCAATCCCGTGAGGGTTCAAGTCCCTCTTTCGGCAAATCCCGCATCCGCGGGACACAATCCGGTTGAGCGGTTCCTTAAGTCGAATGAGCGCGGGACGGATACGTTTCCGCGGGAAGCCCGGCGTCCGGGTTCCGCGTGGTATGGCGGAAAGTCTTATTTCCGGAAGAACGGCAATTCGGATGGAATCCTGGCCAAAAGTTCCCGGAGGGCGATGGACGTTTCCTCGTTTCCGAAACCGGACGGGGCGGGGGCCTGATTCTGCCCGTCGGGTTTCACGGGCACCAGGATCACGTCTTTCATGGAAACCGGTGTCCCCACGGATTCATAGTCGTAGGATGACAGCCGCTGCATTTCGGAGTCGATTTTCATCAGCAGATCCCGTTTTTTCATTCTCATGTCAGAGAGAGTCCCCTGAAGGGAGCGGATCTGCATTTCATACGTCTTGGATTCCAGCCGCTGTTCGATGATGAAAAAGGCAAACCCGATAAACAGGGCCAGGGTTGTCAGAAGCTTCAATCCGTAGACCCACGGTTTCGTCATGTCACCGTCCTTGTTTCTGGAACACTCTCAGTTTCGCGCTCCGCGCGGCCCTGTTTTGGCGGACTTCTTCGGACGTCGGGACGACCGGTTTTTTGGTCAGGACCGTTCCCCGACCATCCTTCTGAAGGTCGCGGAAGGCGTTTTTCACGATCCGGTCCTCCAGGGAATGGTAGGAGATGACGACCAGCCTCCCGTTCTCGTTCAGATTATCGACAGCCCGGGGTATAAAACTTGCCAGGATCTCCAATTCTTTATTGACGAAGATCCGGAGGGCCTGAAAGGTCTTGGTGGCGGGGTGGGCTTTGCCCCCCCGTCCCGGTCTTTTGGCTCTCCGGACAATATCGGCCAGGTCTCTGGCGTTCTTCACGGGTCTGGACCTGATAATGGCCCTGCTCACGGCCCGGGACTCGTATTCTTCCCCGTACCGGTAGAGGATATCGGCCAGATCCCGCTCGGAAAACCGGTTGACCACGTCGGAAGCCGAAACTTCGCAATCCGGGTCCAGACGCATGTCCAGCGACTCGGTGTCGGTATAACTGAAACCGAGATTGCCGCCGCTGTCACCTGAAGACTTGAGGTGGTACATGGAAATGCCCAAGTCCGCAATTATTCCATCGGCCTTCCCCGGAAATCCTTGAATGGTCTCACTGCCCAGTGCGTTGAAGCGGATCCTGTGAAAACTGGCATTCGGGTGTCCGGACAGCCGTTCCCGGGCCAGTTCCAGGATTCTGGCGTCCCGGTCCAGGCAGAACAACCGGCCGTCCGGGATTCTCTCCGCGATGGCGGCGGAATGCCCGCCTTCTCCGCAGGTCGCGTCCACGATCACGCTGTCCGCGCGCAGGGCCAGGGCTTCCAGCACCTCGTTTAACAGGACGGGCGTATGAAAGGTGTCCGGGTTCATCCCGGCTTTCCGTCGGCAATTGCGGGAGGGGTTTCCTTCAGTGACAGGGACATGGTGACCTCATTGCCGGCGCGGTTGAATTTGACCTTGTCCATGATTTTTTTCATCATGTACACACCGCGCCCGGAGGGTTTGAGCAGGTTGGAGTCGTCCAGGGGATTGGGCAGGCTCTTCGTGTCGAACCCGATGCCTTCGTCCCGCACCTGGAACACGACCCATCCGCTGAAGATCCTGTAGGAAATGTGGATGCGTTTCTGGACGTTGTTCTTGTTTCCGTGCTCCACGCCGTTGATGATGGCCTCGTAGAGTGCCGTGTAGATGCGCCAGACGTCCTCCTGGTCCAGTTCCGCCGTTTTCGTGATGCCTTCCGTGATCTTCATGATGGCGTTGTCGATCTCCAGCACGTTGCTCGGGATCGAGAAATGTTTCTTGGCGGACACCTCGCGGGTGAGCGAGACCAAAAGCAGGCTCACGTCGTCATCCGTGAACTGGGTGGACGTGCGGATAATGCGCAGATACATGTCGTTCAATATGTCCTTGGACTGGAGGTGAAGGCTGTCCTGGAACACCGCCATCAGGTCTTCGGCGCGGAACATCCGGTCCGGGCGGCGGAACGTGAGAATCCCGTCCGTGTAGAGCAGGATTTTGGAATTGACCGGCAGTTTAAACCGGTGGATGTTGTCCGCGTAGGGGATGTTGCGTTTGGTGCCCAGCGGATAGGTGATGCCTTTGAGCGTTTCGGACAAGCCGGTCCGGTCGTCGTATACCACCGGGAAAGGGTGCCCGCAGTTGATGTATTCGAGGGAGTAATTCTTGGTATCGATGATCCCGTAAAAGAGGGTGATGTACTGGTCCTCGGGGAGGATTTTCAAAAGGGCGATGTTCAGGTAGGACAGCATGTCGTCTATCCGGTTCGGGTCCCT
>CAYMRH010000027.1:5889-29209 GCA_964392785.1 uncultured Brevinematales bacterium
GCAAACTCCACCAGCATCTTCAGCATGGACGTGATGAGCGAGGCGGACACCCCGTGTCCCGATACGTCCGCGATAATGACGCCCACGTGGTGTTCGTCGATCTGGATGATGTCGTAGAAGTCCCCGCCCAACTGGGAGGACGGCTTGAAGAACGTCTCGAACCGGATGATCGATGAATAAATGGGCGGGATAGAGAGGATGTGCTCCCAGACCTTCCGGGCGGTGTTGAGCTCCTCCTCCATCATCTTGCTCTTTTCCTCCAACTGGGCGTAAAGGCGGTTTTCCAGGGTCACGTCCTGGAAAATGGCCTCGATCAGGTCTTCTTCGGCCAGCAGGATTTTCTGGAGGTAAACGGAAAAGATCCGGTTGCCGTAACGGGGCTTGAGCTGGAATTTGTAGTAGAGCGTGTTGGTTTCGTGGATCTGGCGCGTGATCTCCCGGAAGTCGTGGAAGGGCATGTCGAAAAAGTCCTGAAGGCGGTTGCCCTTGAGGATTTCCGCGTCGGAGAGACCGAGGGAATTGACGAAGTTGTCGTTGACCAGATAGATGGTCCCGTCGCTGTTGACGATGACCAGTCCCACCGGGAGTTCCTGCAGCAGTTTTTTGTAGCGTTCCTCGGACGCCTCCAGGCGCTTGAACAGGAGGTACTGCAGCGAGTCGTCCTGGATCGAGAACAGGAGCCCCCGTACCCCTCCGGTGACCGCGTAGAGCGGAATGCCCTGGATTTTCAGGTTGCGGTTTTCGTGCACAAAATCCCGTTCGTTCGCGTTGCCGTCGCGGAACCTCTGGAAGGACGCCTCGTCCATGATCTGGCGGAGGTTCTGGACGTCCCGGGACAAAAGCGTGGTGAAAGACTTGTTGGACTTGAGGACGGCCCCGTTTTCGTCCGTCAGGCACAGGGCGATGGGGTTTTTGTAAAACACGCCGTCCAGGAGTTCCTGGTTGTCCCGGAACCGGGCCAGGAGTTCCCGAAGGTAAAGCAGGAAAAACAGCAGTCTCTTGATGTAGAGCAGGAACTGGTCCGTGACCACGTTCACGCTGTCGCTGTTTAAAAACGTGACGAAAAAATACCGGATGCCCAGATAGTCGAAGGAGATGGGGTACAGCCGGATCCGGTCAAATTTCTTCCGGGAACGGCTCTTTTTCAGGGTTGCGAACAGGGCGGAAGACTGGTCAAAATCGTAATATTCCTGGCCGGTCCTGTGGACACGGGAACCTTTCAGGTATTCGCCCTGGGTGTGCTGGTAGAAGATCTCGATCAGGTCGTTGTTATGGACCGGCTTGTCCTCTTCCATGTCCTGGATATGCGTGCCGTCAAAACGGAAAAGGCGGTGCTGGATGCCGGGGTCGGCCTTGTGCATGAGCTCGAAGAGCGCGACCAGGGTCCGGTCGGAATTGATCAGGGACTGGATGGAGGAAAACAGTTTCAGGACGATCAGCTCGATTTCCTGGTAGATTTTCTCGTTCTTGGCGTGAAACCGGGAACGCCGGGACGCCCACCAGCGGCCGGCGATAAAACCGGCGGCCAGCAACAAAATTCCCGAAACGACTGTCCAGACGCTCATACTGCTTTCATCCCGCGGGGGCGGCGAAGGGGCCGGAAAACCTGGGTTTCGTCGCTACGGCCGGGTCAGGAAATGCTGTCCAAGTTGTCCACGATGTGGAAAAATTCGTTCAGCCGGAACGTAACGAACAGGTCCTTGATGTCCTTGTTCAAACCCGTGATGTAGAGTTTGCCGTTCAGGTCGTCCAGGCGTTTGTAGGCCAGAAGGAGCTTGCCGATCCCGCTGGAACCGATAAACACCATCTCGGAAAAATCTATGATGATTTCCCGCTTGCCTTCTTCGATCATGGAGGTCAGGACTTCCTTGAATTCCCGGGCATCGGGGTCTGTGACCAGGTTCTCCTTGATTTTCAGGAGTGTCTTGCCTTTGTAATCGCTGATTTCGTATTTCATGGGTACCCCCGCTCAAACCGTATCTGGGCCTATTTTAATGAAGGGGATTCTTTAACGCAAACATTTTTTTGTTCACGGACGGGCGGCTCAGGGCTTGGGGATTTCCCGGAAACTGTTCAACGCCGCCCGCTTGTTGAACGCCCGCATCAGGGCCGTGCCGATCAGCACGCCGTCAAAACCGGCCCGGGCGGCGCGTTCGGCGTCCAGCCGGGACTGCACGCTGGACAGGGAGAGCCGGCAGCGGTCTTCCGGAATGAGATGGACCCATCCCAGGGAATGGTCCAGGCTCTCCTCGAAGGTGAAGAGGTTGCGGTTGTTGATGCCGATGACGGGGGAGGGGGTGGCGGAAGCCCGGCGGATGTTGTCGGGGTGGTGGGCTTCCACCAGGCATTCCAGACCGATACGGGCCGCGTGGGCCGAGAGAGACTCCAGTTCCCGGTCGTTCAGGATTTCCGCGATCAGGAGGACCGCGGAGGCCCCGGACAGTTTGGCCAGGTCTATCTGCACCGGGTCCAGGATGAAGTCCTTGCAGAGCGTGGGAACGGGGACGGCGCGGGAAATATCGGTCAGAAATTCAAAGCTTCCCCCGAAATACTTGCGGTCGGTCAGGACCGATATCGCGTCCGCGCCCGTGCCGGCGTTAAGGGACGCGAGGTCCAGGGGGGATTCTTCCCCGTTCAACAGCCCGCGGGACGGTGACATCCGCTTGATTTCCGCAATCACGGAAAGCCGGCCGGGAATTTTCAGCGCGTGCCGGAAACGGTCCGGGGACTCTTCCGGGCGGTCTCCCGTATGAAGGGAGGAACCGTGCGTATCGATGAACTCGCGGACTTCTCTCCGCTTGTTCTCCTGCTCCCGGGGTTATTTCCGCAACTGCGTCATCTGGATCAGGCGCTCCAGGGCCTGGTGGGCGCGGCCGCTGTCTATCGATTCCTGGGCGGCCTGAAACGCCTCCGCGAGCGTGCAGTCCCGAGTGACGGAGATCGCCAAACCGGCATTGAGGACCACGGCTTTGCGGGCGTCGCCTTTTTCCCGACCCGAAAGGACCCTGCGGATCGTGTCCGCGCTTTCGTCGGGGCTCTTGACTTTCAATGATGCGATTTTTCCGTCCAGGCCGAATTCCGAGGGATCAATCGCGAATTCCTTGATGGTCCCGTTGCGGATTTCCCGGACCAGCGTCCGGCCTTCAATGCTCGCTTCGTCTATGCCGATCTCGCCGTGGATCACGAGGGAATGTTTGTGCCCCAGTTTGAGGAACACCGGCGGAACGAGATCCAGAAGCTCCCTGGAAAAAACGCCCATGACATGGTGCTTGACGCCCGCGGGATTGACGATCGGGCCCAGGATGTTGAACAGCGTCCGGACGCCGATCTCCCGGCGGGTGGGCATCACGAATTTCATGGCGGGGTGGTACAGCGGCGCGAAGATGAAGCCGATCCCGGCGTCTTCAATGCACGCTTTGACGGCGTCCGGCGAGAGCTGGATGTTCACCCCCAGCTGTTCCAAAACGTCCGCGGAACCGCTCTGACTGGTAATGGATCGGTTGCCGTGCTTGGCCACGAAGCACCCCGCGCCGGCGGCCACGAAAGCCGCCGCCGTGGAGATATTGAACGTTCCGGTTTTGTCCCCGCCGCTGCCGCAGGTGTCCACCAGCGGGGCCACGTTCGGGGAAATCCGGACGCACGCCTCGAACATGGCCAGCGCGCTGCCCGTGATTTCGTCCGACGTTTCCCCTTTCATGCGGAGGGCCATGAGATAGGCCGCCACCTGCGAAGGCGTGGCGTTTCCGGTCATGAAATAACCCGCCATTTCCCGGGCTTCCTCCAGGGTCAGGTCGCGGCGTTCGCCGGCCTGGGATATCAGCGCCTTGACGCGGCCGGCGGCTTTGTCGTTATGACGGACTTCGCTTTTTTTCAGCGCAAGATTCGTGAACTTCTTGAGGATGGTTTTCCCGTCCTCGGTCAGGATGGACTCCGGATGAAACTGGACGCCGTAGATGTCCTTGTCCCGGACTTTCAGGCCCATGATTTCCCCGTCTTCGCTTTCCGCGGTGATTTCCAGGCAATCGGGGAGGCCTTCCCGGTTGGCCACCAGGGAGTGGTAGCGCGTGGCTTTCAGGGGATTGCGGACGCCCTCGAAAATGCCCTGACCGTTGTGCGTGACGGCTGATACCTTGCCGTGGCGTATGGAACGGGCTCCCACGATCTCTCCGCCGAACGCGTATGCGATGCCCTGGTGGCCCAGGCAGACGCCCAGAACGGGAATGTCCGTTCCGCTTTTGATCAGGTCCAGGGACACTTTCGAGTCCTCGGGACGACCCGGCCCGGGGGATATGATGATGGCGTCCGGGCCCATGGAGAGGGCCTTGTCCAGAGTGATCCGGTCGTTCCGGAACACGCGGATGTCCCCGTGGAATTCGCCCACGTACTGGACGATGTTATAAATGAAAGAATCGTAGTTGTCGATCACGAGAATCATAACCGTCCTCTCTTATCAGACCAGGGCCTTCATCAGGGCCTTGGCTTTGTTGATGGTTTCCTCATATTCCTTTTCCGGGACGGAATCGTAAACGATTCCCGCGCCCGCCTGGATATAAGCCGTCCGGTCCTTGTACACGATGGTCCGGATGGCGATACACGTGTCCAGATTGCCCCGGAAATCGGCGTAACCGATGGCGCCGGCGTAAATACCGCGCCTGTCCGGCTCCAGGTTTTCGATAATTTCCATGGCGCGGACTTTCGGCGCACCGGAAACGGTTCCCGCGGGAAAAGCGGCCTGGACAATGTCCATGGCCTTGATTCCCGTCCGCGGCCGCGCCGTGACGTCCGAAACGATGTGCATCACGTGGGAATACCGTTCCACGTGATAGGGGTTTTCCACCCTGACGCTGCCGTAGTCCGACATCCGGCCGATGTCGTTTCGGGCCAGGTCCAGAAGCATGGTGTGTTCCGCCATCTCCTTTTTGTCTTCCAGGAGTTCCCGTTCCACGGCCTGGTCCTCGGCGGCCGTCCGTCCTCGGGGCCGTGTGCCGGCAATGGGGCGGATCACGATCTCGTCCTTGGCGCCGTCCAGAGCGCGTTTCACCATCACTTCCGGCGACGTGCCGATGATCTGGAAACCCTCGAAGTCGAAATAATACATATACGGGGACGGGTTGATCATCCTGAGTTTCCGGTAAATATCGAAAGGCGGAAGGTCCGTTTCCGTCCGGAAGCGCTGGGACAGGACCACCTGGAAAATGTCCCCGGCTACGATATGGTCCTTGGCCTTGCGAACGGCTTCCACGAAATTCTCTTTTTTCGTGTTGGAGGTCATGTTGATTTTTGTTTCCCGGGATTCCACGATCCGGGCGGGCGGTTGGGCGCGGTAGAGTTTTTCCTCGTATTTTTTCAGCGTCGCCTCGGCCTGTGCCCGGTCCTCGTTGCCGAACGCATGGCACATGAGAACGAGCTTCTGGCGGATGTGGTCAAAGGCGATCAGGATTTTGGGAAGCACCATATGGATGTCCGGCAGGTCCAGGGTGTCCGGCTTGCCCGTATCGGGAAGTTTTTCAAAGTACCGAACACAGTCGTAGCTGAAATAACCCACCAGGCCGCTGGAAAAAGGCGGAAGGCCCTCCGTTTTCTCCTCCGTGAAATTCCCGATCAGTTCCTGAAGGTCGTCCAGCGGATTGGAGGATGAACGCGTTTCTGTTTTGCCGCGGAAGCGGATGGTGACGTCCTTTCCCCTGGCCGTGAAAAGGAGTTCCGGCTCAAATCCCAGGAAAGAGTAGCGGCCGATCCGGTCTCCCATTTCCACGCTTTCCAGCAGAAAACCGGTCGGATTACCCTGTTTGAGGGCGTGAAAAGCCGACACCGGCGTTTCTATGTCTGCCGGAATTTCCTTCGTGACGGTGGAGATTCTGATTTTATCCATTGGAAACTCCTTTCAAAACTGCGCTACATTTGTTTTTCTGTTCTATCGCCATCCTGGCCGCACGACGCATTTTACCTTCTGCGGGTACACCGGCGCTGCAACATCCCTGTTGCGCCGGCACGCTTTACGTCCTGTAAAGCGAAACCCGCTGGTGTTTCCACCAGCGGGTTGTCGGATTTAAAATCAATCCATGCTCCCTTTAAGGTTTGACACCTGTTTGAAAAATCATCGGGTCCACCACCACCAGAAGAGCACGTTCGCAATCAGGGAAGCCATGGCCGGTTTCCTTTAAATTTATTCGGAAATATTATGGACCGTTCCGGACAATCTGTCAATCTTTGCCGTTCTTGTCCAGATACTCAATGGCCGTTTTAAAACGTTTCATGATATCGCCGCTGTAAAAGTTGCCCCGGAGCTGCATGTCGCGGATATAGGGTATGGAACTCTTGTATCCCTGCCGTTTCAGGGCTTCCAGAAGGTAAAAGGCCAGCTGGACTTCAGTGTTGTTGATCATTTCCGTCTGCTCGTGCAGGATCTGCAGGGATATGGGGTAGGGCAGATTGCCGATGGACTGGATCAGATACATGCGGGCAATCCGGTCCTTGGTATTGGAGATGTAGACGGCCAGCCGCTCCGCTTCGGCTTTGGATCCGATATGGCCCATGATGATGATGCCCATGTAATAGGCGGGCTTCATGAAAGTGGTTTTCTGAATGTCCGTATTCAGGTTCGGGTCAATCGAGTCGACCAACGACACGACTTTTTCCCGGACCGCCTGGTTGGTCAGTTTCAGTTCGCCTATCCGCTTGAGGGCGCTGCAAACCACTTTCAGGTCGGACTCCGTCTTGGTCTTGAAACCGCGGTCCACGGACTGGAGCAGGTAGTCGCGGCCTCCGGCGTCCACGTCGTTGAACAGGTCGTATTCCTCCGGGTTGAAAGCGAACAGCGAAACGGCCGTGAACAGGAGAATCGCGAACCATGCGGTTTTTTTCATTTTTTTCCCCTCTGGTGTAGAATGACACGACGCAGAATTATTGACCCGGATGTGTGAAAAGTCAACATCCCAAAGCCTTTATTTTTACCGGATGGTGCCATGGCCGTTGTCTATCTTTCGCTCGGATCGAACATGGGGGACCGGGAGGGCAACCTCCAGAAGGCCCTTATGGAACTGGAAGTGATCGGGACTGTCCGCAAGGTTTCCGGGTTCCATGTCACCAAGCCTTTCGGCAAGACCGACCAGCCGGATTTTCTGAACGCCGCCGTGGAATTCGAGACGGAACTTCTTCCCGAGGAACTGATGCTCCGGTTGAACGGCATCGAGCAGAAACTGGGCCGCGTGAGGAAAGTCCGCTGGGGCCCGCGGACCATCGACATTGACATCATCTTTTACGGTTTTTCCGTCTATAACCGGGACGGCATCGTTATCCCCCATCCGGAAGTCCAGAACCGGGACTTTGTCCTGAAACCCCTGGCGGACATCTGCCCCGAGTTCGTTCACCCGGTCTTCTATAAAACCATCCGCCAGATGCAGCGGGAGCTGAACGCGAAACGGCAGGACGGGTAAGAACGCTGCCTTCGACGGTTCGACTGCGCTCACCGGAACCTCTACTCAGGCAGCGGGAAGAACACGCGCTCTGAGATCGACTGACGCTGCCTGAGCGGAGTCGAAGGCAGCGAGATCCCCAAAATTTTACAAATCCTCCCCCCGTGTTATCATAACCTCAATACTTTTCTCCGGAGGTGCTCGTATGGGCAAAATTTACGATCCCAAGGTGATCCGCAACGTGAGCATATCGGGCGCGCCCAATGTGGGAAAAACCACGCTGGCCGAGGCGCTTCTTTTCGCGAGCGGCCAGATCCCGCAGATGGGCAGTATCGACAAGGGCACCACCGTCATGGATTACGACGACGAGGAGATTGCCCGCAAGATGTCCCTGAAGAGCACGCTGGCTTTCACGGAATGGAAGGACATCAAGATCAACATCGTGGACACGCCCGGCATCCCGGACCTGGTTTCGGAGGTGCGCAGCGCCTTCCGCGCCACGGAGGGCATCCTGTTCGTGGTGAACGCCGCGGAGGGCATCACCATCGACACGGAAAAGGACTGGCATTTCGCGGACGATTATAAAATCGCCCGGATTGTTTTCATCAACAAGATGGACGACGAGGCGGCTGACTTCTACGCGGTGGCGGACGCGCTGACCGCCAAATTCCGCAAGCCCGTGATCCCCATCGAGCTGCCCATCGGTCAGGGCAAGGATTTCAAGGGCACCGTGGATCTGGTCCACAACAAGGCCTACCAGACCGAAGGCAACGCCGTGAAGGAAATCCCCGTTCCGGCAGACATGGCGGACCAAATCAAGGTGTATCGGGACAAACTCTTCGATGCCGTAGCGGAAACCGACGACGCCCTGATCGAGAAATACCTGGGCGGCCAGGAGCTGACGCCCGAAGAGGTGGAAAACGGCGTCCGCACCTGTTCGCTCAACAGCAAGTTCATCCCGATCGTGTGCGGGTCCGCCGTGAAGAACATCGGCATGAACTTTCTCCTGGACTCCATCGTCAGCTTCCTGCCGTCCCCGCTTTATATCGGGGAGGTGATCGGTCAGGACCCTCACCATCCCGAGCAGACCATCAAACGCCATCCGGACCCGGCGGAACCGTTCAGCGGGTTCGTTTTCAAGACGAAGATAGACCCGTTCGCGGGCAAGATTTCCTACTGCCGCATCCGGTCCGGCATCATCAAGACGGGAGACGAGATCCTGAACGTGAACAAAAGCGTGAAGGAGCGGGTCCAGCACATCTACCAGATGAACGGCAAAACCACCAAGGAGGTCCAGACGCTGGAAGCCGGGGACATCGTGGTCTTCACCAAAATGGAATCCCTGGAAACGGGCAACACCATCACCGATCCGGCCAAACCCCTCATCTACGAACCCATCCGTCTGCCCAGCCCGTCCTACTTCGTGGGCATCCACTCCGCCGACCGCAAGGCCGTGGACAAGGTCACCAGCGCCTTCGCGGTGATATCCCAGGAGGACCCGACATTCCGCTACGGCTTCAACGAGATCACGAAGGAACTGGTCGTTTCCTGCATCGGGGAAATCCAGGCGCGCCTTTTCTTCGATATCATCAAGCACAAGAACAAGCTGGAGTTCACGGCCCGCACGCCGCGAGTGGCCTACAAGGAAACCGTGACCGCCAAAAGCGAAGGCCATTACAAGCATAAAAAGCAGAGCGGCGGCCACGGCCAGTACGGGGAAGTCTATCTGCGCCTGGAACCCCTTGCGCGGAACGGCGGGTTCGCCTTCCAGGAAGACATTTTCGGCGGGGCGATCCCGAAGAACTTCGTGCCCGCCATTGAAAAGGGCGCCGTGGAGGCCTGCCTGGAAGGGACCATTGCCCGTTACCCGGTGGTGGACCTGCAGTTCACGGTGTACGACGGCAGTTATCACGACGTGGATTCTTCCGACATGGCCTTCAAGATCGCGGGACTCCACGCCAGCCGCATCGCCATCGAGGCCGCCAAGCCCGTGATCCTGGAGCCGATCGCCAAAGCGCGCATTTACGTGGACGAGAACGACATCGGGAACGTGATGGGGGACCTGGGGACCAAGCGCGGCAAGGTTCTGGGCATGGACAAGATATCCGAGGACGTGACGGTGATCAACGCCATGGCGCCCTATTCGGAAATGCTGGCGTATTCCCCGGTCTTGAACAGCCTGACCAGCGGACGCGGCCGTTTCGAGATGGAAATTGACCATTACGACGTCCTGCCGCCAACGGAATACGAGAAAGCCAAAAAACAGTCCGAGGAAATGAAAAAAGAGGAAGAAGAGAGGCGGAACGGCTGATGTCAGGATAGAGGAGCTGTCCCACATGATGGATTTTCAGACCGCCGCGGAACGGATCAGGAAACTGCGTCCCGTTTTGCAGTCCCGTTTCGGTGTGAAGCGGATCGGTATCTTCGGTTCCGTGGCCAGGAACGAACAGAAAGACGCGTCTGATATTGATATTCTGGTGGAGTTGTCTCGCAAGATCAGTTTGTTGGATTTTTCCGGCCTGTGGGTTGAATTGGAAGAAGCGTTGAAAGACAAAGTGGATGTGGCTGATATCCATGACTTAAGGCCGGAACTGGCCGAGCGGATCAAACAGGAAGTGCGGTATTTATGAGAGATCAGACTCTTTATCTGAAGGACATAACGGATTATGCCGGGAAAGCAATAGAATTTACAAAAGGAATCACGCTGTCAGCGTTCCTGGCTGATGAAAAGACCTGCCTGGCGGTTATTCGCTGTATTGAAGTGATCGGAGAAGCGGCCGGCAAACTGGACGATAACATCCGCGCTCATTATCCGGAAATTCCCTGGAAATCGGTCGCCAATATGCGGAATATCCTGATTCATAACTACGCCGGGGTTGACCTGGAAAAAGTGTGGGATACGGTTATGAAGGATATACCCGAGCTGCTGAAGCGGTTAAAAGAGAAAGACGGTGGGGTCGGCCGGAAATAGTCGTTCATAAGATCTCAGAGACATGATCATCAATGGCCGTCCGAGCAGGGCGGCCTTTTTCTTTGAAATTTCACGGGGTTTTTACTATAATACAGGGCTATCGGACTGTTCAAGAAGGAGCCGGATGCCGTCATGAGCGAAGTTTTCGCAAGAGCCCTTCCGTTCTGGATTGCGTCCATTGCCGTTTTCGCGGTTGTATTTGCCGCGCTATTGGCCGTCGGGATCCGCTTCGGCGGGAAAAAAGAGCCGGAAAAACGCCAGGAACGCGGAACCGTCCTGATCTACGCGGCTTTTGTGCTTTTCCTGGCATTTTTTACCCGGTTCCTGGGTTTTAATTATCCTTTTAACACCTTTTGGGACGAAAATTATCACGTGGCATCCGCCCAGAAATACATTGGCGGCGTGTTTTTCATGGAACCGCACCCGCCGCTCGGAAAAATGCTGATTGCGGCCGGGGAAAGGATCGTCAACCCCAACGCGGGCATAGACACGTCCCCTTTCCTGACCACGGATTATATTCGGGATTTCCCGAACGGCTATTCCTTTTTGGGCGTCCGGTTTCTTCCCACGCTCCTGTCAACGCTGTCCTGCGTCCTGTTCTTTCTGTTCCTGAACGTGCTGATGAAGAATCCTCATTACGCGTTTCTGTTCAGTTTTGTCTATATTTTTGAAAACGCGTCGGTCCTGCACACGCGTTCGGCCATGCTGGAAGGGCCCCAGTTTTTCTTCATGCTGTTGTCCCTGCTGTATTTCGCGGTGCTGTCGGGCCGGGACCGGGCGGCAAGGCCCCGTCAGTATCTGGTCCTGGGCGTGCTGACCGGTCTGGCGGTATCAGTCAAACTGAACGCGTTGATCCTGGCGCTGCAGTTCATTATCCTGGCCTGGAAAGACCATGGGGACGAAATCAGGGCCCTGGGGTTGCCGGTTCTCAGGACGGCCGGACCGGCCGCGCTTTTGCCACAAGCCCGGATCGCCGGACGGTTGCTGCTGAAAGCGGCGGGTGCCGTGACGGGAATAGCCGGCGTCTTCTTCTTGTCGTATTATCTGCATTTCGCGATCGCGTCTTCCGTCGCGGCCGGCCGGACGTACCGCGCCTCTCCCGAAACCGTGCAGATCATGAACCGATCCGGCGCGGCCAATCCCCTGAACTTTCCGGTCCAGTTCCGGGACCATCTTGCGTTCATTTCCCATTACGAGCGGGGCGTTCCCAAATGGGACCCGACCAAAGCGGACGAAAACGGCAGTCCCGCGTTCGGCTGGCCTTTCGGCTACAAGAGCATCAATTACCGCTGGGAGAAAGGGACCGGCCGCGTGGCCTATTTCACCCTGCAGGGAAACCCGGTGGTCTGGTACGCATCGCTTTTGGCCGTTTTCCTGGCTGTCGCGCTGATCCTGTCCCGGAGCGTGTTCGGCCTGCCGGTGACGGACCGTCCCCGTCACCGCGCCATCGTCCTCCTGACGGCCATGTACCTGGGGTATCTTTTTATCATGCTCGGGATCACGCGCGTCATGTATCTGAACCACTATCTGATGCCGCTGGTTTTCGCGGCCGCGCTCCTGGCGCTGGTGTTCCAGGACCTCTTTGACCGTCTGGCCGCGTCAAACGACAGGGTCCTGTATTACGCGGCCGCGCTGTTCGCGCTGCAGATTTTCGCGGTCTATCTCTTTTTCAGTCCGCTGACATACGGAATCCCGCTCAGCGTGTCCGAATTCACCCGCCGCGTCTGGTTGCCTTTCTGGGACCTGCGCGCGGTCGGTTATTAGAGGCCGCCATGGAACGGGAAAAAACGCTCCGGAATCTGTTCCTGGCCGCCGTGGCCGTGCTGGGATTCGTGCTGGCCTGGAAAATGGTTCCGCGGATCGTCCTGGTCCGCAACGTGCGCATGGTCCTGACCAAGAGCCGGGAAGCCGTGGCGCTGTTGACGGACGAACGGAAAACGGATTTTACCTGGAGGGCCTATTTTTCCCGGATCGAGTTTCCGGAAGGCGAATCCCTTTCGCACCCCGACCGCGGGGATCTGGGCTATTCGGCCGATTTTTTCCTGGATTTCTCCGTGAGGATGCGCGTCCTGCGGGAGGGGTATTATCTTTTCGGCGTCGCGTCGGACGACGGGTTCCGTCTTTCGTTCGGAACCAACCTGGTGGGGGAGTTCGTATCCAACCGCCCTTTCACCACCAACAGGTACCGCGTTTATCTGAAAACGGGCGCCTACGACTACCGGCTGAATTACTATCAGGGTTTTGGCCGGCTGGGCCTGGCGGCTTTTTACCAGACCCCGGACGCCTCACGGCCGCTGCCGGTGGGGCGAAACTCCCGGGACGTCCGCTTCGAGCGGGAATAGACACATTCGGTCAGGAGAGAAATCATGACGGAAACTTATCTGGAATTCGAGAAACCGATCGAGGAGATCGACAAAAGCATCGCCAATCTCCGCGACTCCGGCGCGAAAGCCCGGGGCGGGGATTTCTCCATCGAGATCGCGGAACTGGAGAAGCAGAAAACCTACGTGACCCAGACCATTTACAAAAACCTCACTCCCTGGCAGATCGTGCAGGTGGCCCGCCATCCCGAGCGTCCGCTATTCATGGACTACCGCAAGGCTATTTTCGATGATTTCACGGAATTTCACGGGGACCGCCTCTTCCACGACGACAACTCGATCATCACGGGTTTGGCGCGGATCGGCGATGAAAAGTTCGTGGTGGTGGGGGAGGAAAAAGGGCGGACCACCAAGGAAAAACTGTTCCGGAATTTCGGTTACCCGCGGCCGGAAGGATACCGCAAGGCCCTCCGGGCCATGAAACTGGCCGAAAAATTCGGCAAGCCCGTTCTCACGTTCGTGGACACGGCCGGCGCCTATCCGGGTCTGGACAGCGAGGAACACGGGATCGGGGAGGCCATCGCGCGGAATCTTTTCGAGATGTCCGGGCTGAAGACCCCCATCGTGAGCGTCGTGATCGGCGAGGGCGGTTCCGGCGGGGCCCTGGCCATAGCGGTCGCGGACCGGGTGCTCATGCTGGAGAATTCCATTTATTCGGTGATATCGCCCGAATCCTGCGCGTCCATTATCTGGAGGGATTCCAGCAAGATGATGCAGGCGGCGAAAATCCTCAAACTGACTTCCAGGGACCTGATCGGGTTCGGGGTCATCGAGGAAATCATTCCCGAGCCGTGCGGGGGCGCCCACCGGGACCCGCAGGCCGTGATCGGGTCCGTCAAGGATGCCGTGTTGCGCCATATCCAGGAATTGAAAAAAATCCCGGCCCAGAAACTGGTCCAGAAGCGTTACGACCGGTTCCGCCGCCTGGGTGTCGTTTCCAAGGTCTGATGACTGCAAAATTCGGAGGAGAATGCTCTTATGCCGCAGCTTGAGGAAAAACTGATCGCGATGGAAAGCCACCGTTCGCTTTTTGAAACCGAGATCCGGTCCCTTCCGGTGCCGGTGTGTTCCGTGTTCCTGAAGGACGGGCGGATCGCGCCGGCCGCTTTCCGGAATCAGGACGCCGTGCTGGGCACTTCGGACGCGAAAGCGGTCGGCGGGGAATTTCCCAAAACGGTCCGGGAGACCGGCAACCGGGTCCTGGAGGCCGCTCCGGCAACCGCGGTGGCCGCGGCCGGCAAACGGGTCGCGGTGATGTTTTCCGGCGGACCGGCGGCCGGCGGCCACAACGTGATCGTGGGTTTGAAAAAAGTGCTCGGCCCGGGCAACGTTCTTCTGGGCGTCCGGGGCGGGCCCAGGGGCCTGATCGAGGGCAAACTGTTTGAGATCGGCGAGGAGGCCGTCCGGGCGATCGTCAATACGGGCGGGTTTGATTTCCTGGGGAGCGACCGCACCAAAATCAAGACGGACGAGCAGTTCGCCGCCGTCCGCAAGACCGCCAAGGACCACCGTCTGAACGCCATCGTGGTGGTGGGCGGAGACGACTCGAACACCAACGCGGCCATCCTGGCGGAACTACTGTACGACGACGGCGTGAAGGTGATCGGCGTTCCCAAAACGATAGACGGGGACCTGCAGATCGGGGACATCCTGCCCATCTCCTTCGGGTTCGACACCGCCACGAAAATCTATGCCGAAATGGTGGGCAATATTCTCCAGGACACGCCGTCCTCCCGCAAGTACTGGCACTTCGTGAAACTCATGGGCCGTTCGGCCAGTCACGTGGCCCTGGAGGTCGCTCTCCAGACCCGCCCCGCGGTCACGCTGGTTTCCGAGGAAGTGGAGGAGAAGAAAATGTCCCTCTCGCAGATCGTGACGGACATCTGCGGCGTGATCGCCTGCCGCGCCGGCCGCGGGATCAACCACGGCGTGGTGGTGGTTCCCGAAGGGCTGATCGAGTTCATTCCCGAAATGAAGACCCTGATCTCGGAGCTGAACGACATCATGGGGAAATACGGCGGGGACCTGGACCGCATCAACGTGCTGGAGGAGAAGAAGGACTTCGTCTATAAAAAACTCACGGCGGATTCCGCCAAGCTCATGGCGTCCCTGCCGTACGAAATCGAGAAAATGCTGCTGCTGGAGCGGGATTCCCACGGTAATTTGCAGGTGTCCCAGATCCCCACGGAAAGGCTTCTGATCCAGATGGCGGAGGAAAAGCTTGCCGAAATGAAACGCCATCCCGACGATTACAGGCATCTGGGACTTTCGGACGAGGAGTTTGCCCGTTTCGCGAAATCCAAATTTTCCTCCAATTCCCACTTTTTCGGGTACGAGGGCCGGTGCGGGGCGCCCACGCTGTTTGACGCCGCCTACACGCTGAACCTGGGTTTGGCGGCCGGGTCCCTCGCGCTGGAAGGCCGGACGGGCTATATCGCGTCCGTCACCGGTCTGGACAAAGGGGGGAAGATCCTGGCGTTGCCGCTGACGGGACTCCTGAACATCGAACGCCGTCAGGGCAAGAACGAAATGGTCATCAAAAAGGGTCTGGTGGAAACCTCTTCGCCGGCCTTCAAGTATTTTTCCGAACGGCGGGCGGAATGGGCGAAACAGGACCTGTTCACGAGCCCCGGCCCGCGCCAGCTCTGGGGCCCGGTCGCCAAACAGCTGCCCGCCACCGTGGCGCTGAACCGGAATTACTCCGGTTTGGCGTTCGACCTGGGCCGGGAAATCAAACTGTGACGGTATCCTGACCATGTCCGATCAAGCGGGGTTCCGATTGTGACGGCGTTTATGGAAAACGGGCTGTTCCAGTACGCGGTCATGCCGCTTCTGATTTTTCTGGCGCGCGTCTGCGACGTGAGCCTGGGCACTCTCCGCATCATATTCGTGTCCCGGGGCCGCAAGTTGATCGCGCCGTTCCTGGGCTTTGTTGAGGTGCTGATCTGGCTGCTTGTGATCACGCAGATTCTGCGCGGCATGAACAATCTTGTCGCGTTTCTGGCCTATGCGGCCGGATTCGCCATGGGAAACTTCGTGGGCATGCTGATCGAGGAGCGGTTGGCGATCGGCGTTTCAGCCGTTCGGGTGATCGGTTCCCGGCGCATGGGAACGATCGCGGGGGAACTCCAGAAAAAGGGGTTTGGCGTGACGACCATGGACGGGCGCGGCGCCCGGGGCCCCGTGACGATCCTTTTTACCATGGTCAAGCGCAAGGAGATCGGTTCCGTTCTGAAGATCATCCTTCGACACGACCCGAAGGCGTTTTATTCCGTGGAGGACGCCCGGACGGCCGGCGAGGGCATATTCCGCGGGAAACGGCTTACGGTATCGAAAAAGATCAGGTTTTTTTTCCGTTTTCTGAAACCCGGGAAGTGACCTGCGGGTAATCCCGGCCGAACAATTGGTAGCCGTTTTTCCCGGCGTTCTTGACGCGATAGAGCGCGATATCCGCGTTCTTCACCAGATCTTCCAGGGTGGTTCCGTCCTGCGGGTACAGCGCGATGCCGATGCTGGGCGTGACAAAAACGCGCTTTCCCTTGAGGGGGAAGGCGTCCCGGAAACTTTCCACGATCCTTTTCGCGACGGCATGCAGGTTGTCCAGGCGGCCCACGTCGTTCACCAGGATGTTGAATTCGTCCCCGCCCATGCGGGAGGCCGTGTCTTCCTCGCGCAGGAACCGGGCGAACCGTTTCACCGTCATCTTGAGCAGTTCATCCCCCGCCTCGTGGCCCAGCGTGTCGTTCACCGTCTTGAAATTGTCCAGGTCCAGGATCATCACCGCGAAAGACCGGCCGTGCCGGTGCGCGTGGGCAATGGCGTGGTGAACGCGGTCGGAGAACAGCAGGCGGTTGGGCAGGCCGGTCAGCGGGTCGTGGTGGGCCAGGTATTCCATGTTCTGTTCCAGGCGCTTGCGCTCGCTGATGTCGTCGGCCACCTTGAGATAATGGGTAACCCGGCCGCGCGCGTTACGGATGCCGGTCACGAGCGCGGATTCCCAGTACAGTTCCCCGTTTTTTTTCCGGTTGTGGAATTCCCCCTTCCAGCTCCCGCCTTTTTTCACCGATTTCCAGAATTCCCTGTAAAAGCCGTCCGGCTGGAAACCGGAGCGGAGGATGCTGGACTTGCGCCCGATCGCTTCCGACGGCATGTAGCCCGTGGTGTCCGTGAATTTGGGATTGATGTATTCGATCACGCCGTTCATGTCCGTGATCACGACAATGGCGGGGCTTTGTTCCACGGCCTGGGAGAGTTTGAGCAGTTCTTCCTGCGCCTGGCGGCGGTCCTGGATTTCCTGCCGCAGCTTGCGGGTTTTTTCGCCGACTTTTTCGTTCATTCCGTTCGCGTATCCGGCCAGCAGGGAGGTTTCATAAAATGAAAACACGGCCGTGTCCATGTTCCGGTGCCGGCTGGCCATGGCCCGGAAACTGGACGCGAACAGATCCGTTTCCTTTCTCAGGCGCCTGGCCAGAGCGTTCGAGACGGCAATGGCGGCGGCCATCAGGCCGGAGACGACGGCGGCAATGAGGAAGAGCCGGGAAACCATTTCGGACCTCAGGGCGGCCTGATTGTCCCGGACAACCTCCCGCACGCCGTCGATCGGGACTTCAGCGCCTATAATCCAGCCCCAGGGAAGGTAGGATCTCACGAACGCCATGCGGAGCGCGGGCCGCGATTGTCCCGGGTCCTGCCGGAAGTATTCAAAATACCCGCCGTCGGCGTCCTTGGCCAGGATCGTCAATTCGTTTCCCACGCTGACACCCCGGGTGTCCCGGAATTCCTCCGCCGGTTTCCCGGTCAGGGATTGATCGGGATGCGACAGCATCAGGCCCGCCGGCCCGATCACGAACAGGTGTCCGCCGCCTTCCGTTTCCGTTGATCTGACCCGTTCCAGGATTTCCTCCCGGGCCGTTTCGGCACGGCCGGCCGGGCCGCGGGTTTGGGCGATCTCGATGGCGCGGATCAGGCGCAGGGTCTCAGAACGGAGCAGTGACCGGATTTTTTCGTAATGTTCAGCCGTCTCGCGTTCATGCCGTTCTTTCAGCGCGCCATATTGGCCCGCAATGAACATTCCCCCCAGAAATCCGCCCATGGCCAGGATGATGACAAGGGAAAAAATCCTGAAATAACGGCTGATGCTGGGTCTGGAGGCCGGAGCGCGTTCCCGGGGGTTTTCTTTCCGTTTCTTCATGGAAGAGCTGTCCTTCATTTTATTAACGCCTGTACAGGCCCATCAGATGCCCTTCCGCCAGGACCTGGCCGTTCATGGCTTTCATCAGGTCGGCTTTGGCCGCTCCGGGAGCCAGGTTCAGGACCGTCCCCAGAGCGTAAACCTTGAAATAGTAACGGTGCGTCCCGCCGGGCGGACAGGGACCGTCATACCCGGTTTTGCGGAAATCGTTAACGCCCTGTCGGGATCCGTCCGCCAGAACGCCGTCTCGGGTCACGGCCTCGCCCAGGGAACGCGTCAGGGGCGGGATATTGAACAGGACCCAATGCACCCATTCGCCGGACGGCGCGTCGGGATCGTCGCAGACCAGCGCCAGGGATTTCGTTCCGGACGGAGCTCCGGACCAGTTCAGGGGCGGCGAGACATTCTCCCCGTCGCAGGTATATTTGACCGGTATCATTGATCCGCCCGCGAAAGCCGGGCTAGTGACTTTCAGGGTCATGGCGGGTCCTCCTTTCTTTTTTCCGGCGTTCCGCGCTTGCGCGGCGGCGCGGTTGGACAAGAGTGGCGAGGACAGGACGAGGACAGCGAGAGAGGTGATCGTCGCGAAAACCGCGGCGGGGAAGGGCCTTAAACCTTTATTCATGGCCGCCTCCTTGGGCTTGCCCGGCGCGCGATGCAACGGCCGTTTCAGGAACCGAGCATGATTTCGAAAGAATCGTATTCGTTGTATTCCACGGTTTCCAGCGAGGTTTTCACGTCCTCCACGCTGGCCAGGGTCGGGCCTTCGCGGAGAGTCAGGAGAAAATCCGAAATTTTATCCGGGGCGCCCACGGCCACCACCTTGACGTTTCCGTTCGGGAGGTTGGACACCCAGCCGGTCACGCCCAGAAGATTGGCCATCCGCTCCACGAAAAAACGGAAACCCACTCCCTGAACCCGTCCTGAAATGATCGCTTCGGCTTTCTGAAAAGGCATCATCGGACTCCTACCTGATCTGCAATTTCAACCGGGATATATTGGACAGGCTTTCCGGCGTCGGGAAAACCACAACGTCAAATTCGCCCGCTTCCAGTGAACGGCGGATATTGGTCCGGACGGAAAAATTGGTTTCTTCCACCTGGATCTCGGTGATCAGCCAGTTCTCCCTGCCGCCGTTGTTCAGCAGCAGGTTCAAACCGCGTTTTTCAGGCCGAAGGATCAGGCGGGCTTCCGCCTTCCTGCCGCCGTCCAGGTTGAAATCCTTTTTCAAGGTGTTTTCCCCGCTTTTCCGGACCAGGAAAAGATACCCCCAGGCCAGGATCCCGATCAGCACGTAAAAAACAAAAAAGTTGCCCACCGCCTGGTTGCCCCCGAACATCCTCCCGAAAAAATTCGGTTTCTTCCGGGGGCGTTCCGGCGCCTCGGTGCCTTTACGCCGGGACATTCTCTCCGAGCGGGAATAATGGTAGCGGTATCTTTCGTCCTTGAGTTCGTCGAACGTGGGAAGATTCTTTTTTTCGGCCATGTCCGCCTCCTACCGCGACAGAAGGGCTACGCACCCTTCCGCGAACAGGTTGGGCCAAAGCATATGCTTGCGGTGCCGGCGGCCGGTCACGCAGGACATGCGGATGATCCGGATGTTCCGGCTCCGGCAGAAGGACCGGAAATCCTTGAGCGTCATCAGGTGGATGTTGGGGGTGTCGTACCAGTCGTACGGCAGGGACCGGTTTTTCGGCATCCGGCCGGTGGCCAGGAGTTCCGCCCGGACCCTGTAATGGCCGAAATTCGGGAAACTGACAATGCCGAAGCGGCCTATGCGCAGGATTTCCTCGATCAGGCGGTCGGGATGGCGGACTTCCTGGATGGTCTGGCTGAGGATCACGTAGTCGTACGTCCTGTCCGCGATGCCCGTAAACGGGGAATTCAAATCGTGCTCAATGACGGGGATGCCTTTTTCCACGCAGTTCAGGATCCGACCCGTGGCGATTTCCACGCCCATGCCCCGCACGTTCTTGGAACGCACCAGGTGTTCCAGGAGCGACCCGTCCCCGCAGCCCAGATCCAGGACGGAAGAGTCCGGTTCGATCCACCCGGCAATGATGGAAAGATCCAGCCGGTTCTGGAGAGCGGACAAGAGCTTGATCATTTTTTCCCCCCGTATGCGCCGTCAATGCCGGACAGCGTGGACGCCAGAAAACGGGTGATGACCGCGCCTTCCGCCTCGCATTCCAGAAGGAAAGCGTCATGGCCGTAGGAGGACTCGATATTCACGTAGGTCACGTCCTTCTGGTGTTTGAGGAGCGCGTCCACGATCTCCTTGGACTGGTAGGGAGGAAAGAGCCAGTCCGAAGTAAACGAAAGCAGAAGCGTTCGCGCATTTACGGCCTGACAGGCTTTTTCCAGGGATCCGTCGCCGTAAGTCTGGGCCACGTCGAAATAATCCATGGCCTTGGTCACGTAGAGGTAGGTGTTCGCGTCGAACCGCTCCACGAATTTCTCGCCCTGATAACCCAGGTAGCTTTCAATCTGGAATTCGGTGGAAAAATCGTAGTTGAAACTTTCTCGGAACTGGAGCTTCCGGCCGAACTTCCGGTGCATGGACTGGTCGCTCAAATAGGTAATGTGGCCGATCATCCGGGCTATCGCCAGGCCCACGGACGGGTTTTCACCCTGGTAGTAGTTTCCGCCGTTCCAGTGTTCGTCGGACAGGATGGCGTGCCGGCCCACGGCGTTGAACGCGATGCTCTGGGCGGATAGCCGGCTGGTCGCGGCGATGATGACGGCCGACCTCGGAATGTCCGGGTACCGGATGATCCATTCCAGGGCCTGCATGCCGCCCATGGACCCCCCGATCACGGTCAGAAGGCGGCCCACCCCCAGGTGTTCCAGCAGTTTTTTCTGGACCCTGACCATGTCCCCGATGGTGACGACCGGGAAAGAACTGCCGTAGGGTATGCCGGTTTTCGGGTCCACGGAGGACGGTCCCGTGGTCCCCTGGCAGCCGCCTAAGACGTTGGAACAGATTACGAAATATTTGTCCGTATCCAGGGGTTTGCCGGTGCCGATGAAGTTGTCCCACCAACCCGGTTTCTGGCCTTCTGCTCCCTGCCAGCCGGCGGCGTGCGCGTCTCCGGACAGGGCGTGGCAGACCAAAATGGCGTTTGTTCCGCCGGCGTTCAGGCGGCCGTAGGTTTCGTATGCGACCGTGACGGGCGCGATTTTTTTACCGCAGTCCAGTTCCAGCGCGTCGGATTCTTCCGCGGCGAAAGTGAACGTTTGTGTCTGGACAATACCGACCGATTTGCCGGGCATTCTGAAAACCTCGCTTGTGTGAATATTCTATCAGTAATGCAAGAATCTGTAAAATAACCCCGTTTATAAGGGCTTGATAAAAGGCGAAAAACGGGACTTTTTGGTCCCGCCGGAAATGACCTTTGCGTCAACCCGGATTGATCATGAGTTATCGCGAACCCCGTCCCGAGGGGGCCTGCCCCGAGCCAGTTGAGGGGCTGAGGGGCAGAGGTAGTAACAGGGGGAACGGAAGCCTGGGATATTATTGAAGGGTACTGAAATGGCAATATTGCCGGAATTTGCACAAGAATGCAACCTGATAGGCATAATGATGCAATGCGGACGGGTGCAATTCATAAAAATTGACGGAAATACTCAATGATTAGGTTTTTTTCATGAGTTTTGATCAACATGGCATAAAATTTGCATATTAAATATTATATTTTTATAATCCCTTGCGACAATAATAGTTGTATGATAAGATATTAAGTCTGAAAGGACTTAAAATACTGCTCAAAAATCAGAAAAGGAGGAAATATGAAGAAAATCTTATTCTTCATGGCAGTAGTTTCCAGTCTCGTTCTCGTCAGTTGTTCTGACGAACCGTTCTCTCCCGACTCCCAGAATCTGAACAATCAGAGTGGCATTCATGTTACGATTGATGAATCCGCTCCAATTGGTCGGGGCATCACCATTGGCGAGTCTCTTGTTGTGACCGCCGCCATTCAGCTGGTTGACCCCAGTCTGAACGTGCAGTCCGCTGTTTGGAACGTGGGCGGCCCCAGCGTGTTTGTTTTCAGCGCGCCTTCGACCGGCACCTACTGGATCAAGGTGACTGAAACTGACACCAACAACTTTAGTTACTCCTACAGCAACAGCTTCTTCTTCACCAGCGGCTACAACTATTATGTGAACGTGACGCTGGGCGGCCAGGTGATCGTGAACGTGGGGACGAACGGCATGACCAACGTCCCGCCGGTTAACACCAACACCAACACCAACACGAACCCCCCTGCCGGCGGCGCGACCTTCGGCATCTTCAGCGAAACGGTTTCCAATGTCGTGATCTTCGATACGGACACCAAGATCGACATCTGGAACGGCATGACCATTGCCGATGACACCACCACGGCCGGCGACGGAACCACGTCCTGGAGACTCACCGGCACCGACACCAACGGCGGCTGGATGGGTATGGGAATCCGCGTGGAGCCCCTGACGGCTTACCGCGACCTGTCCGCTTTCGCCAGCGGCAGCTACCGCTTCATGTTCAAGGGAACCAAGGGCTTCAAACTGGGCCTCAAGAGCGGCCTGACCACGGAAGCCTGGCTGACCACGGCCCAGCTCATGAATTATGGCCTGGTGACCAACGGGACCTGGTGCACGGTTTCCATTCCCGTTACCGCTTTCACCGGACTGAACATGGGCCAGATCGCCCAGTACCTGATGTTCGTGGCTGATACGTCCACCGGCTACCGCAACGGCGACGTGTTCAACCTGGACAACATCTACTTCACAACCAACCAGACTGTTGTCGGTCCTCTTCCCACGACCTTCGGGCTCTATTCCGAAACCTATCCCGTGAACGTGGTTTGGGACACGGATGGAGTGATGGATGTCTGGAACAATGGTTTTGACTTGGTTGATGACACTAGCTCTTATGCTGACGGCGTCACTTCCTTGAAATTGATCTGTACCGCCAGCATCAGCACTCCCGCTTGGGCTGGATACGCTATGCGGACCAACCCTCTCAATACCTTTAAAGACTTGAGTTCGTTTACTGGCGGATCCCTCAAGTTCAGCTACAAGAGCACCAAGTTGCCCACCAAGATTGGTATCAAGGGCGGAGTTGCAACTTCTACAGAAAGGTGGATTACTGGCGCTGTTTTGAAAAGCACTTACGGCTTGAAAGATGACGGGACTTGGAGCACTGTAACGATTCCTCTTTCTGCTTTCGCCGGGCTGAACCTAACGAACATCACTCAATATTTTATGTTCGTTACCGATGGAGTTAATCACGTAATTGGTAATGAGTATAACATCGACAACATCTACTACATCAAGTAAATTTGCCGGAAACACATTCGCCGCGGCCCCCGTTCGGGGGGCG
>CAYMRH010000028.1:0-28508 GCA_964392785.1 uncultured Brevinematales bacterium
ACATCGACATCCTGAACAACCTGAACGGCATGCGCGCGGAGGCCTTCAACATCGCTGAAATCGTGACGGGGAGCAAGTATATTTAGGATTTAGGCTCTAGGATTTAGGGTCTAGGATTTGGGATTCAGGGATGATTGGCGAGAACGCAGCTGTTCTGTGAAATTAATAAACGGAGGTTTTATATGGGAACAATTAAAAGTTACCGGGATCTGATCGTCTGGAACAAATCGATCGAGTTTGTGAAAACGTGCTATCGACACACCGGTGGTTTCCCCGAATCTGAAAATTTCGGTTTGTCCGGCCAAATACGCCGGTCGGCAGTATCCATTCCGTCGAATATTGCCGAGGGCTACTCAAGAAACACGACCAAAGAGTATCTTCAGTTCCTCTTTATGGCGAGAGGTTCGTGCGCCGAAACGGACACTCAGCTTTATATCGCACATGAACTTGGTTACTTGTCTCCAGAGAAATATCGATCGGCATGCGCGCAATGCGAAGAAGTCGGCAGAATGCTCAATGGGCTGATCCGGAAATTAAAATATGGCCCTCAAGAAACCAGTCAGAAAACAACATGATTGCCAATGCCTTTGTGCCGAACTCCGGCACCTATCCCTTAAATCCTAAACCCTGGATCCTGGATCCTCACCGCTATCCATTAACAATCTTCATGATCAATATGGACAACGCCAGGGCGCACGCGATGGAATTGAAGAGGATGATGGGAAAAGACCCGATCAGGATGCCGTAAAGCAGCCAGCAGGACATGCCCGCCGCAGACAGGGCGAAGAGTCCCAGCGAGAGGTCCGCCGTTTTCCGCGTCCGGAACACTTTCCAGACCTGGGGCACGAAAGCCGCCGTAGTCAGCGACCCGGCCACAAAACCCATCATGTCCCGCCAGTCCATTCTAACCCTCCCAGAGAGCCGGTTCGTCCGGCAGTCCGTCGTAATCCATGCGGCCTTCGGAAAACCAGCGGATGACCGTGGGCAGGATCACGTGCTCCTTCTGCAGCACGCGCGCCGCCAGAGATTCCTCCGTATCGCCCGCGAGAACGGGCACCCGCGCCTGCAGAATGCGCTTGCCCCCGTCCACCACCTCGTTGACGAAATGGACCGTGCAGCCGGCCTCGCGGTCGCCCGCTTCCAGGGCCCTTCTGTGCGTGTGCAGCCCGGGATACTTGGGAAGAAGGGAGGGATGAATATTGATGATGCGGTCCGGAAAAGCGCGGATCAAAGCGGGTTTGACCACGCGCATGAAACCCGCCAGCACCACCAGGTCCGTCCGGGCATCGCGGAGGGCGCGGATAAAATTCTGCTCCGCTTCTCCTTCCAGTTTTGTCCTGTAAGGACCGGGGTCCAGATACTCGGCCCGCACGCCGTGGGATTTCGCGATGTCCAGCGCCTTGGCCGCGGGATTGTCGGACAATACCAGGACCACTTCCGTATCCGGCACCCGGCCTTTCCGGACGGCATTCAGGACGGCCTCCATGTTGGAGCCGCGGCCGGACACAAGAAACGCGACGCGGTATGCCGTGCCCGCCATGTCAGCGCCTCAGGATGATGTTCACGATGTCGTTGAAAAAAACCAGGACAGACAGCCCGATGATGAAAACCAGCCCGGCGTACTCGATCACGGTGCGCACTTTCTCCGGCACCCTGCGGCGGGTCAGGAGTTCGAATCCGTTCATCACGATATGCCCGCCGTCAAACCCCGGGAAAGGCAGGAGATTGAAGAACCCCAGCGCCACGCTGATCAGGGCCAGAAGCCGCAGAAGCGTGGCCGCGTCCGTCCGGGTCGCGACCTCGCCGGTAATCTGGACAATGCGAATTGGCCCGGAAACATTCCGCTGGACGTCTATCCGGCCGCGGATCATGGCGGCCAGGCCTTTCAGGGTTTCGAACAGGAATGTATTGGCTTCCTGAAAACCGCGGACAACGGCGTCCAGGGGGCCGGACGCGCGCCGGACCCGTTCGTACGTGGGAACTTCCAGCGGATAAACGCCCAGGTAACCGCTGCCGTCAAACCGCTCCAGGAGGACCGGAACGGTCAGGGTCTGGTTGGACCGCGCCACGGTCAGACGGACGGTTTGTCCGGCGCGTTCGCGGACCAGATCCTGGATCTCGTTGAAATAGCCGACTTGTTTTCCGTTCACGGCGCGGATTTCGTCCCCGTGCTTCATGCCCGCCCGCGCGGCCGGGGTGTTGGTATTCACGACCCCGATGCGGGTCAAAGCGATGGTCGTAACCCCGATCATCCCCATCCCGCTGCCTTTCGAATAAACCGGCGTGACCGTGGTCAGATTGGTCGCGCTTCCCCGCAGGTAAACGAGCGGCAGCGGCTTGTCGACGGACAACGCCACCAGCTTCTGGATTTCGGAAAACGATTCCACGGTTTTCCCGTCTATGGAAAGGATCGTGTCTCCCGTGCGCAGGCCGGATTGGAACGCCGGAGTGGTACGGCCGTCCGCATCGTTCTGCACGACCACCACGCGGGGCGACACGAGCGTTTCCCTGAATCCGACCAGGAGCAGGACGCTCATGAGAAGAATGGCGAACAGGTAATTGAAGAGCGGCCCGCCGATGATAGCGAGAAGCCGGGCCCAGGCCGGCCGGTTGTACATGGCCCTGCCGTCGCCGGCCGCGCCGGGCCGGTCCTTGGTTTCCTCGCCGCGCATTTTGCAGTAGCCGCCGAACGGGATGGTCCCGATCCGGTAGCGGGTTTCGCCGATCGTAAACCCGACCAGCTCCCTGCCGAACCCGACGGAAAACACGTCCACGGCGATCCGGTTGACCTTGGCCATGATAAAATGGCCCAATTCGTGCACAAAAACCAGGACTCCCAGGGCCAGGATGGCGATGACAATACCGAGAATATTCTGAAACATGACCGCGAGCACCTCATTCCATTCAGGGGAATTATTTTATGGCGGAAAGGGCAAAATGGCAAAGAAAAGACATCCGGCAGGAAAACCGTATGGTTGACAATTGCATATTCAAGATGTTGACAATCAGGTTGACAACCGCAAATCAAGACCATCAACCGCGGTTGTCAACCACGGTTGTCAACTTCCGGACCGCGCTTTCCGGACTGCGGCCGGCAGGAGAAAAGCCAAAAGCAGGACCACGGCGCTGATTCCGGCCAGCCAGAGGTTGTAGTTCGCAACCGGCACGGACAGCCATTTCATTTCCGCGAACAAAACGAGAACGGACACAATGAACACATAAATCCCGGCGAAAACGCGGTACAACAGACCCTTCAGGTCCAGTCCGAACCGGACGGACAGAAGCGACACGAACACGAGCGGCACGATGCCGGCCGTAAAAATCTTGTAGGACACCAGAAGCGCCGGGATGATGCTTTTAAAACGGAAGGCGATCAAAGACGCCAGCGCGGCCAGCATGACCAGCACGATCCGGAAAATCCAGAGGGGATAAGTGTCCGGTTTCTTCAACCCCGTTTTTTCCAGGGCCGGATACAGGATGTCCTTGGTGAACGCGGTCGCGGATGTCATCAGGATGATGTCCGCCCCGGAGAGCGGAATGGACACGAGCGCCACCAGCACCAGGCTCTGCAGGGGTTCGGTGACTATGAATTTCCGGAACAGCAGCGGGATCAGGTTATCCGGCACGGCCGCTCCGCCCAGGACTTTTTTTCCCATCACGCCGATCCAGACGATCACCACGGACAGAACCAGAATCAGGAACGCGCCGAAGAGGATCCCGTTTCGCGCGTTTTTCGGGTCCTTCGCGGCGAAAATCCGGGAATACATGTCCGGCCCGAACAGATACGCCAGCCCCACCGGCAAAAACATTCCCAAAAACTGGGCCGGGGGCAGACCGGAACCGAGCCCCGGGACCGGCGGAATCAGCGCCCCCTTCTGGAGCCGGAGCAGAAGAAGGACAAACAGCACGCCCAAGCCGGACGCCATCAGAAGCGTCTGGATCCATCCCGATTTCAGGATCGCGCTCTGGCCCGAAAGGACCGTATAGCCCAGAAAGAGTCCGGTAAAGACCAGATAAGCCCACAGCTGGTTCTTGATTATCAGGTTCAGGATGTTGGCCCCGGCCGTAATCTGGCCGGCCAGCACCATGAGCCAGGCCAATGCCAATACTGCGCTCACGAACACGCGGATTTCCGGGCCGAACGCCTTCGCGACAATGTCCGCCAGAGTGATACTCTTGGATTCCCAGACCGTTTTTGAAAACGCGAACGCGAGAATCACGAGAAAAACGACTCCGGACAGCGTCCACCAGATCGCATTCCAGCCCAGTTTGAGCGCCAGGCCCGACATGCCGAACACCGCGGACGCGCCGAACACAAGCGCGGTCAGGGACATGCCCACGGTAAACCAGCCGGCTTTCCGTTCAAAAACGGCGAACGTCGCGAAACTTTTATTGGGAATCAGCAGAAAATAGAACAGGCCTATGCCCAACAGCAGGGCGGCGTACCCGATCACCCAGGCCATAAGTCCCTCCGGTTACCTCTTTCGGAATATCTCCCACATCGCCACGGCGGACGCGACGGACGCGTTCAGGCTGTCTATCCGGCGAGTGGTGGGGATCCGGACCAGCGCATCGCAGGCCTTGCGGACGGATTTTCTGATCCCGTCCCGTTCGGAACCGACCACCAGACAGTTGCGGTCAAAGCGGGGTTCGTCCGAAATAGATTCCTTCGCGAACCCCTCCAGCCCGACCACGCGGAAAGAGTCCGCCCTGAGTTCTTCCATGACGGTGTTGATATTGTTCACGTAGAACACGCTTTCCTTGTAAACGGCCCCGGCCGACGATTTGACCGTCTGCGGGGTGATGCGCGCGCTCGCGTCTTTGGGAAGCACCACCGCCTCAAAACCGAACAAGAGCGCGCTCCGGATGATGGCGCCCAGGTTGCCCGTGTCGGTGATGCCGTCCAGCACCAGAACGTTCGCGAACTTGGTCCAGTCGGGATGGCCCGCCGCGTCCGCGTCTTCCACGATGTTGTCCGGGAGTTTCAGGTCGGCGGCAATGCCCTGGTGTTTGAGGGTGTCCGCATACTTGTCCATGGCGCCGCGCGGCAGCGGCCTGACGGGGATTTTCTTTTCCCTCAGCATCCGGAGAAGCCCGGGATACTTTTCTTCCTTTCCGCTTTCCACCACGGCTTCCCGGAGGTTCAAACCCTCCCGGATCGCCTCTTCCACGGAATTTCTGCCATAAACGATCACGCGACTCTCCTCGGCAATCATTATAGAAAGGGCGGACGATAATCTCAATTCACGTCCGGGAAACTTGAAAATCCGGCAACGCCGTCTTAAGATGATGAAGGCCGGGAGGGGAAACACCATGCCAGCACAGCATCCCGCCGAAGAGGCGATCCGGATCCTGTTCGGCCCGGACGCTGCCGGAATCCGGCTCCAGTCACTGGAAGAAAACCTGGTCAAGATCGCCTACCGCCGGCGTATGATGGAATCCCACCCGGACCGGGCCGCCATCACGGGCAAAGACACGGTCACGCTACATCGGGAATCCCAAGCCGTCAACGAAGCGTACTTCACCCTGACAGACCTGATGAAAAAAAACCGACTGGAGAAAAGCTTTTATTACACGGGCCCAACGCCTCTCCGGAAGTTCCGCTTCAGCGAATACCTGTATTACCGAGGCGTCATCAGCTGGAAACACCTGATCGAATCTCTGATGTGGCAGTTCCGCAACCGTCCGCGGTTCGGGGATATCGCGATCAGCCAGGCCTTCCTGTCCTCAAGCATGATGTCCCGGATACTGTCATGCCGGAAACCGAAGGAACGGATCGGCGACGCCTGCGTCCGTTTGGGTTTCCTGAGCGAATACCGCCGGCAGGCCGTCATGGGCCGGCAAAGACTGTTCAATCTCCCCATAGGCCGCTATTTTCTCGAGCACGGCATCCTGAGCCATTCTGACATCGCGTCCTATCTGGCAGACCACCAACGCCATAATTTCCGCTGCGCCGCCGGACGGGCCGATAACCGTTAGCGCTCGATACTTTGATTAATCGCCTCCCCGTTCTTAAAATATCCGCCGTCCGTCTGACAGGAGAAATCCGTGCGCTGTCCGCTCTGCCGGGGCCTTGACACGCCCCTGAAATTCGTGATTGACAGGTTTCGCCCTTCTTTTCCCGTTCGTGAATGCCGGTCTTGCGGATTCCTCTTCCAACCGCCGCCGCGCGGGAAGGCCAGGGCCTTTTACGGGCGGGATTACTATTCCGGCAAGGCCCGTTTTTCCTATCTGGACGAACGCAAAAACGAAACCGCCTCCCGTCTGGTCTGGGACGCGCGCGTCCGGATCCTGTCCCGGCTGGACCGCTCCCGGACACCGCCCGGAGGCCGGAAGTATTTTCTGGACGTGGGCTGCTCCTTCGGCGGGCTCATGCAGGCGGCCGCCGACCGGGGATACAAACCCGCCGGCGTGGAGATTTCCCGCTATTCGGGCGAGTACGCCCGAAAACGGTTCGGCCGCAAGAGCGTCCTGATCGGAAACGTGGAAAAAATCCGGCTGCCCCAGGGCCGGTATTCCGCGGTGACCCTGGTGGAAGCGATCGAGCATCTTTCCAATCCCGCCCGGGCCTTAAAGAACATATCCGGCGCGATGGCCCCGGGCGGGATCCTGCTGATCCAGACCGCCGACATGGCCGGCTGGCAGGCGCGTCTGGCCGGGTCCCGTTACCATTACTACCTTCCGGGCCATTTTTCGTATTTCACAAGAGACCGTCTGGAACGGCTCCTGACGGAATGCGGTTTCTCCCGGACGCGCTTTATCGGCGGCGTGGAGTTCGGCCTCCTGCCCAAACTCAGGAAATCGGCGGCGGGCTTCCGGACAGTGTCGGATTATTTCCGGTGGTTCCGGATCGCGGCGTATCACATCGCGAGCAAAGCGTCCCTGGGACGGCGGTTTCACCTGACCAGTTCCATGGTCATGCTCGCCTGGAAGTAGCGGAATGCAGAAGACCGGCGGAATCAAACGCGGCCTGACGTTTGTGTACATCTCCCTGATTGTCCACGGTTACGCGCTTCTGGTCCTGAGCCTGGCGCTGGACCGGGACATCCTGGACATGCTGGCCCACCCGGAAAAATACCAGAACCGGGAAACCGTCATCGAGAACATCATCGTGGACACCCGCACGGAATCCCGAACCGTGCCCGATTCCGGAAAAATTTCCGACCGCCCCAACATTGACAGCGGCAATCCCGGCGCAAAAAATACATACAATTTTTTAAACCCCTTTCTGGACGACGTCCTGCGGGAAGGCTCACCGCTTTCCACCGGAAAACCTTCGGAGCTGGTCAAAAAACAGGAGAAAACGTCCACGGAACCGGCACGGGAAAAAACGGACAAGTCCTCGGCCGAACAGGAGAGCGCCGGAGTCAAACCATCAGACCCCCGCCCATCCTTCTTTGACCCGGAACGGAAACCGGACGTCACCATGGACACGCTGGGGGACATATCGCTGGCCACGGTCCCCCGTGAATTCGCGGACTACTTTCTGGCCATGCAGCGGAAGATCGGCGCGCAGTGGAAGGAATTTTTTCCGGTGTTCCAGTACTACCAGGGCATCCTGAAAAGCGGGGAAGTCATGGTCAATTTCCAGGTGGATCTTGACGGCAACGTCCGGAACGCGCGCGTCACCCGTTCCTACGGGTATTCCATATTGGACCAGTCCAGCCTGAACGCCGTCAACTACTCCCGGAATTTCGGCCCCCTCCCCCAAGGTCTCCGCGACCAGGGGAGCATCAACATCAATTTCAAGTTCATTTATATCGGGAAGTGAATGACGCACAATTCTGCATATCAGGAGTTCAGACTGCCTGAAAACCCAGCTGTTTTCTAAAAATATATTCCAAGTTGAATCGAATGTTTTTTTACATACCGGCTCATCAGGCATATTTTGGCATATTTATTGCTTGATTTTATAATATCACCTGAATTAGCAACAGGGAGAAGGAATGAAAATTACCGCAATCATTTTCATAATCTTTATTTCCTTTTCTTCATGCTGCCTTCTCAGAAACCGTGTCTTTGTGCAGTTTGATTACGCTACCTTCAACCAGAACCGGGCCGCATGGCAAAGTCTCAACATCTCCAACTATTCCTATTCGATCGCCTATCCGGAATTCATCAATGACCTCAAAAGATACACCAATATTGTCAGCCAATCTACACTGACATACAGTACAGACCCGCAATTCGCCAGAACAATTGACGATATTTACAGCTATATTGAATATATTTACATTTCACTTAGCAATCAAATCATCTGGGATAACGAACCTCGACATGTAAAAGCCATACTTGTCGATTATGATTCAACTTTCCGCTTCATCAAGAGTGCCAATTACGTTAAACACCAGGGTATTGAACCCACAAAAGATAGCGACTGCATCATCTGGATGGAATCGTTTTCAACCAATTGAATCATTAATAATGAGGTGACAAATGAAAACCGTCTTCGCCGCCTTTATGATATTGACGTTTTGTTCCTGTTCCATTTTAAATTCAGGCAACAATATTTTCACTGGAGAATCCGGAACAATAAATATCGAACTAAACAACACAAACTTAATATTACTACCAATGTCACCCCTACAAGCCGAATCAGCTTATGCTGATGCAATAACCTGGATGAACACTACTCCACACGTTGATAATGACACCAACCAACCCGGCATTTATTATGTAACGCTTTTCCTGACTAACGCCGAGCAATACAAGGATCTTTTGAGGTATTATATACTTTACTCCCCCTTGCCCTACGCCAGTCTTGAAACAAACGAGGACATGATTCGATTAACCAAACAGACAGGTCGTCTTGATTCCGCGTCCTACTCTAACGTATTCCCGGTTTTTGCCATCATCACATCCGTTCATTACAACGCTTTTCTTGATGAAAATATCTTTGTATTCAGAAATATACGTCAAATTGAATATCAGGAGTTGGCCAGCCTAAATTTCTCGACCAACTATATCAATGATTACAACGAAAGAATGGACCAGCTGGGCATCGAACGACCGAACTTATCAGGCAGTCTGATTATGTCAAAAGGTTTTCTGGACTGGCTGGTTCAAGCTATAGTACAAGTCATCAAGGTCATCGCCGACATCGTAGGCACGGGTGTCTCACTGCTAACACCGCGTGCCACAGTCTGGGGAAGTGTCACATACAGCGGTTATGACACCGGTTATAAAGCATCATTAAGCGGAATCGTTCCAGGTGTTTGGATCAAGAACTGGTATTTACTCGGCAGTATTTCCGGGCAGGCAGACGGTAACGGAAACTATTCAATCAAGCTGACAAAAGGATGGACTTACAATATGCAGGTCGAATTGAATTCGCATTACGCATGGATTGGCTTAATCTGGCCGGATGCCTATTACTGCGGCGATATAACGGTCCCCGATCAAGATTCCGCTCGAATCAATATTAACATGAATAATCGCGACGGTTATGCCATGGGCTCATTATACGAATGTTTCAGCTTCTCATTTGAAAACGGTTTGGGAATTCTGCCGCCGCGAGTCCGTCTCTTCTTTATGGATTCCGACGAATGGGGCGGATTCGCGGTTAACAACCAGTTCTTGGTGTTTCTTTTTGGCGACACTATCTGCATCAATGGTAGATATCCGTTCAATAAATACACAATCGCTCATGAATATGGGCACTTACTTCATTTTACAGGCATCAAAAACAAAAATCCGCTCTTTACCGGCTTTTATTATTTCTTTAGCGGTAATCAAATTGTTTATCCTGACGGAAACACCGATGATCTGTATTATAATGATTCTATGTGCTATCTCACCGAAGGTATAGCCGAGTTTTACGCTATCGCTTACTCGCTGTCAAAATACCCCTATTGCAGTATCAACGAAATCCGAGTTAGGAATATTGAAAATAATTATGGCAGCAAAGAAATGACATATGGGTCATCAACTTTAAACTCCGATTCAATAGGTAGCGCCACTATAGATTCACAAACTTTTCACCTATATTCCTGGCGATTTAACAGGTATTACTACGAAGCGTCTATTCTGTTCGATCTTTGGGACAACAACACAATGCAGCATAATAGCACTTATATGTTTACTGTTAATCAAAACAAAGGCTGGTGTATACCCACCACATTATTAAAATCAGAATATTTCTCAACAAGCGAACTATCTCAACCAGATTACTTTAACATCAATTTCAGCGCGAATGCAATCCGTTCTCGAGAGATCGCATTGGACAAGATCAGCATACCAATGCGGAAAATATTTGATATGGCATGTAATATTGATTTATTCAGCCCGGGAAGTCCATTTTACTATCAATATGAGCTTGAATACCGTATCCGAAATTCAGCCGCAAGCTTGGGAGTATCAAGCGCAGATATTGAAGATCTTCTTCGCCTCCACTCATTCAATACCATGGAATTCACCGAACCCCAAACCGTTTGGACCAACATTCAGCCTAACGCGCCTTTTGGGCCGAGAGCGGATTTCGGACTTGTCTCATTGAACGGCAATATATATCTTATTGGCGGTAGCATTGGATACAGTGTGTCAAATTTATTTAGAAATGATGTTTGGCGTTCTTCTGATGGGATCACTTGGATCTGTCTGACAACCAACGCTGGATTTTCACCTCGTTCAGGGTTTGGATGTGTCGTATTCAACAACAGAATCTGGGTTATGGGAGGAAGCTGGTCTTCAGATAACGATGTCTGGTCCAGCGCTGACGGAGTAATATGGGAATGTGCAACAACAACCGCATTGCCTTTCCCATTATCAGATTATTCTGCATGTGTTTTTAATAATAATATCTGGATTATCGGCGGCGTAACAACAAATGGGCCAAGTTACTGTATATGGAATTCGCAAGACGGGACAAACTGGAATTATATCACATCAAATTTAAATATTCCGCCCGATCCGCATCATGTAGTAACATATAAAAATAATCTGTGGACAATAAGCGGTGGCAAAACAATGCACAGTTTTGACGGCACAAACTGGACCACTCTCGATACGGCACAATCAATTGAAAATCGATTCCGTTGTGCATTAGCTATTACTAGTAATAGCATATTAATTTCAGGAGGTCACTATTGGCATAACGGACTATTAATACAAACAAATGATATTTGGATTTCAACAGATGGAACAAACTGGATTAGCAAGTCTCCGGCTGCCGAATTCTCACCCAGAATGCGACATTCAGCTGTATTCAATAATGGAAAAACATTCGTCATTGGAGGAACAGACACCTTTGGTTCAAATTTAAACGACGTGTGGATCGAAGAATAAGTATATATTTCTACTTACTATATCATTTATTTCCTGCAGTCTGTTCCAACATCGTATTGATGTACAGTTTAACATGACGGAGTTTACACGGAACAGACAGCTCTGGGCATCGCACAACATCAACAATTACACAATCGTTTACCTATACAAACGGTATCCGTTTGTATTGTCCGGAACAAACATCATTTCCAACAACTAGCTCATTTCGAATTCCGACAGCAAATACCCCTGTGTCATGAACGGCATGTTCCAGGCCATCCTGAAACATTAACAAGTCCCGACAAACGTTCTGGTCACGGAATGAGAAAATTATTCGACAGGACTGATAGTCAATTATCACCTGGTTCTTGGTTATCCCCTGGAGGCATAGCGCACGTATCACATCCCTTCGGGCACCGAATTCAGCGGCAGACTCCTGCTGTTGTGGACAGAATCCTTTAAGTCAAACTGATGAAATCCCTTACTCCCCGCAACGCCTGACTTTGATAGTCGTTTAAATTATTATCAGCCCAACAATGCCCATTTCTGCCTCGGGTTCATCTTGCACACACAGTACCGGCACAATGCAAGCCCTTGAAAAAAGCCGAATTTGACATGAATGCAGAAAGCGCATGTTTTTCCTGCTCATTTTGGCCAGATAATGTATAAAACGGTGAAAACTGCACAATATGGCATACATTTTGCATATATACATTTGTGGAATTATAAACTGGTCAGGGAGGGGAACAGGAGCGTGTTATGAAAGGGATCATGCGGACTCCTATCACCCTGATGATCCTGCTGACGGCCGCCTGCTCGGCCGAGAATATTCTGGACAACTATTCGGATTTCGTGGATCCCAGTTCATTCAAAGGTCCCGCTCCCGCGATTCCGGCCGAACCGGAAGTGGTGTTTACCTATTTTCCCCCGATTCCCACGGGATCCTATGTTTCCGGAAAAGTTATCAACATCAATCCCGCCCAATACAAGCTCTGCCTCTGGATCCGAGTACCCGGCTGGGGCTGGGTACCTAAATATACATATGCTCAATGGGAGACTTTTATTCAAGCAAACAGTAATTGGGCTACTACATTTTATTCTGGTGGCCATGACTATGATGCTGATTTTCTAATACACTTTGCCATTCCCATGTCCTATCCTACCTATGCGAACATTAACACCCTGGCAGTAGACAGCCTGACTTATACCATCCTCGACCGCTGGGACGCCCGTTACGGCGCCCCTCCCTCGGTAGCCGTAACCAACCTGACCAACGCTTATGTCAGAATTGAAAACATGTCCGGCCCCACCAATCTGACTCTGGCCGGGACTGCGACCGACGCCCGATATCTGAGGGGTGTTTTCGTGTCCGTCAACGGGTCATCCTATCGCGCCATCCGGCCCGATAAAAACGTCCTCTGGCATTCCAGCATGGTCTGGAACACCAACCTGACGTTCCAGATGGGCAGCAACATTTTCCGATGTTATTCCAAGGACTGCGGAGAAATGGATTCCCCGGTCACGGAAATGGTGATCGAACTCACCCCGGACACCACTCCCCCGGAAATCTCCTTCCTCACTCCCGACGGAGCGTCCCTGTCCGGTCCGTCCGCCACCGTCACCGGCATGGCCACGGACAACGTGCAGGTGGCCCGGGTGTACGTGCTGGTCAACGGCCAGATGGCCGCCACGTTCATTCCCAATTCTTCCAGCTGGTCCACGGCCGTGGAAATCCCGAACGGCGCTTGCACCGTTTCGGCTTACTGCGTGGACACGGCCGGCAACACGTCCGTCACCCGATCCATTACGGTTTACGGAGTATCCGGCGGTGACGGTTCCGGCGGAGGAGGCAGCGGAGGGGGCGGAGACGACGGCGGACCCGGAGGGTTCACAAGATAGCGGTCGGTTCCGAACCGAGACGATCTTTCGTGAAAAGGTCACCCCGAGCCCTTCGACACGCTCAGGACAGGCTCCGACGAGGGGTGACCTTTTCCTATAAAACCGATTCAGTAATAATAGAGTCAGGCAACTGTTCCGTCTGGAATGACACTTCGACCCCTCGACCCCTCGACCCTTCGACCCTTCGGCCCCTCGGCCCCTCGGCAACCCTTCGACAAGCTCAGGGTGACAGCTCGGGGCAAGTGCTCTTTTTTTATATAACAGTTCCGTCCGGTACAACCCTTCGGCGGGTTCGACAGGCTCACCGCAGGCAGGCTCAGGGCAGGCGCAAATGTAATTAAATAACAGTGCCATCAGGTATAATGCTATTTTTCGTTACCACAACAATCCCGTCCACAATGGCGTAATCTTTTTCTTCCTTGTTCACGATGCCCGCCTCGTTCACGATGCGCACGTTTTTCCCGATGCGGCAGTTCTTGTCGATGATGGCGTTTTTCACCACCGTGTTCTCGCCGATGCCGATGGGCGGGATTTTCCTGTCCCGGGCGTTATCCGAACGGTTCCCGCCGGCCTCGTAATAGTCCGCGCCGATGACGAAGCTGTTCTCGATCTCGGCGCCGTCGCGGATCACGCTCCGGATGCCGATCACGCTGTTCTTCACGGACGCGGTCCCCACGATCACCCCCTCGCTCACGATCGAATCCTCGAATTTGGCCGACTGGATGGAGCACGGAGGCAGGAAACGGGGGCGGGAAAAGAACGGAAACGCCGACTCGTACAGGTCGAAGGGGCCGTCCTCCCGCGTCAGGTCGATGTTGGCCTGATGGAAACTCTTGATGGTCCCGATGTCCTCCCAGTATCCGTCGTACAGAAAACCGTGGACCTTGTATTTATTGCGGATGGCGTAGGGGATCACTTCCTTGCCGAAATCCAGCATCTCGGGATGGGTCAGAAGGATATCGTAAAGGGTGTCGATGTTGAACACGTAGATCCCCATGGATCCCAGGTGCGGCTTGTTCCGGCAGGAATCGTTCACGAATTTTTTGGGGATTTCCCAGCCCTTGATCAGGTCGTGGTTTTTGGGCTTCTCGACAAAGTCCGTGATTCGCGTTTCGTCTTCCATTTTCAAGACGCCGAACCGCGACACGTCCGCCTCGCAGACAGGAATCACGCCCAACGTGATGTCCGCGTCGTGGTCTATGTGGACGGACATGATGCGCCGGAAATCCATGCGATAGAGCTGGTCCCCGGACAGGATCAGCATGTATTTGGCCGCCCGGGAGTCCCGGTAACTGTTGAAGTGCTTCAGCGCGCGGCGCACGGCGTCCGCGGTTCCCTGGGTGAAACCCGCGTCCGCGCTCTCCACCGTCTGCTCGGTGGCCAGGATGTCCACAAAGCCGTTGTGGAAAATGTCGAACTTGTAGGTCTGCGTGATGTGGCGGTTCAGGGAGGCGGAGTTGAACTGGGTCATCACGAAAACCTTGTTGATGCCGGAATTGATGCAGTTGGAAATCGGGATGTCGATGAGCCGGTAGTGACCGCCGAACGGCACGGCCGGCTTGGACCGGTCCTTGGTGAGAGGATAGAGCCGCGTGCCCTTGCCGCCGCCGAGCACCAGGCCCAGGACCTGGTTGACGGAATAGGAGTATTTTTCGTCGTGCTTTTCAAAACTGGAAACGGATTCTTTCATGGGAAGCCTCGATTATCTTGATAGAATGAGTATAGCAAAATCCCGACTTTTACTCAAACACAGAATAACCAAACCTCGGCCGCTCGACCCCTCGGCCCCTCGGCAGGCAAAGACGATGGAGCATCGGGCAAACGCGCAGCGATCGCGCTTTCGCCGTTCCCTCTTCTCGTCCTGAGCCCGCACTGAGCAAGCGCGAAAGCGCGCGTCGAAGTGTGCCTTGGCGGCTTCGTGGCAATCCCTATACGCTCCCGTTGGCGAACATGAGGTTCATGTACACGCCCGGGTTGTCCTCCAGGAACGCCACGATGTCCCGGCAGTCCACGCGGTAGAGCTTCGCGTCGGTGACGGCCGTGTAGGTCCGGTCCAGGGTTTTGCGGTCCTTGACGGCGCAGATGTCCCCGATCATGTCCCCTTTCGCGCACTGCCGGAGGGTTTTTCCGCCCCGCGTGACGGTGACCGTCCCTTCGCTCAGGAGGTAAATCACGTCGGCTTTTTCGCCCTCGCGGAAGAGGACGCGCCCCGACTTGACCTCCTCGGGTTTCAACATGGCCTCCAGCTGGGTGACCTGGAACGAGGACAGTCCCGAGAAAAACGGATTGGCCTTGATGACCGTCCAGGTGCTGGCGTTGCGGGTGGCGGCCAGCTGGCGGATGTTTTTTTCCACCGGCGTCCCGGATATGAGGCGCAGGAAGGAATCGCGGTCAATGGCGTAGGCCTCCACGTTCGTGAGGGCCGTCACGTCCGCCTTGCGCGGCGTGCCGAGCAGGATGGACGCCTCGCCGAAATACTCGAACGTGGTGTAAACCTTGTCCCGGATGGTCTTGTCCTCCAGGCCCGATACGCTCACGTTGCCGGACACGATCACGTAGAACCGGTCCCCGGGCGTGTCTTTCTCGATGATTTTCTCCCCCTTCTTGAAGGAGACGTTGCGGACCACCAGCAGGAGGTCCTTGATCTTGTCGAACGGCAGGTCGCGGAATTCCTCGATCCGGCTGAACACGTCCAGGATCCGGTAGGGCTCCTCGAACCGGTGTTTCTCGATGTCCGGATAGAACGTTTCCCCGATGCCGAATTTGGCCAGTTTCAGGCGCGTTCCGGCCTTCGGGAAATCCTTTTCCGCGATATGATAGACGGTGATCTTTTTCTGCACGTCCTCCGGGAGGGAGTTCAGGTAACTCACCGGCGTGTGCAGCGGCGGAATGCCCGCCTCGTGATAGATGATGTCGTAATGCCACGGGAAGTTCAGCAGATGCCGCGTCCGCTCCTCCGTCAGAACGCCCTCGTCCCGCATTTTGCGGATGATCGTGGGCTCGTTCAGGTGGTCCGACGTGTAGAGAAAACGCTTGTTGCGGTAGTGGAAGTTGAATCCGATGGTGGGGATGGAATGGAGCGAATAATAGAAATTGAAAATGGCCCCGTGAAGATTGTACTGCGCGTTCATCTTGACCGGGAAGAAATCGAACATTTTCACGAGCGTGGAGGCCGGGATGCGCGTCAGCGCGGAATACTTGCGCAGGAAACTCTGCATGATGGTGGGCGTGGTGTAAATGGTGATCTTGGTCTCCTCCAGGAGTTTCTGGAACGTTCCCGAATCGTGGTCCGCGTGGCAGTGCGTGAGGATCACGCGGTCGATCAGTTTCGGGTTCACGTTGGAGTCCCTGAGCCAGAGCGTGGAGTTGGCCGGCGGGTCCACCATGATCCCGGCCTTGTTGATCCACAGGATGAAACCGGACGTGTTCTGCTCGGGATCGAACCCGTGGGACGGGCCCAGGCAGGTAATGCCGAATTCCGGCGGAATGAACGGCTCGGAGATCGTCGCGCCCAGGTCGTACAGGGCCTTGAAACTGATTTTGCCGGGAACGGTGGCCAGGGGTTTCCCGCCGTCGGTCATGTCGAAAGACCCGTCGGGCTTCTGGACAATGCGGACGTTTTCGATGGAAAAACCCGCCGGGTCCAACGGCCGCAAATCCACCATGTCTTCCAGGTTGCGCCCGCCGCGGAAATAGCGCATTTCCGAAAGGATGTCCGGAACGTGATAGCCCTCGGTTTTTTCCACCTCGGCCGTGACGTCCACGGCGTCGGGACCGAACACGGACTCGGTCAGCACCACGCGCATGTTCTCGATGTGGTCCGGGTTCACGTAAATGAGGGTCTTTTTCTTTTTCAGGAAATAATTGTAATAGATGGGGAACTCGATCTCCGCGACGCTCATGCCCTGCTTGGGGTCAAAATGCTCGATGGGCAGGACAAAAATATTCGGGACGCCCTTGGGCAGAAAGATGGTGTCCTTGAGCGTTTCGGGCGGCGATCCGAACTGGATGTAGCCGGCGGACGAATCCACCAGATAACCGCCGCGCGGCAGGGCGGTCACGGCGCCTTCCAGCGCCGTCAGGCTCTTGATTTTTTTCATGCGGCTTTATCCCCCGGCGCCTGGGTGTCGGCGTAACGCATCCGGATGGCGCGGATCACGTCGTAGATGGCCAGGAACGCCTCCACCACTTCGGGATCAAAATGCGCGCCGGACTGTTCCCGGATGTATTTTAAAACCTCTTCCTCTTCCCACGCGTCCTTGTAAACGCGGCGGGATATGAGCGCGTCGTACACGTCGGACAGCGCCACGATCCGGCTGGTGATCGGGATTTCCTCGCCCCTGCGCCCGGCGGGCCGGGCGGCGCCCTCCGCCACATCCCCCGCGATCACTCCCATGTAGCCCGTCCCGTCCCACTTCTCGTGATGATTGAGCGCGATCTCCGCGGACAGCGCGTCCCAGTCCGAAACGGCGTCGTCGAAAAGCCGGGCGCCCTGCACGGTGTGGGTCTTCATGATGTCGAATTCCTCGGGCGTGAGCTTTCCCGGTTTTTTCAGAATGGTGTCGGAGATCGCCACCTTGCCCACGTCGTGCAGCATGGCCGCGATGCGGAGAACGTCCTTGGTGCGCTTGATGTCCCGGATGGGCAGCTTGCGGTTCTTGGCCCATTTTTCGTAGATCTCGATGGAGTAGCTCGCGACGCGGTTGACGTGGTTGCCGGTTTCCTTGGGGTCGCGCAGTTCGGCCATCTTGATCATGCGCAGCACGATCTCGCGCGTCATCTTGGCGCGCTCGATGGCCACGGACGCATTGGAGGCCAGGAACGTGATGGCCGTCTGGTCGCTTTCGGTGAAGGGCACGATCTCGCCCTTGGAATTTTTCGCGTTGATGATCTGCATCACGCCGATCACGTTCTGCCGGCTCGTGACCAGCGGTACGGTCATGACCGATTTTGTCCGGTATTTGGCCACGGTGTCAAAATACGGGTTGAAGGAATAGGACACGGACTTGCCCAGCTCGTACACGTCGTCGATGATCAGGGGCAGACCCGTATAGGCCACGTAGCCCGCGATGGACTTGTCGTCCACGGGGAGATCGAATATCTGATAGATGTACTTGTTGTTGGCCGGGTCGATGCGGGCTATGGAGTCGTTCTGGACGTAACTGAACCGGAGTTTGTCCCCCTCCTTGAGGTAGATGGAACCCGCGTCCGCTTTCGCGAACAGTCGGGCCTCGAAGAGGATGTTGTCCAGGAGGGAGTCAATGTCCTTGATGTGGTTCAATTCCTCGGTTATTTCCAGAAGACGGTGCAGTTTCTCGAAATCCTTGATGGAGGGCTTCAACATCTGGAATCCCCTTTGTTCCGGTTTACCGATGAAATATCGGAAAAATCAGGGCTTTTTCTGAAGCGATAGGCCCGATAGACGGCCAAAAAACTTCCCCAAAAGCCGTTTTTCATATAAAATGTATATAAGAGAAAAGTTCCGGAGTCAAAAAGCCGGACCGACGCGAAAAACGGGGATTCGATGACTGCAGAGAACGCCCAGGGACAGCAAAACCAGAAGCCGGCCAATCCGCCCCAGGGGCAGGCCCCCGGCAACGTCCGGCCCGGAATTCCATCCGGAGGGCCCGGCGGCGCAACAAGCGTGGCTCCCGGCTTTTCTCCGGGACAGCCTTCCGGCAACCAACCCCGTCCGGGCGGTCACAGGCGCAGGCGCAGACGAAACCGCCGGAACCGCCCCAATGGCGGGCAGCCGGGCGGACAGCAGTTACAGCCGAACCAGCAACAGAACCGCCAGAACCCCGGTCAGCCGAACCGTCAGCAGCCGGGCGGCCGGATGGCCGGACGGCCGGGCCAGCAGAACCAACAGCGCTTCCAGCAGGGCCAGAGACCCCAATCGCCCCAGAACCGGTTTCCAGGCAAACCGCCCCAGAAACCAAAAGTGTATTCACCCGAACTGAGGGACATTCCCATACCGCCGGAGCTCCTCCAGCCGGTCATTGAAAAACCGTTTTATTCCCTGGTCAAACCCGTTCAGCCGGGAACGGCCCAGGATAACGCCACCTCTCCCCAGAATGAAATTCCCGCGGACACCCAGCCCGCGGACAATTCCCCGTCCTGCCCGGTCTGTTCCATGCCCGTCCGGAGCCTTTTGACATCGCTCAAACGGAAGGAAGACGGCGCGATGGTCCATTTTGACTGTGCCCTGCGGGACCTGGCCACCACCAGCGCGGACAAACTGGGACGGTTCAGGAAAATCTACTACGTGGGCGGCGGGAATTTTGCCGTCGTGAAAGAAGTGTTCGACAAGCGCGGGCGCTTCAAAAGCTACGAAGTGATCGAAAAGATCCCCTACGAACCGAAAGAGAAATGAGTTCCGACCCTTTCAAATTCACGGTCATCCCGGGCGTTCCGGCTCCCATCCGAACAGACCGTCTGCGGGGATGACACTGATGCCCGAACCCGGGAAAACATCCAAACTCCGCGGACTGCTCCTGAAAAAAACGGATTTTGGCGAAGGCCATTCCGTTTACACGGCGCTTTCCGCCGAACACGGCCGCGCGGAATTTCTCACGTTCGGTTCCCGGCGCGAGAACAGCGCGAGGCGTGCGGGGCTTCTGGTCACCAATCTGGTGAACGCGGTGCTGGGCCGGAAGTCGGAGGACGCGGAATGGACGCTCCGGGAAATTTCCGTCGAGAAATCCTACCCGGGAATCCTGTCTTCCCTGACGAGGACGGCGTACTGCCACCTGACGCTGGAAATCCTGGACCAGACCGTGGCCCGCGGCGTATCGTTCCCCCTGTTCGGACGGCTGACGGAAGTCATGGACCGCCTGGAATCCCATCCGGACCCCGCGAAATTCGCGATCGCTTTTCTGCTGGTTCTTTTCCGCGAGGAAGGCATCCTGCCCGATGCGGCCGCGCTGGAGGACACGGACAACCGTTATCCCGGCCTCTGTCCCGCCGAATTCCGCCTGGGCAACGGTTCGCGCCGTTTCATTCTGGACGCGTTCCGCAGCCCGCCGGACGACTTTCCGGAAGGACGCACGCTCACCGCCGCGGTCACGGCCAACCTTGTGGAATTCATCCGGCACGTGTGCCGTTACCATTCCGGCCGCGACCTCAAATCGGTTTCCCTGTTTCCGGGTCATTCGGGCTGCTGAAAACGGTTTCCGGGAGAGGGCATCTCACCAGTCGTTTTTCGGATAGGACCTTTGTCCGGGCGCGCGCTCTTTCCGGCGCAGGTTTTTCTTTTCCTCCTCCTCGATGAGGGAGAGGATCTGGTCCACGTCCGTGGGCGCGATTTCTTTCGCTTTGCCCCGATTGGTTTGCTGCCGGTCCTGAGGCCCTTCGCCGTCGTCTCCTCCGCCGCCGTCCCGCGGCGGTTCGGTCTTTTTGAGATAGAGCAGGTTCCGGACGGTCTTCTCGTAAAGCGGCGATTCGGGGGAGAGCGACTGAAGAAGCCGGCGGTAGGCGTCGGACGCGTCTTCCCGCCGCCCCGTTTCGTGGGACGCCACGCCAAAATTATACAGGGATTTCTCCCGGACCGCCCGGTCCCGGGAATTGGTCAGCCCTGAAAACGCGGCCGCGGATTCCTCCGGCCGCCGCAGGCGGAACAGCGACGCGCCTTCGTTGAATTTCAGTTTTTCGTTTTTCGGGTCCCGGACGGCCGCCTTCCGGAACGATTCCAGCGCGTTTTCATACTTCCCGCGCCGGTATTCCCCCACTCCCCGGGACGCTTCGGACGCATGGAGCGGACCGGGAATCCCGGCCCCGATGAGCGCGCCCGCGGCCAGGACCGAACCGAGAAGTTTTTTCCGGAAACCGCGTTCCGGCAAGAAAAGCGACAGGACCAGGCAGATCACGGCCAGCAGCAGAAAATACTGGTATTGGGGTTCCATGTATTCGTACACGTTGCTCCCGAACCTCGTTTTCCGGATCGAATCCAGCCGGCGCGCGATCTCCAGCACGGACGCCTCTTCCGCGCGGAAAGAATGCCCGCCTGTTTCCGCGGATATCCTGCGCAGCAGTTCGGGGTTGGGACGGCTGGTCACGATCTGCCCGTTTTTTTTCAGGTAGTCCGCCGTCCGGCCGTCCGCGCCGGTCAACGGGATCCAGCCGCCGTCCGGGCCGCCCAGCCAGACGGTAAAAACCGGGACTCCGCGTTCCCGGGCAATCCGGGCCTGGCTCATGGGTTCGAACTCCGTGTCCTCCCCGTCCGTGAACATCACCACGGCCCGGTGAGTCAGCGCCTCTTTCTCGAAAAGCTCCAGCGCCTTGCGGAGGGCGTCCTCCAAGTTGGAACCCTGCACGTCGATCATGTCCGTGGACAATTCGTTCAAAAACAGGGACGCGGCGGCCGTGTCCGTGGTCAGAGGAATCACGTTGAACGCAAAACCGGCGAACGCGGTCATCCCGATCCGGTTCCCGTCCAGAAGACCCATCAGGTGGGACGCGTATTTCCTGGCGGCCGTCAGGCGGTCCGGCGATCCCGGGCCGGGATGGGACGCCAGCATGCTGCGGGAAATGTCCATCACGAACACCACGTCAATGCCCTCCACGGGATTGACGGAACTCTTCGTTCCCCATCGCGGGTCCAGGGCGGAAAACGCGGCCAGGTAAAGACAGGCGGCCAGCGCGGCCGTCCGGGCCGCGGACAGGACGGGATCGCGTCCCGACAACAACCGCCCCATCTGCCCCTGCGACAGCAGGGAACGGATGATCAGGCGTTTCCGGAACACCGACAGCGCCGTCAGGGCGGTGAGCGCGAGACAAATCAGAAGCAGCGGCAGGGCAAAGGGGCCGTTGGCTAAATGCATTGTTGAGATTCCAGTAGTCAGTTTTTAGTTGTCAGCTATATTCGGTTATCAGTTATCAGTTTTCAGCGAAGGAACAAGAAGGAATAGGGCCGCGCCCGTGACATCCCCCTGTCCCGCTCGTCAGCTTTTCGTATCCGCGTCGTCGTCTTCGGGTTCGACGGGTTTGAATTTCGGGTCCGCGACCACGTGGTCCCTGGGCCTGACGATGAATTCCTTGGGTTCGCCGAAATAGAAGCCCTGCGAATAGTCCACGCCCAGGGACGCGGCTTTTTCGTACACCTCGCGGGAATGGACGAATTCGGAAATGGTTTTCAGGCCCAGTTTGCGCGCGAAGTTGGCGATGGTGCGCGTGATGATCTGGGCGTTGGCGTCCTTGTCCAGGTTCTTGATGAGCGAGGAGTCGATCTTGATGTAATCCACGTCCAGCCGCAGGATGTGCTCGAAATTGGAATAGCCCGACCCGAAATCGTCAATGGCGATCCTGCAGCCCAGCGCCTTGGCTTCCTCGATAAAGACCATGACTTCCCGGTAATTTTCTATGCCTTCCGACTCCAGGATCTCGAAGACGGCGCGGCGGGACAGGTCCGGGTTCTCCCGGAGCTTCTGGAAGATATAATTCTTCACGTCCTCGTCCAGGATGTCGTACAGCGTCAGGTTGACGGAAAATTCGTAATCTGTCCCGTGGAAAACGGGAAAGACCTTGTCCACCATGGCTTTGGTGATGTCCGAATAGAGGTGAGCGCGCTTGGCCACTTCCAGGAAATGCCCGGGAGCGATCACGTTCCCGAACGGGTCGATGAGCCGCACCAGACTCTCGTATTTCTCGATGCGGCCGTTGCGGTTGTTGATGATGGGCTGGAAAAACGGCACGATCTTGTGCTCGCGGATGGCCTCCTTGAGCCGCTTGCGCCAGAAAATGTTGGATTCGTATTCTTTCGGGATCTCGATGGACTGGTCGTACATCACGATGTTGCGGGATTTTTTCTTGGCCTGCTTCAGGGCCATGTCCGCGTTGGTGGCCAGCCGCGTCCACTGCCCTTCCCCGGGATTGACGTGGGTGATGTCCTGCGCGAGCGCCACGCCGCAGGTGACGCGGATGTTGACGTCGTTGGACTGGATGAGGAACGGATGGTCGTTCACCTCTCCCGTGATCACCCGGATGACCGTGACGGCTTCCTGCGGACTGAAACCCCGGCCGAAGAGCAGGGCGTATTCGTCGCCGTTCATGCGGTACAGACGGTAACCGCAGGGGCCTTCGTGCTTCTGGAGCCGGGTCGCGATCTCCTTCAGAACCTCGTCGCCGAACTTGTTCCCGTAGAAGTCGTTGATCTCCTTGAAGGAGTCCACGTTCAACAGGGCGAGCGCCGGATTGCCCATTTCCTCGATGTCCAGGAGGATGCGGTTGCGGTTGGGGAGGCCGGTGAGCGCGTCCACAAAAAGCTGGCGGGTGATCTCCTGCCGGTACACCTCGATGGAGTCGGCCATAATGTTGAAGTTCCGGGACAGGGAACCGATCTCGTCCTCCGAGTCCACGGAACACCGGACGCTGAAATCCTTTTCCGTGAATTTTTTCACGACGTTCTGCAGGCGCACCAGGGGCCGGACCACGATCCGGCGCATGAGGACGTACACCAGCACGAAAACGACCAGGGACAGGGCCAGCGTGAGCGCCACGACCCGCCAGAGAAAAGCGTTGAAGGAGTGCGCGATCAGGTTCCCGGAAACGATAATGGCGGAGCGCCCGGCTTTCCGGCCGCGGACGGATATATCCGCCTCGTAAACCCTGCGGTCGGCCGGGAGGAGATTTTCAAACGCGGCCGTGTCGGAATATTCCTCCAGTCCGCCTTCTGCCGTGCGGACCAGCGCGACGGGGGACAACCGGCCTTCCAGCGCGATCGTGACGGCCAAGATTTTCGGGTCGTCGAACTCGAGTTCCACCAGGTCCCGCACGTCCTCCCGGCTCATGCGGCCGTTTTCGATCATGCGCCAGGCCACGCGGCCGTTCATGCGGTACAGAATGGTGCGGTAGCCCTCGTCAATGCGAAGACGCTCGGTCATGGTGAAATTGGCCATCCAGCCGGCCATGATCATGAAGATCACGGTCACCAGGACCAGGTTGATCTTGAGGGATATGGAATGGATGAACGATTTGAGCGCGGATTTCAGGGCGGCGGGAAAGTTCGGCATGTGTGCACGGTCCTGTAAAAATATTCCCCCGGTCGAAAAACCATCCGGATTATCTTAGCATGAAATGGATTTTCTGACGAATTCGGGACCAAAGGGACCCTAAACCCGGACCAGTTCGTAATCCCGATTCCCCAGGCCGATTTTTTCGGCGTGAGCGAGGGTGGCCGTCCAGTCCACGTTCGGGTAAATCTTTCTGAACTTGTCCTCTCCCGCCTTTGATCCTTCCGCGGCGGAACCGGGCAGGCCCGGAGCGGCGTTCACCAGGTCCGCGCAGGCGGCGTCGAGCGCCACCGGGTCGGGCGACGCGAGGATCCCGATATTGGCCACGATCGGCGTGTCGTTGTGGGACCAGCAGTCGCAGTTGGGAGACACGTCCATGATGAAATTGACATGGAAAGACGGTTTGCCATTCAGCGCCGCCCGCGCGTATTCCGCCATGCGCTCGCCGGTGTCCGCGCCACCCCACTGGACCTGGGCCGAGTCGTACCGGCAGACGGCGATGCACTGCCCGCACCCGACGCACTTTTCATAATCGATCACGGCCATGTTGTCGGCGCCCATATGGACGGCGTCGTGCGCGCAGTTGGCCACGCACAGTTTGCAGCCGACGCAGTTTTTCCTTTCGATCAGCGGCTTGTTGGACGAGTGCATTTCCATCTTGCCGCCCACGGAACCCGAACCCATGCCCACGTTCTTGATGGCGCCGCCGAATCCGGTGGCTTCGTGGCCCTTGAAGTGGGAGAGCGTGATGATCACGTCCGCATCCGCCACGGCCGTGCCGATTTTGGCCGCGCGGAAATGCTTCCCGTCCACCGGGAGTTCCCGGTAATCCGTGCCTTTCAGGCCGTCGGCAATGATCACGTGACACCCGAGAGAAAAGGGATTGTAGCCGTTCTCATAGGCGCTCTCGAGATGGTCCGGGGCGTTGGCGCGGCGGCCCTTGTAGAGCGTGTTCGCGTCCGTCACGAACGGAATGCCGCCCGCCTCCTTCACGAGCCGGACCACGCGCGCGGCATACTGCGGCCGCAGGGTGGCCAGGTTGCCCGGTTCGCCAAAGTGGATTTTCAGAGCGGTGAATTTTCTGGCGAAGTCGATGGACAGCATGCCGGACTTGAGCAGGAGTTTTTCCAGCCGGTCCAGCACGTTCGCGTTCGCGTCCGCGCGCAGGGAGGAAAAATAAACTTTGGTTTTTGGCACAGGGACCTCCGGGTCGGGATTACCGGCGGCGCGAAGAGCGCGCCCGGCGTTTTCCAGGTGTTGTTCGAATCCGTTTCAGGCGTTTCCGGCGGGCTTCACGCAGTTCCGCCAGGGCATCCACCCCGCCGCGGACCAGCTCCATCTTTTTCTTTCTGGGCCAGCTCTTGACCAGGCGCTCCAGGCGCATGGCCGTACTCCAGTTCCGCAGTTTGATCCTGTACAGCACGCGCACCGGAGGGTTCAACCGGGTGTACTTCGCGCCCCGGCCGCTCCTGTGCACGGCCAGCCGCGCGTCCACGTCCTTGGCGATGCCAGTATAATAGGCGCCGCCGGAACATTCCAGAATGTAGAGATAAGCCATAAATTTCTCTGTTCGGCTCGACTGAAAACGAATACGTCCGGTATTTCTGTTAAAAGGACCGGCGTCCGGACCGGAAATACTCCCGGATCTTTTTAGCGCGGGGCGTCAGCGCCATTTCGGAAAAAACGAGGGCTTCCTCCAACCAGCGGAATTTCTGCTCGTCCGTCATCCTGCGGTATTCCCGGAGCTTTTCCGGTTCCAGGACGTAACTCAGCCCCTTAGGCATTTTTATCTCCCGTTAAACTAATTATAACAGGGGCCGGCGGAACATTCCAGAATGGAACGGCCGGCCATGGTGTGCCATCGGTGTCAGGATAATGAGGAGGACAATTTTCAACGGGGGTTTTGCAGTCCCGTTATATATTCAAAGGTAGTGTAAACTTAACGGTGACTGGAAAGCGCGTGAAATTCGCCACGAAGACACAAAGACACGGAGGCGAAATATTCAAGAACAAAACCTTGGACGCGGGGGTTAGGGGATGCCCCGAGTCACGAGGGGTGTCAGAGGGTTGCCATCACTGTACAATTACAAACCATCAATATATGGATCTGCACTTTCTTGTACAACAGACAATTTACCTTTAAATCCTCCCTTTTTCAGATCAACACCCCACCAATCAAATGCCGGACAGAAATCACTGGATAGCATCTTACCTGATTCATTAGCTGTGTATAATATGCCATTTTTAATCATCCAGTAACCGATTACTTTCGTTTTGCTTAAATCAACTTTTACCCAAGAAATATTTTTATTATCATTATTCGTTCTCTTTTTAAAATACAGGTTGTTATTCGCCATCTTCCATGTATAAAAGCTACCCGGGATTTCCGTCGCATCCCCACCTCTTTTTATTGTATGATATGCCAATATATGTGCCCCAAAACGCCAGTCTGGCACTTTGTATATTTTTCCATCATCGCCAAAAAACACATAACTCTTGTCGTTAAACAGGAAATGCCTATTTGATATTTTATTTATTGAAATAGTTTGCAACATATTTATATAATCAAGCTTAGTTTCATTCAAATTCTCAAATGTATATCTGTTTCCTTTATACCACAACTCTATTTCGCTCAGACAAATATCATCCCATCTTAACCCTTTATACTCTGAAAATACTCCAAATCCAACATGATAGAAACGTACAGAATTATTAAAAATTACTTCTTGCCGTTCTTGGCTATCATTTAATAGAATATTTGTTTCATATTGATTTATTTTTCTCTTTCCATAACTGTTTGTATATTCCTCAACAAAACCAATTATTAGTTCCCTTACTCTTGAATTATTCGAAAACAAAGTAACACTTTTTTGATATCCATTACGGAATATTATTTTATCAACAGCATAGTTGCTAACGAAGATCATTCTGAAATATGGCATACCATTAACTAAATATCTGTTTTTATTTAGTGCAATAGTTGTATTTATATTATTATCAAAGGCATTGAACACGGAATATTTTAGGATATTATCATCACCGCTCACAATTGTACTCTGTTTAATAAGTAATTCATTTTTTGAATCGATCATAATACTCATAGCCCGCATATTTGTTCGGAATAAAACTATTATGAGACCAATAATAATGATATTTATCTTCATACTAAACCCTACCTATAAATATATATATCACCAATTCTATTGTAACTTTGGGAGAAATTCCATTCTCCCAATTCCTTTGTACCAAATAATCCCCAGAACTTCATATAATCTCTACCAGCATTACCATCGTCAATGGGCATATATACACTATTTCCACCAACATTCTGTGGCGCCAATCCATTGGCTATTGTAAAGCATCTTTCTGAACTACAGCTAGTAAATCCACCAGCATGTAAATTTATGCCCTCAGCTATCGACAAGTCAACGGTTGATACTTGTCTGGCACTCCAATCGTTGAAAATATCAAACCTTGTTAATGGCCCATGTTTCATTATTGTCTGATTTTTTGAGCTTAACTTTGAAGGATCATATATCAGGCCAGCAAGATAACCCACTCTATTGCGATGGTTTCCCAATATCATCTTCAAGTGACCCGAAGCAACAGGTGTTTTATTCCAACTAAGATTTGGCTCCATATTACCTCTCATGAATTCGACAATTTTAACTTCTCCGCCTTCCTTAATAACTACTGTAATACGATCATTATATACACCATCATTTGTTGCAAATCCAACACCCAGATCTTTTTCCAGGAGAACTTTATACTCCCCTTCCTTCATATTCTCTATTCTATCCCCATATTTTCCCAGCATCCTGTTATAATGAGAGTATTGTGACCTACCCTCATCAGACAATATTTCATTGCCGTCAACAACTTTATAAATATGACCATCCGGTTTCATAACATATGATACCACATTTTCACCACTTATTTTCTTACTATAAGCATACTTCAGCTGATTATTCTTCTCTATCGTATCTTTCTTCTCTTCCAGTAATCTCGCTCTTTCCTTATTAACCTCTTCCAAATATCTCCTTTTCACTTCCTCATTAACTTTCAGGTCCAGATTTTCACCCTTCCTCGCTTCCTCCTCCGCCATGGTCTGCAGGTATTGTTGGCTTTTTATCCTGTTCTGCAGATAGCCGCCCAATTTGTTGATCGCCCCGCTCAGTATCCCCTGCACCAGTTCCCCGGCGTTAAACCGTCCCTCCATCGCCATTTCCACCAATCCGCCTATCCCGCCTTCCGTTCCCCCGCCTAACGCCGCTTCCCAGTCGCTGCCTGGGCACGGCCTACCTGAACAGCAACGTGAAAACCTACGGATTTCTGACCGCC
>CAYMRH010000029.1:0-27929 GCA_964392785.1 uncultured Brevinematales bacterium
CACGCCTTCCAGGAACTGAAAGCCCTGGAAAAGATCGACCCTTCGTCAAAGGTCCGGGACCAGATCGCCGGTTATGAATGGAAGGTCCGGAACGGCAAAATGGACCTGAATCCGCCGGAACCGTACGTTTTCAAAGGGGTTTTCGTGTCCCGCTCCGAATTCCTGAACCTGTCCGGCGTTTTCTCCGATATCACCCTGTTTTACTCCCAATATTTCGATAAATTCAAGTTCTCTACCCTGGATTTCCGAAAAAAACAAGGAATAAATTATATCCTGGAATACCTTCGCGAAAACGACCTGAGTTATTTTGTCACAGCGGAGATGGATCATTACGCCGGAACGCTGGATTTGACCCTCTACGACAAGACCGGGAAAAAGATAGACGGGCTGACCATGAATTTCAAGATCGAAAGAATGAATCAGTCCGTGATCGGTTTCCTGGAATGGCTGGACCGCTTGCTGCCGGCGGTCTGGTCCGTGGGCGCCGAAACGGCCCCCGGCCGTTACCGGATCACGGCGGGCCGGGAAAACGGCGTCACCAACGGGATGCCGATAACGGCCTTCGGTCTGGAAAACGGCATCATGAAGGCGGCCGCGTCGCTCAGAGTCTCGCTCTTGGGAGACAGACAGGCCGAATTGAGCCGGGTTTCCAATATCGGCGGAGAGCGGGCGGAGTCCCTGACCGGCCTCTGGGCCACGTCCAGCGCCAACTGGGAACAGAAGGCCTTGACAAAAATGAAAAGAGTATTAGGATATTAGCGCGCGCGGCCGGACAACGGTTTCAACGTCCTGATCCGGGCCGTTTTTTTCTTAAAACAGGCGCGCGCAGCCCGCCGAGGTCGGCGAGGAGGAGTTCATGACCCTGTCTTTCATCCTGTGGTTTGATCTGGTGGTGGCTCTGTCTATCGGACTCCTCATGTTCATCGATTACCGGCGCTACCGGATCGTCACCTTCAAACAACTGATGGCCGTGTTCCTGATTTCCGCCGTGAAATCCGCCGCCCTCATCGCGATCGGTTTCTTCAACGTGGACCTGATGACGGTCACCTCGGGCGCAACGACCAGCGTGCAGATCAACCCCGCCAAATACCCCCTGTACCAGCTGAATTACTTCATTTTCCAGTACCTCGATATCATTTACGCGCTCGGCATCTGCCACCTGTTCCTGTACGCCCGCAAAACGGCCGAGGAACATTCCACCAAATCGGCCCGGACGGCCATGTGGATCCAGGGCGTGATCGCCACGCTCATCGCGCTTTTCGTCGCGGGAACGTCCTGGCTTCAGGGAAACCCGGAAACCTTCGTGACAACAAACAGGGTCGTGGAATTCCTGAAAACCAGCATCGTGAGCCGTTCGCTTCTGGCCGCCTGGAAGATCGCCATCCTGATCACCACCTGGATTATCATCGCGTCCATATACGGCTATATAGCCAATATCCTGAAAACCATTTACCGTTATAAAAAGCGGCTGGTCGCGATCCTCATCGTTGAGATGGCGTTCACTTTCATCGCGGTCCTGTCTCCGGACCTGATCCTGACCCAGCCCACCTGGTTCGTTGTCCGCGCGGCGTTTTTTGTGCTCTTTATGGTGGCGTTCGCGTTCGCCAACCACACGGACTATATCGAATCCATCCAGGACCGCGTGGTCAGCCTGGTCAAGGAAAAGGACATGATCGTTACGCTGATGAAAGAAATCAGCGCCATCGTGGGTTCCGGCGATATCGAACAGGATATCGTGATCCGCAAGATCGTGGAGGACTCCGTCAAGGGAACGGGCGCCCGGGGCGGTGCCGCCCTCCTGAAGGACCCGATCACGAACCGGTTGATCGTGAAGCACGTGAACGGCCTCTACCCCCCCACCAAGACCATCAAGGTCACGGCGGGTCTGACCCTGACGGAAAGCATCATCGTTGGAAAGTTCCAGTCCGAAAAGATCGCCGTGGGCGAAGGATACCTGGGCAAGGTGGCGGAAAAAGGGGAACCCATATTCATTCCGGACATTTCCAAAGACCCCAATTTCGAACAAACCCTGCCCGATTACATCAAGGTCCAGTCGTTTATCGCGGTCCCGCTCAAATCCAAGGACGACATCTTCGGCGTTCTGACCGTCATCGACGATTCCAAACTCTTCCAGGAGAACGACCTGAGCCTTCTGGAAACGCTGGGCGAACAGGCGGCCATTACCATCAAGCAGCTGCAAATGTACCAGCAGGTGCTCGAGAAAAAGCAGGCGGAAAAGGAAATCAGCGTGGCCGCGGAGATCCAGTCCTCCCTCATTCCCCACACCTTCCCCAACGCGGAACGGTACGATATTTACGGATTTTCCATCCCGGCCAAAGGCGTGGGCGGCGACTATTACGATTACATCGATTTCAGCAACAACAAGATCGCCCTGACCATGTTCGACGTATCGGGAAAGGGCGTTCCGGCCTCCCTGATCATGGTCATGATCCGGAGCATCCTCCGGACCATTGCGTCCCTGAATCAGGACACCCGCGAGGTCCTGATCAAGCTGAACGACACGATTGCCGGTGAAATCGTCGAGGACCGGTACGCCACGGGGTATTACTTGCTATTTGACGCTGAAAAGGGTATAATGAGCTATACAAACGCTGGACACGGCCCTCTGATGCTGTACCGGTCCAATCAGGATAATTTCGAGTTCCTGGACACGGACGGCATGCCGGTGGGCATCATGAGCGGCGTTGAATACGGCCAGAATTACACGATCCTTGAGAAGGGCGACATTGCCGTCCTTTACACGGACGGCATTACCGAAGCCATGAACATGGCGCATGAAGAATTCGGAATGGAGCGTTTCAAAGAGGTGATCCGGAAATACAAGAGGGAAACGGCGCGGGACATCGCGAACAAGATCCTGGAAGCGGTGACCAGTTTCGCCGGAGCGGCGCCCCAGCATGACGACGAAACGCTGTTGGTTCTGAAATATAAATAACGCGGGTCTGATCGGATAGCCGAGTCAAACAGGAGGAATGTATGGAAATCAACAGGAGAGAGTCGGGAGAGATCGTTGTTTTTGATATTAACGGGGAAATCGATCTTTATAACGCTCCCGAAATCAAGGAAAAGATCAAAGAAGAAATGAACAAGAGCAAAGTGAACATCATCATCAACCTGGACAAGGTGAGTTACATTGACAGCTCCGGGATCGGCGTCCTGATTTCCAGCCTGTCCAACCTGAAGAAGGTGGGCGGCGCCCTGAAGCTGATCAACGTTTACGCGTCGGTCCGGAAGGTGTTTGAGCTGACCAAACTGACCAGCTTCTTCGATATCTACGACAGCGAAGCGGACGCGCTGGCCGCGTTCAAATAGGACTCTCTTGACCTGCGCTTTCCTCCTGGAAAGTTGTAGATTCTCCCCGACCATCTTATAATGAGCGGGCATGGTCACCCATGGTGACCATGCCCTTTTCTTTTCAATAACTGATTAGGACGGTGCGCATTATGAACATTCAGAAAATCGACCTTCTTCAGAAAGACATGCCGCAGGAATGGTACAACATCCAGGCGGACCTGCCCAAACCCCTGGACCCGCCTCTGGGTCCCGACGGCAACCCGCTGACTCCCGACAAACTGGCTCCCCTCTTCCCCATGTCGCTCATCGAACAGGAAGTCTCCCAAAAGAGATGGATCAAGATCCCGGAACCGGTTCTGGACGTTTACGCCCGCTGGCGCCCGTCTCCGCTGTTCCGCGCCATCCATCTTGAAAAAGCGCTGGGCACGCCGGCCAAAATCTACTATAAATACGAGGGCTCTTCCCCGGCCGGTTCCCACAAACCCAACACGTCCATCGCGCAGGCCTATTACAACAAAATGGAAGGCGTGAAACGCCTCACCACCGAAACCGGAGCGGGCCAGTGGGGCAGCGCGCTGTCCCTGGCGGGTTCACTTTTCGGTTTGCAGGTCAGGGTTTACATGGTCAAGGCCAGCTTCGACATGAAGCCGTCCCGCAAGCAGATCATGGCCGTCTGGGGCGCGGAATGCATCGCGAGTCCTTCCAACCTGACCAATTACGGCCGTAAACTCCTGGCGGAAAATCCTGACAACCCCGGAAGCCTGGGTATCGCCATCAGCGAAGCGGTGGAAGACGCGGCCTCCAGCAAGGACACCAAGTACGCGCTGGGCAGCGTGTTGAACCACGTTCTGATGCACCAGACCATCATCGGCCTGGAAGCCAAAAAACAGCTGTCTTACGTGCGGGATTATCCGGACGTGGTGATCGGCTGCGTGGGCGGCGGGTCAAACTTCGCGGGAATCGCGTTCCCGTTCGTCATGGACAAGATCCAGAAAAATAAAAAGACCCACGTGATCGCCGTCGAACCCAAGGCCTGCCCCACCATCACCAAGGGCGCTTACGAATACGATTACGGCGACACGGCGGGCACGGCCCCCATCGTCAAAATGTTCACGCTGGGCCACAGTTTCATGCCCCCGGCCATCCATGCCGGCGGTCTGCGCTATCACGGCATGGCCCCGTTGGTCAGCGCCGGCGTTGATCAGGGTTTCATCGAGGCCCGGGCCTATTTCCAGAAGGAAGTATTCGACGCCGGGATCCTGTTCGCCCGCACGGAAGGCATTGTGCCGGCGCCGGAAACCAACCACGCCATCAAATGCGTGATCGAGGAAGCCCTGAAGGCCAAGGAGGAAGGGAAAAAGAAAACCATCCTCTTCAACTTCAGCGGACACGGATACTTCGACCTCTCCTCCTATCAGCTCTATATGGACAACAAGCTGGAGGACTACGATTACCCGACCGAAGCGATCCAGAACGCCCTGAAAAACCTTCCGTTCCGGAAGTAATTGAAGACGCATCGGCCGTCCTCAGCCTGAACGCACGCCGGGAACAGATCCCGCGCTCACGGGCCGGGGACGGCCGTTCTTAGAGGAAAAGAGCCGATCAGAGGCAGGCCCAGATGGATTCGTTGAAAGGCCGGACCGTGGCCGTTATCGGTGCCGGTCTCCTGCAGGTTCCCGTCATTGAAGCCGCAAAACGCGCCGGAGCGTTTGTGGTGGCCGTGGACATGAATCCCGGCGCGCAGGGCGTCGCCATCGCCGATGATTTCATCAATTCCAGCACACTGGACGCGGAAAACACCTCCCTGCTCCTGGAAAGATTCCATCGCGAAAAGCGCCCAGTTAACGGCGTTTTGACCGTGGGTACGGACGCGTCCTATACCGTGGCCGTCTGCGCGAAAAAGCTGGGTCTTCCCGGCATTGAACCCGAAGCGGCCCTGAACGCCACGGACAAATCCCAAATGCGCCGGGTGTTGCGTAAAGCCAAGATCCCCGTTCCGGATTTTGACGTGATCGACACCTACCCCAAAGCCATTGAAGTCCTGGAACGCCTGGGAAGCGACTGCGTCATCAAGCCGGCCAAGAACATGGGCGCCCGCGGAGTCCGGCGGGTCTTCAATCTGGAAGACCTCAAGGAAGGCTTTGAACAGGCCATGCACAATTCCCCCACGGGAAAAGTGGTCCTGGAACAGTATATCGACGCCCCGGAGCTTTCCATAGACGCGCTGATTTACCGCGACCAGATCCACATCACCGGAGTGGCCGACCGCATTATCGAGTACGACCCGTTCTTCGTGGAAACCGGCCACATCATGCCGTCCACGCTCCCCGAAGACCTGATCCATTACGCGGTGGACACCTTCCAGAAAGGCATCCGGGCCCTGGGGATCACCCACGGGGCCGCGAAAGGGGACATCAAGGTTTCGTCCAGCGGATGCTATATCGGGGAAATTGCCGCGCGGCTTTCCGGCGGTTTCATGTCCGCTTATACTTACCCCTATTCCACGGGTGTTGACCTGATGACCAACATGGTCCGGGTGGCCCTAGGACTCGAGCCGACAGGGCTGGAGCCCAAACTCCGGTTCGTATCCGTTGAACGCTCCGTGATCGCCCCGCCCGGCATCGTGCAGGACGTAGCCGGAGCGGACGCCGCAGCGAAAATCCCGGGCGTCAAAAACGTTTTCCTGGACGCCAAACCGGGCCAGAAAATCCGTTCCCCGCAGAACAACATGGACAAGAGCGGTCACGTGATCGTTGCGGCGCCCACGCTCCGTGAAGCCCTGATGTCCTCCCATGCCGCCGTGCGCGCCATCCGGATCCGTACCCGGGAGGACGACGACCAGATCATACCCGAAAGCGTGATTTCAGAACGGGCCAAGACCCGCTTTAACGGGAAATGTTTCGCCTGCCCGGACTGCAACGGGGAAAAATGCCGCGGCATGATGCCCGGCGTAGGCGGGATAGCGACCGGAGACGGATTCGTGAACTCCGTCAGGCGCATCCGCTCCTTCGATATCATACCGGCCTACATCAATGCCACTCGCAATGTGGACACCACGGCGTCTTTTTTCGGACTGCCGCTGGAATTCCCCGCGCTTCCGGGACCGCTGACGGGTTCCATCACGAATCTGGGCGGCGCGATCGGCGAACTGGACCTGGCCCGGGCCGTCGTGAAGGGCGCGAACCAGGCGGGCACCGTAGGATTCGTGGGTGACGGTGCGACCCCCACAAAATTCCGGATCGGCATCCGCGTTGTGATGGAGAATTTCGGCCTGGCCGTGCCTGTCTTCAAACCCCGTCAGGACAACAAACAGATCATCGAGCGGATCCGGGCCGCCCGTGAAGTGGGCGCCGCGGCCGTGGGAATGGATATTGACGCCGCGTCGTTCCTCACCATGGACATGAAAGGCCAGAATACCTGCACGAAAACCCGCGAGGAACTGCAGGAATTGGTGGAAGCGGCGGAAGAACTTCCGTTCATCCTCAAGGGCGTTTTGTCCCCCCAGGATGCCGTACAGGCCGTCCAGGCCGGCGTCAGGGGATTGATCGTGTCCAATCATGGCGGTCGTGTCAGCGACGCCCTCATTTCCCCGATAGACGCCCTGCCCGGGATTAAAAAAGCCGTCGGTTCGGACGCGCTCATCATTCTGGACGGGGGCGTGCGCAGCGGCGCGGACGCGGTCAAAGCCCTGGCTCTGGGAGCCGATCTGGTCATGATCGGCAGGCCGGTCATGATCGCGGCCGTGGGCGGGGGTATTCAGGGCGTGCGGCAGTATTTCCAGAGGATCGCCAATGAAATCCGCAGAAGCATGGTCTTTATCGGGGCCGACACCCTGGATGATATCCGGGGCAAGAGGGAAACCCTGAATGAACGGCGGGGATATTGAGCCGGGAAACACCCGTACGGACTCAGGCAGTGGCCGATCAGGAATACAACTTTTGATTCAGCATATTCATGAAAGCCAATCCCGCCGCGAGCAGGTTATTCCACCAGTTTTAAACCTGTCTTTTCCGTTTCCGACGCGTCCGAAAGCTTGAATTTCTCCACCAGCTTGTGCAGCTTTTCGGCTTCCGTCTGGTTCTCGAGAACGATGGTCCGGAATTCGTCCTGAACGGCGACCAGTTCATTGAGATTGTCCAGATGTTTCTTGATGTTTTCCTTGCTGTCCAGGGACAGGTCCCTCAGACTGCGCAGGGCGGACCCGAATTCGTCCGTGGCGTGTTTCTGCTCCGTCATGGAGACCTTGACTTCCTCCGTGATCTTCACCAGTTCCTGCGTGGCTTTCAGGATCTCCTTCGCGCCGTTGTTCTGTTCCGTCATGGCCAGGGACAGCTGGCTGATGATCTGGACGTTCTGCTGGGAATAGGCCGTGATGGTGTCCAAACCCACACCCGCGCGTTCGGACAGTTTCACGCTCTCGTCTATCTTCCCCACGATCGTGCTCACGACTTCGCCGATGTCCCGGGCGTTCTTGTTCGTGTCCTCGGACAGGCGGCGGATCTCGTCCGCCACGATCGCGAACCCCTTTCCCGCCTCTCCCGCGTGCGCCGCCTCGATGGCCGCGTTCATGGCCAGCAGGTTGGTCTGCTTGGCGATATTGGTGATGAGGCCCAGAAGTTTCAGGATCTGCTGGGAGAATTCGGCCACGTCCCGGATGGACCGGATGGAATTCTTCACCGCCTGGCCGCCTTCGCTCGCCACGCCGTTCAGGTTGCCGGAAATTTCGTGGGACTTCTTGGAGAGATTGGTCGTGTTTTCGATGTTGCGGACCATTTCCTCGATCGAGCTGGCCCCTTCCTCCACGGCAGAGGCCTGCCGCGTCATGGTGGTCATGATGCTGTCAATGTTCCTGGCCATTTCCTCCAGCGTGGCGGTCAGTTCCTCGATTCCCGACGTGGAGTTTTCCGTCTGGGAGTCGATCTTGGTGATGCTGGCCTGGATGACGTCGATATTCCGGGAAACGCTCTGCTCCATCAGCTCGCGGGACCGGTCCGCGCCCGTCTTCATGCGCGATGACGCTTTCTCCACCGCCACCAGGTCGTCGTTCAAATGCCCGATAAACTGGTTGAAATTCTCCGCCAGTTTCCCGACCTCGTCCTGGCTGTCCACGCGAATGCGCCTGGTCAGGTCACCCTCGCCTCCGGCGATGTCCGTCAGGGTTTCCGTCATCCCGACGATGGGCTTCGTAAGCCGGCGGGCGATCAGAAGGATGATCAGGACGATCGCGACGATCCCGATCCCCAGCACCGTACTGATGACCGCAAAGTAGCTCGTCAGACGCGCGAACGCCTTGTGGGCGGGTATGGCGATGGCCAGGCTCCATTTTTTCTCGTTGTCCCCGATCTGGAAAGGAACGAATGCCATGAGTTTCTGTTCCTGATACGACTTTTCCTGGGTGCGGAAAATGACCTGATTGCCGGACGAAACATTATACGTCAGGTTGTATTTCTTTTCCCATTCCGGGTAAACCAGGGCCAGCAGGTTGGACACCCGGTTGGTATCGGGATGCCCGGCTATGACGCCGTTGTTCGCGATCAGCATGGCGTATCCCGTATCGTAGGGTTTGATCTGGTCCAGGACTTTCTGGGCCGAGGACAGCAGGAGATCGGCGCCCACAACGCCCAGGAAACGGCCGTTCTCCAGAACGGGCACGACCATGCTCACGCTGAACAGGTTGTCCTTCGCGTCACCCGAATAGGTATAGTAATACGGGTCTTCCACCATTTCTTTGAGCGTCTTTTTGGGGACCATGTAATAGGCGGGCTCTTCGGCCAGTTCGCTTTCGCTTGTCCCGGCCGCGCGGACCCGGTTGTTCTGCCGGAAGAACGTGGGGGCAAACCGCCCGATCTCCGTATGACCCGGCATGCGGCGGTATCGTTCGTCCTGACCGTCCAGCGCGTTGGGTTCCCAGACAGACCAGATCGCGTAGAGGGAATCGTTGTCCTCGATCACGGACCGCATATGCCTCTGGAACAGGCGTCTGCGGTCGGCGGCGGGATAATCCCGGTAATGGTTGAACATATGGGCCACGCCGCGCGTGATATAAAGGGCCCGGTCCATTTCGCTCTTGATCATCGCGCTGTAACGGTACCCCAGCTGGACTGATTCGTTTTCCACGGACCGCCTGATCATGTCCGAAAACGAGGATGTGATGATCCAGACCACCACAAAGAGGAAGACCAGAACGGACGAAACGATCAAAAGCAGCAACTTGTTCTGCATCTTCATTTTCTTGAACATAAAACCCTCTCCTTTTGCGGAATCAGGCCCTCGCTCGCTGCTTTGACGCCCGAAAAACATTATACGCTGAATCGAAAGGCAAGTAAAGAAATGAAAATGCCCTGAATCAAGCGCCTGTAGCGGATTGAGAAGGGCGGAAATTGATCGGTTGAGTACCGGACCCAAGTCCGGGTTTACAGCTGGCAGGCCAGCATATCGTCCAGAGATTCCCGCCTGCGGACAAGCTTCGCCCGGCCGTCCGAAATCATGACTTCCGCGGGACGGGGCCTGGCGTTGTAATTTGAGGCCATCGCGAAACCGTAAGCCCCGGCGTTCATAACGGCCAGAACGTCCCCGACCCGGGGGTCCGCGATCAGCCGTTCTTCCGGACCGTGTTCGCCGCGCGTGAACAGGTCTCCGCTTTCGCACAGGTATCCGGCCACGACCACGGGTCTGGCGGTTCCCTCCGGACGGCTGGAGTTGACGATGGGATGGTAACTCCCGTAAGCCATGGGACGGATCAGATGGTTGAAACCGGAGTCCACGCCCACAAAATGGAATTTCGGCGTCTTTTTGACGTCCGTCACCGTCACCAGGAGCGTCCCGGACTCGGCCACGAGATAACGGCCCGGCTCCAGGGCGAGAACCGGCTCGGATCCGTAGGAGCGGCTGAAATCCGACATCAGCCTGTCCGCGTGCGCGCCGAAACCGGCTAGGTCAAATTCCTTTTCTTCCGGACGGTACGGGACCCCGATCCCGCCGCCGAAATCGACAAATTCCAGACCGGGTATCTCCGAGGCCAGTTTCAGGATGATTTTCATGAGATCGATATATTGGCGTTCGTCCAGGATACCGGAACCGATGTGGGCGTGCACCCCCACGATTTTCAATCCCGACTTTTTCGCGATCTCCATGGCCCTGCCCACGTCGCTGGCATCGCGCGCGCCGTGGAATATGCCGAACTTGCTCTCCCGTCCCCCGGTAATGACATGGCTGTGGTGGCCGGCGCCAAAGTCCGGGTTGACCCGGATCGAGACCGCCGTCCCCGGGAAGAGACTTCCGTACGTTTCCAGCGCGGCAACGGAACCGATGTTCAGGGGAATGCCTTTCTGGACGGCAAATCGCATGTCTTCTGGCGTCTGGTTCACGGCCGTGAGCAGGATCCGGTCGGCCGGGTATCCGGCTTTCATGGCTATGCGGGCTTCTTCCGGCGAAACGGCATCGATATAACAGCCCTCCCCCAGGAGAACTTTCAGAACGGCCATGTTATTGTTCGCCTTCATGGCGTAGTGGATGCGCTTTTTCGGGTAGGACAGGGCCTGGTTCAGCTTTTGATACCGCGAGCGTATCACGGACTCGTCGTAAACATAGAGGGGACTTCCGAACTCGCGCACGAGATCTTCTGCAGGGATGCCGCCCGTCAGGAACCGTCCGTTGACGACAGATGGAGATGGAATCTTCATATTTCTCTCCGATAAAAACAGAAGAAATATTCTATGGGGACCCGCCTGATCTGTCAAGACCGCCCGGGACCCGCGCAGCCGATCCGGCGTTTGACGAAAAACCCGGTTGCCATTAACATAATCCCCGGACCGCGAGAACGGAGGCCGTTATGATCAGTGGTTCGATCGTCGCCATCATCACGCCGTTTCGGAACGATTCCATCGATTACGAGGATCTGGAGAAGCTGATCGAATTCCACATCGCGAACGGGACCAGCGGTATTGTCCCCTGCGGTACCACCGGCGAATCGGCCACGCTGTCCCACCAGGAACACAAGGACTTGATCGAGTTTGTCATCAAGAAAGTCAAGGGCCGCGTGCCCGTGATCGCCGGAACGGGATCCAATTCCACCCGGGAAGCCGTTGAACTGGCCCAGTCCGCAAAGGAAGACGGCGCCGACGCGCACCTGTCCATCACCCCTTACTATAATAAACCCACCCAGGAAGGGCTGTACCGGCATTTCAAGACCATCGCCGACCAGGTGGCCCTGCCCATGATTCTCTACAACGTGCCCGGACGCACCGGCGTGGACATGGCGCCGGAAACCGTGGCGAAACTCTCCGAGGTCCCGAACATCGTGGGAATCAAGGAAGCCACCGGATCGGCCCGCCAGGGCGCGGAAATCCTGGAACAATCCAAAAGCGGCTTCCTTCTGATTTCAGGCGACGACTTCATCAACCTGCCGCTTTTGTCCGTCGGCGCGGTCGGCGCAATTTCCGTGACGGCCAATATCGCTCCCCGGGCGCTGTCAGGCCTTTTCCAGGCCTATTTTTCCGGCGACCACGAAAAGGCCCGGGCCATCCATTCAGACACCCTGGCGCTCCACCGCGCGATGTTCATCGAGTCAAGCCCCATTCCGGTCAAAACCGCCGCCCACATGATGGGCCTGATCCGCGGCGCCGAATTCAGACTGCCCCTGTGTCCGCTGAAAAAGGAAAACGAACAGAAACTCAGGGAGTTGCTGACAAAGCGGGGCATGATCCCGGCTTCATGACGCTCGTTGGCGGCGGCCGCCGCAGAGGGAAGGAAAATAAATGATCAAGACCCGTCTGATCCCCGGACTCATCCTGTTGGGTCTTTTACCGGTCGTGACCGTGGCCGCAGGTCCGGAATCTCCCAGGCAGAAAGTGGCCATTCTGACTTTTGAATCCAAGTCGGAGCAACCCATTGACGCTGATATCCTGACGGAAACATACCAGACCGAATTGGTCAACCAGCCGCGAAGGCCCTTCAGCCTGGTCGAAAGGACCCAGCTCGCCAAAATTTTCCAGGAACAGAAACTTCAGCTCGCGGGACTGACCGAAACGGAAGCCGTCAAGATCGGAAACATCGCCGGTGCGTCGGTCATCATTCTGGTCACGATCGGCGACTGGCAGGACCGTTTTATCCTGAATCTCAAGGGCATAGACACCACAACGGCCGAAATCCGTTTCGCGGAACGGGCCGAAACCTGGGACGCTCAGGGCCTCATGGAACTTCTGCCGCTCCTGGCGGAACGGACCGTCCGCCGGTACAACGGGGAAACCCTCGCTCCCATCCCGCCCGACCAGAAGTCCCGCCAGCGGGTTCAGGACCAGAAGTCCCGCGAGAAACAGTCCTCCTCCGTCTCTCCGGTCTCTCCGGTCTCCCCGCTGTCCTCCGACCGGGAACGGACGGTAAAAAGCCGGAGGACCACAGAAACACCGAAAACACCGGCCCCGTCGCGCCCCGCGCAGAAATTCGACCTGGTGTGGAAACGCAAGGACATGGCGCTGGAAATCGGCGGCCTCAAACTCGACCCGCGCACTTCTGACAACGCCGTAATCTCGGGCAATTCCATTTACGGATTCCGGTTTGCGATGAAACTGCCCGGCGCCGAGTTATTCCAGTTTATCATGGGGATGGATTATTTCTTCGGCAACCTGACCAAAACCATCACGATGGACTACCTGGTCCTGTACCCCCAGGTCCAGTTCAACCCCCTGTTCCTTCAGTTTTTCCAGCTGGGCTTGGGCGCGGGCATCCACTGGGGGTTCGGGACGTTCAATTTCACGACCAACAGCACAAAATACGATTTCCCCTATTCTCAGGCCTACGGCAGCGTCTTCGCCAACGCGGGGATCCATATCACGGAAAACATCCTGATCCAGTTCGAGTGGGGCATGGGCTTTCCGTTTCCCGTATCGTTCGACTCCCCCTCCAGGGATTACCGCCCCACGGGATCCGCCACCAACTACCAGGTTCCCGATACCGACGGGGACCCGATCATCGTTCCCCAGGCGCTCTACAACCTGAAAGACGGGTTCGCTTTCAACCATTGGGCGCTCAAACTGGATTTCCTTCTCGACTGACATGGCTGAAAAAAGGCTCTTATCCTACCGCCATACGGCCGTGAACTCCATCGGGACATTTTTCTCCCGCCTGACCGGCGTGATCAAGCAGCCGCTGATCAGTTATCTTTTCGGCGCGTCCGCGGACCCGTTTGTCCTGGCATTCCGGATCGCCAACACGCTGCGCAGATATATCGGGGAAGGCGCCCTGTCCAACGCGTTCATTCCCGTTTACAGGAAGGCGCTGGAAAAGGACGGGGAGGCTTCCGCGTCCCGTTTTGCCGCGACCGTCCTGAATCTTTTCGTCATCATCACTTCGCTTATCACGCTCGCGGGCATTCTCCTGGCGCCGTTCTATTTCCCGCCGCTCGTTCTGGGCCTGAAACCCGGCAGTCCCGAGTTGGCCAGTTCCATCCGCCTGGTCATGATCATGATGCCCTTCACGATCTTCATATCCCTTTATGCCATCGGAATGGGCGTTCTGCACTCCCACAGGAAATTTTCCTCCCCGTCTTTCGCGCCCGTGCTGTTCAACCTGTCTTTCATCCTGTGTCCCCTGCTTTTTTCCAGGCAGCTGGGTGTTTATTCCCTGGCCGTCGGGGTTGTGCTGGGCGGCCTCCTCATGGTCGCGGCGGAATTGCTCGAACTTCCCGGAACCGGATTCCGCTACCGCCCCAGAATGGACCTGAGGGACCCGCGCATGGGCGAATTCTGGAAACTGTTCATCCCGACTTCGCTCAACATGCTGGTCCTCACGGTCAAAAACCTGGCCACCACCCAGTTTCTGTCTTTTTTCCGGGGCGCTTCGCTCATTTTCCTGAACGTGATCACGCTGATCGAAGCGCCTTTGGGGATCTTCGGCCTGGCCATCGGCGCCGTTCTCCTGCCCATGCTGTCGCGTTATCACGCCGCGCGGGACGCGGAAGGTTTCAAAAAGAGCCTTCGGGAAAGTTTTGCCCTGCTTTTTTATTTCATGATCCCGGTCACGCTGTATTTCCTGTTCTATTCCGAAACGGTTATCAACGTTCTCTTCCGCGACACCATGCGGCTTTTGACCGGAAACCTGGGCCGCTACGCCGGCCTTTTGGAACAGACCTATGCGGCGACCACCGTCTATGCCGGCGCCCTGCTTCCCATGGCTTGCGTCATCCTGTTTGAGCGGATTTTCTATTCCGCGCAGAACGCACGCACGCCGCTGGCCGCGAACGCCGTCGTTTTTGTTTCCAGTTTCGGGCTGTATTTTCTCTGCCTCATTCCCTCGGTGGGCTACCTGGGTGTGTTCATCGGAGACCTGGTTGCGTCCTGGATGACGTTCGCGTTCTACGTCTGGCGTCTGGAAAAACTGTCCCCCCGCTCGGGTCTCTGGCGGGCCCTGATGCCCGGGATGATCGTCCAGGCCGCGGTCGCCGGCGCGGGCGTCGCAGTCATCCACCCTTTCCACCGGTACGTTTACAGCGCCGTCACTTCACCGGCGCCGGCCATGCTGACCGGAGCGGCGGAATTCGGCCTGTTCGCTCTGTTTTATTTTGTCCTGACCCGCCTGCTCGGTTTCGGAGCCAACCGCCATGCCGGAAAATAGGATCCGCGCCCTGCTGTTCGACATGGACGGCCTGATGGCCGACACCGAACGGCTCTTCATAGACAGCGAACGGGAAATCGCGCGTTCCTACGGCATGGAACTGACGGACGCCGTTCTCCGGAAACTCATGTCCCGCAAACCCCTGGAATCCATGGGCATTTTCGCCCGGGAACTGGGCATACCCGAGAGCCCTGAAAAACTTCTGGCCGTCCGCGACCAAATGATGATCAGACGGATCGAATCCGACTTAAAACCCATGCCCGGCCTTTTTGAAATCCTGGATTATTTCCGGGGCCGTAAAAAACTGGCAGTCGCGACGGGCAACAACCGGATGATGACGGACCTCACCCTGGACAAACTCGGCGTTAGAAAGTACTTTGACCATATCCAGACGTCCGAAAACGTCGCGAACGGAAAGCCGGACCCGGACATCTATCTGGCCGCATCGGACGCTCTGGGGGTCGGCCCCGCCCATTGCGCCGTGCTGGAAGATTCCGAGAACGGCGTTGCGTCGGGCCGGGCGGCCGGCTGTTTCGTAATCGCCGTTCTGTCGGTCTATTCGCAGGGCCAGGATTTTTCCAGGGCGGACCGGGTCGTATCCGGCCTTCCGGACGCGCTGTCCGTTCTGAAAGAACTGGACGCAAAGCCATGATGCAAATATACCGGACTCTGGAGGACCTGCCCGACTTTTCCGCGGCCTTTGTCACCATCGGTAATTTCGACGGCCTGCATCCGGGGCACAGGAAAATCATCAGCGCTCTGCGCGAAGCCGCGGGAGACAAACCGACCGTGGCGGTGACCTTTGACCGCGCGCCCGTGGAGTTTCTCAACCCCGCTGCGTTCCGGGGCACCCTGTTCGCAACCGGAGAAAAGGCGCGGGCGCTGGAACGGCTGGGGATCGGCCACCTGGTCATGCTCGATTTTCAAAGCGTGCGCGATCTCCCGGCGTCCGTTTTTCTGGAATCCCTGCTCCGGAAAGCGGGGCGACTGTCCCTTTTTGTCGGATATAATTTCCGGTTCGGCCGGCACAACGCCGGATCGGCTTTCAGCCTCAAAAAGGCCGCACGGGAAAAAGGATTCTCACTCAGCGTTATTGACCGCGTGGTGCGCGCCGGGCGGACGGTCAGTTCCAGCGCGATCAGGACGCTCATCCACCGCGGCCGCGTTGAACAGGCGTGCGAACTCCTGGGCAGGCCTTACGCCATTACGGCGCCATCGGAAAAAGGGGACGGCCTGGGCGCAAAGATCGGTTTTCCGACACTGAATCTGGCCGATAACCCCCAGGTCCTGCCCGCTTCGGGCGTTTATTTCACTCTCTACCGCCGCAACGGCAGGATCTATCCGTCCATGACCTATATTGGCCGCAGGCCCACCCTCAAAGGCGGCAACGGGAGGATCCGGAACGAAACCCACGTGCTGGAATATGACTCAAATCCGGATAAAATCGGGGACTGTCCGGAACACACCGTCTTCTTTATCCGCAGGACTCGGGGCGAAAAAAAGCTCCGGAATCTTGAAGAATTAGGGAAAGTTCTTTATAATGACAGGCGAGTGATTCTTGACCTGTATCGTACATACAGGACAGGTGCTGATCCGCAAAACCTGTTATCGGAGGAATTTCTATGCCGAAAGTAACGGCCGACAAGCAGACCGTCATGAAGAACTTTTCCCGTCATGAAAAGGACACGGGTTCTCCCGAAGTCCAGATCGCGGTTCTGTCTCAGCGCATTTCGCGCCTGACGGAGCACTTCAGCCAGTTCAAGAAGGACAACAATTCCAAGCGCGGACTGGTCCGCCTGATCGGGCGCCGCAAGCGTCTGATGAATTACCTGAAAAGGACCAACCCCGAAAGCTACGCGGAACTCATGAAGAAAATGGAGTCAAAATAATCCCTTCAGTCCATGCCCGTCCCGAAGTAACCCTTCCAACCGGCCCATGGACATGAGAACGATGAGGAATATGCTATGAATCCTATCAGCGTCAAACGCAAGATCGGCGACCGTGAAATCACCCTGGAAACGGGGCGGATGGCCAAACTGGCAGACGGGTCCGTTCTGGTCAAATACGGCAAGAACTCGGTGCTGGTCACGGCTTGTATGTCCAAAAACGTCCCGGAAGGTTTTGATTTCTTTCCGTTGACCGTCCATTATATCGAAAAATTCTACGCCGCGGGGAAGATCCCGGGCGGGTTCTTCAAACGGGAAGGCCGCCCCAGCGAGAAGGAAACCCTGGTGTCCCGCCTGATCGACAGGCCGATCCGCCCGCTGTTCCCGGACAACTTCTTCAACGAAGTCCAGGTGATCGCCACCACGCTGTCCGCCGACCAGGTTTATTCAGTGGACATCATGGGGATCATCGGCGCCTCCGCCGCATTGTCCGTCTCTCCCATTCCGTTTCTGGAACCCGTGGGAGGCGTCCGGATCATCTATAAGGACGGCCAATTCCAGGTCAATCCCAGCATTCTGGATTGCGACGACGCGCAGCTCAACATCGTGGCCGCCGGAACCCGGAAAGGCATTACCATGGTGGAAGGCGGAGCCCAGGAAGTCCCGAAGGAAATTCTCCTCAAGGCCATGGAAATCGCCCAGGAACATATCAACCAGATGATCGAGCTCGTGGAAGAACTGGTCGCCTTGGTCAAACCCCAGAAAATCGAGGTCGCACCGCCCCAGTTCCTCCTGGAGGAATCCGTCCGCAAGGACATGCGCTCTTTCGCCCTTCCTTTGTTCAAGGAAGCCAACGTCAACAAGGACAAGAAATCCCGCCAGGCCGCCGTTGACAAGATCATCGAAGACGCCCTGGCCAAGTTCGGGATCACCAAGGAGCACGAAGCCCTCAAGGAAGCCAAAAAGATACTGGAAGACACGGAAGTGGAAGTGTTCCGCCAACAGGTTCTGGACGACAACGTCCGCCCGGACGGCCGGAAACCCGACGAGATACGGCAAATCACCATCGAGCTGGACGTTTTGGATAACGTGCACGGGTCCGCCCTGTTCACACGCGGCCAGACGCAGAGTCTGGGCGTGATCACGCTGGGGTCCTCGAGCGACGTGCAGTTTATCGACACCATCGAAGACAGCGAACCCCGCCGTTTCATGCTCCACTATAACTTCCCGCCGTTTTCAACCGGCGAAGTCAAACGGTCGCTGGCCCCTTCACGGCGTGAAATCGGGCACGGAAACCTGGCCCACCGTTCCATCGAACCGATGCTGCCGGAAGAAACCGTATTCCCCTACACCATCCGGATCGTTTCGGAAGTGCTGGAATCCAACGGTTCGTCCTCCATGGCCACCGTGTGCAGCTCTTCCCTGGCGCTCATGGCTACGGGCGTCCCCATGAAGAAATCCGTGGCGGGGATCGCCATGGGACTGATCTGGGACCCGCAGACCAACAAATACAAGGTCCTGTCCGACATCCAGGGCCTGGAAGACCATTACGGCGATATGGATTTCAAAGTGGCCGGCACCGACCAGGGCATCACGGGTTTCCAGATGGACGTGAAAACTTCGGGCATTCCCCGGGACATCCTGGCGCACGCCCTGGAACAGGCCTGGCAGGGCAAGGAATTCATACTGGGCAAGATGAACGCCGTGATCAAAACAGGCCGCGACGCCCTGTCCGAGAACGCTCCCAAGATCAAGATGCTCACCATCCCGCAAGACGAGATCGGCTCCGTCATCGGCAGCGGCGGCCGCGTGATCAAGAAGATCATGGAAGTCGCGGACGTCAATATCGATATCGAGGACGACGGCAGGGTGATGATCACGTCCAAGAGCACCGCAAACAACGACAAAGCCGCCCATATCGTCCAGCATATCGTCAACGGGTTCAAGAGAGGGGAAGTCGTGCAGGGCCCTGTGGTCCGGATCGAGGATTACGGGGTGTTTATTGAGATCCTACCCGGGCAGACCGGTTTGATCCACCGTTCCAGCCTGCTGGACAATAAGAGCCCCCGGGACTTTAAAATGGGTGAAATTCTCAAGACGCAGGTCAAGGACGTGGACGAACGCAAGCGCGTGTCCGTCATCCAGATCCGGTAATAACGGGGGAAAACGGGACCGTGTGTTTGGCAATGAGGAAATTCGGGACCCTTCCGGCTTGCGCCCTCCTGGCTCTCACGCTGTCTCTTTCGTCCTGCGGTATAGAGAGTTTCGAGCCGGTGATCGGCCTGACACCGCCTCTGGGATTGACCCTGTCCAACATCAGCAACATGATCCGGGTCCAGTTCTGGGGCTTCAATAACGAGACCTACTTCGAGGGCTATACCATCTTCATGGCGGTCAACCAAAGCGACCTGGTCAACAATATCGGTTATCCGGTTCCGCCCTACTCCGGAGAGACCAACCAACCCACTCTGCCCAACCAGATACCCGTGGTCCTGGCCACGAGGTATTCCTTTGACGTCAGCCACTACACCAACCTGACTGCGCTCATTCACGACCAGTACTACTTCTTCTATGTCAAATCCTACAGCGCGGTTTACAACATTTACAGCCGGCCCAGCGAAATCGCCGAAATCCAGTACAAAACAAACTGAAATCCTCGGCTTTGTTCAATCCAGCAAGCGCTTGAGCGAAGAGACCACCCTCTGCACATCCTCTCCGGGCAGACCCGGATACACCGGCAGGCTGATCTCGTTCCGGTACATGGTGTAGGCGTTGGGACAGGTCCGGATGGAATAGCCCCTTTCCCGGTAGGCTGGATGCAGCACGACGGGAATGAAATGAACGTTCAGGGATATTCCCTGAGACGCCATCTCGGTTATGATCCTGTCCCGCTCGTCCTCCTCCGCGCCGCGGAGACGCAGGGGATAGAGATGCCAGCACCATTTCCGGCCGGGACCCCGAAACGGCGGAATGATGACGCGCTCGTCGCCGGAGAAAGCGGCGTCGTATGCGGAACAGACCCTCTCCCGTCCGGGCAATATTTCCTTTTCGTACCTCTTGAGCTGGGACAAGCCCAGCGCCGCCTGCATGTCCGTCATGTTGTATTTATATCCCGGCAAATCCACCGAATACTTCCAGGATCCCTTCTGCATTTTCTCCAGCGCGTCCTTGTTCTGTCCGTGGAGCGACAGCAGCTGGAAACGGTGATACAGCTTTTCCGCCGGAAAATCCGGCAAGGACCCGAACGTGACGGCGCCGCCTTCCGCGGTGGTCAGGTTCTTGACGGCATGAAAGGAAAATACCGTCATGTCCGCCACGGAGCCGGTCATGATCCCGTGATAATTCGACCCGAACGAATGCGCCGCGTCCGCGATCACCGGACATCTTTCAAAACGGGTTTGCAGGGTTCCCCGCCGCGGCCGGTAGAGCCTTTTTTTGGCGTTCAGGACGGCGAACAGGGAATCGTAATCGCAAGGCCGGCCGCCGAAATCCACCGGAATGACGGCTTTGGTCCGTTTGCTGACGGCCCGGGCCACGGCATCGGAATCGATTTCGAACGTATCCCTGCGGATATCGGCGAACACGGGTTTCGCACCGGTGTGCAGAATCACGTTGGCCGTCGCGGCATACGTATAGGGGGTCGTGATGACTTCGTCCCCCGGACCGATGCCGAGGATCCTGAGACACAGTTCCAGCCCAGCCGTGGCGGAAGACAGGCAGACGGCCCTCTCCGCCCCGCAATAGACCGCGATGTCCCGTTCGAACTCCTTGGTTTTGGGGCCGGTCGTGATCCATCCGGACCGGAGCACGTCCGCCACCGCGTCGATATCGGCCGGAATGATATCGGGAGGAGAAAACGGAATGGGTTTCACAATCCGCCTCCGCGTTCCGTTCCCAGGTACAAAGCGAGCGTTTTCCTGACCGCGGCCGGCCGTCCGGAACAGGCCGCCGTTTCCAGATCGCGCACCATTTTCCCGATCTCGTTGCGGCTCATGGCCGGGGCGCTTTCCCGGGACACCAGAAGTTTCGGGAATACCGTCGGAACCAGGCTTTCGCAGGGGTAAGCCAATTCCTCGTGCATTTTTTCACCGGGCCGCAACCCCGTGAAAACGATCGGCACGTCCTGTTCCCCGTATCCGTACAACCGGAGAAGATTTTTGGCCAGATCCAAAATCCTCACGGGTTTACCCATGTCCAGCTCGAACACTTCCCCGTTCAGAAGAGTTGCGCTCTTGATCACCAGACGGGCGGCTTCCGGAATGGACATGAAATAGCGGGTCATATCCCTATGGGTCACGGTGAGCGGCCCGCCCTGTTCGATCTGCTGCCGGAAGGTGGGGATGACGCTGCCGCGTGACCCCAGAACGTTCCCGAATCGGGTCAGCGAGCAGAAGGTTTTTTTCTGGATGCGGTTGTAGGAAAGCGTGATCCGTTCCGCGATCCTTTTCGTGGCCCCCATCACGGACGCCGGCCGCACCGCCTTGTCCGTAGAAACCAGGACAAAGCGTTTCACACCGCCGTCAACGCAGGCCTTGAGCGTCAGTTCCGTACCGAGGACGTTGGTTTTCACGGCCTCGTCGGGGTGGGCCTCCATCAGCGGGACGTGTTTGTGCGCCGCCGCGTGAAAGACGATCTGGGGCCGGTATCGGGCAATGACCTGTCGCAGTTTTCCGGCGTCCCGCACGTCCCCGATACAGAACGTAAAACGGGCGTCCCGGCCCGCGGCGGTTTTGAGGGCGTGGATGGAATTTTCGCCGTGACCGAACGCCACCACTCTCCTGACGGGCAGTTTCAGGAGATGCAGGACAATTTCGCTCCCGATGGAGCCGCCGGCGCCGGTAACCATCACGGTCCGTCCCCGGTAATAGGGACGGATCTGAGCGGCGTCAAAGCCCACTTCTTCCCGCCCCAGGAGGTCTTCCGGCCGGATCAGCCGGATCTGGTCAAAACGGACCCGACCCTCAATGATTTCGTAAATCCCGGGCACAATACGCACGGGAACTTCGCATCGGGACAGAACGGACACGATCCTGCGGATCACGTCCTCGGCGGCCGACGGGATGGCGATGATGACTTCCTGAATTCCCCGATCCCGGATCACCGCGGGAGCGTCTGAAATCGTCCCCAAAACCGGAAGCCCCGATACCGACTTGCGGCGCTGCGAGTCGTCCAGAAACCCCGCCAGCCGGTACTTGGCCGCGATGTTTTTCTTTTTACGGATCTCCCTCGCGACCATCTGTCCGGCTTCGCCGGCGCCCACAATCAGAACCTTTTTCATCTGACATTCCCCACCGGCGAAAGCCGGTCCGTTTCCGGGGTTTGACCCCCGGACATTTTCATTTTAGAGGATTTCGCGCGATTCATCAACACCGTAAGCACAAACCCGCCCGATTTTGCGGATCAGTCAAACGGATCCTGGTCCGGGGATCCCGATCCAGGGATCCCGATCCGGAATCTTAATCCGGGATCACGAGCCGCGGATCGCGACCAGGAGAATCTGTACGGCCGCCGGTCTCACGCCCGGGATACGGGACGCCTGGCCGAGCGTTCCGGGCCGGATGGCGCTGAGTTTTTCGACCTCTTCCGCTTTGAGACCCCGGATTTGGGCGTAGTCAGTCCCGGGCGGGATGGCCAAAGCGTCCCACCGGCTGAACGATTCGACCAGTCGCTTTTCTTCCTCGATGTATCCGGAATACTTGATTTCTATTTCTATTTCTTCAATTACGCCGGCACACGGACGCTCGGACGGCGGATATAGCCGGTATATCAGTTCCAGGGACACTTCAGGTCTCCTGAGAAGATCGGACAGCCGCGTCCCTTTCCTCATGGGGCCTGATCCGGCTTTGGCCAGCAGGTCATCCGTTTCCGGCGAGGGCTGGACCCAGGTTTCGGACAGCCGCCGGATTTCGCCGCGGATCTTTTCTTCCTTTTCCCGAACGAGCCGATAGCGGTTTTCCGGCAACAGGCCCAGCCGGAACCCTTTTTCAGACAGGCGGCGGTCCGCGTTATCTTCACGCAGGAGCAGACGGTGCTCCACACGGGAGGTGAACATTCGGTAAGGTTCGTCTGTTCCTTTCGTGGTCAAATCGTCAATCAGGACGCCGATATAACCGTCCGTTCTCCCCAGCACGAATTCCGGCCTTCCCATGGCCCTGTTGGCGGCGTTGATTCCGGCCACCAAACCCTGAGCGGCCGCCTCCTCGTATCCGGTTGTCCCGTTGATCTGTCCCGCCAGGAAAAGATTCCGCATCCGCTTGGTTTCCAGAGTGGGCAAGAGTTCCGTCGGGTCCACCACGTCGTGCTCGATCGCGTAAGCCGGACGAGTCATGACGGCCTTGCGCAATCCCGGCACGCTGCCGATGATCCGCGCCTGGATATCCAGGGGAAAACCGTTGGAAAGACCGTTGGGATAATATTCGATCGTTTCCCGGCTTTCGGGTTCCACGAAAACGTGATGACGAAGCCGGTCCGGAAACTTCATGACCTTGTCCTCAACGGACGGGCAGTACCGGACGCCGGTGGCGTTGATCCGGCCGGAATACATGGGCGCTTTGTCGATGTTGGACCGGATAATATCGTGGGTTTCGGACGTCGTGTGGGTCAGATAACAGGGTAATTGCGCGCGTTCGCGGATGCCGCCGTCCGCGTCCGTCCAGAACGAAAACGGACGCGCAGGGATGTCTCCAGGGTGGATGTCCATTTCGCCGAAATCGATCGTTCTTCCGTCCAACCGCGCCGGCGTTCCGGTCTTGAAACGGCCCGTCCGGAAACCCTTTTTCCTGAAAACCGCCGCCAAAGCCGTAGAAGGCCCCTCTCCCAGACGCCCGGAGGGATACGCGCGCTCTCCGATATGGATGAGACCGTTTAAAAAAGTCCCCGGCGTAACCACAACACAGACGGATTCTATCCGCATGCCGGTTCCCGTCACCATGCCGCAAACGCCCTGATCAGAAACCGCCAGATCCTCGGCCCAGTCCTGAACCACGGATAGGTTTTCCTGCGCCAGGACCGTCTTCTGCATGTGGGTCCTGTAATGAATCTTGTCGGCCTGGACGCGCGTGGAGCGGACAGCCGGCCCCTTTCTCATGTTGAGTGTCCTGAACTGAAGGGCTGTCGCGTCCGCGGCCACGGCCATTTCTCCGCCCAGCGCGTCGATCTCCCGGACCAACTGTCCCTTGCCGATTCCGCCGATGGAAGGATTGCAGGGCATCTGACCGATCAGGTCTATGCTGGAGGTCATCAGGAGCGTTTTGACGCCCATGCGCGCTGAAGCCAGAGCCGCTTCTATGCCCGCGTGCCCGGCTCCGATCACGATCACGTCATATTTCCGGGTCATCTAACGCTCCCCGCACTCCCGTCACCCGGTGATTATAAAGAAGGCCGGATATTCTCTCAATCGGACCCGATACCGCGATACGCCCGGATTTTATTTTTTTTGGACCGTTCCTTATAATAACCCCGGAGGAGCCATGAATACGAAGCAGAAACTCTTTTTGTCGCTCGCGTTCACGTCGGTAGCGTCATTCCTGTTCGCGTCTCTTTTTGTGATTCTTTATTTCCGGATTTTCCCGAACCGCGTCATCTGGCTTTTCCCCGCAGCCCTCGTGGCCGGGGTCATTGTCGGCATTCTTTATTACCCGGCTGTCCGGGCTTTCTTGGACAAAAAAGAGGAGTAATCGATGAAAACCAGCCGGATTCTTTCCTTCGCCGTTCTGGGCGTTTTGGCAGCGCTCCTGGTCCTGGGCAACGTTTTTCACAGCGTGATCCGGGAGCTTCTGGAATCTTCCACCATGCCTCTGGACTTTCAGGAAAGCCAGCTTTCGCGGTTCCAGAGAGTTCAGAACCCGGATTATACGCTTGCCGTTTCCACGGACAAGGCGGTCTACAACAAATATGAGCGCATCCTCGTGATCGCGAAAATGACCAGGAAAGGCAACACGAACGCTGAGAACCGTTCCGTCATCGAAGTGGAATTCTCGAGCGAAGGCCGGCGGATCAAGAGCCTGACCGGCCAGTCCAAAACCCGCCTGATCTACGATCCGGAACGCCAAATCTGGACCGGCGCGTGGTATCCCGAAACATCCGACATCTCCGGCAATATTGAACTGGATGCGACCGGCTATCCCGACACGCCGGAAGCCGGCGTCCGGGACAAATCCGGATTCTATATTTCCGAACTCAGCCCGAAATTCAAGCTGAAAAAGGGCGTCAGTTTTATCGGCATTGATTCTCTGGAGCGGATCTCCAAAAGAAACATTCTCGCGTCCGACGCCCGGGAAGCGGACTGGAACGCCATCGGCGACTGGCTGAATTTCCTCTCCGCGGACGGGGTCCTGATGCTGGGCGGAGTCACCAAAACGTTCGAGGAGTCGGTTTCCGCCGATTCGCCCTGGGACAACGACAAAATCAACGAATCGCTTGTGCTGGCCGACCGGATCCGGCAAAGAGGCAGGCACTTCGGGGTCTGGATGAAGGCTCTGAGAGTGGAAGGCATCTATCTGAAAAAAATGGGTTACTCCCCTTCCCTGTCCTTTTCCGATGGCCGTTTGAACGAAGAGCAGTCGGCGATCTCCCTCCTGGACGATAACCGGAAAAAGAGGCTGGAGAGACTCTACGCCACTTACCTCAACAACGACAACGTCTCCTATGTCGGTTTTTCCGACCTGTTTCTGGACGCCTCACAGGGTTTCGAGCTGGCGGAAATATTCGTCCAGGAAAACCAGATCCCCGTTCCGGGCAACTGGCGTGATATGGATGAAAACTCCCGCCGCAACCACGTCGCGGATCTCTTCCGGAACAGGGAGATCCTGCAGCAGTTCAACCGCTGGAAACAGTACTACACGGCGCAGTATCTCAAATCCCTGATCGACAGCTCTCCGCGGCGGAAACCTGTTTTTTACTCCCTGAGCTACGAGGAAGCCGTTTCCAATCCCGACCTGGTTTCCATCATCCTCAACGCCGGGGTCGACTTTCTGGTCATGAACTTTGTCATGCCGTATGACCGGATCCTGGCCAATCTTCAGGCCATTTCCGGCCAACCCAAGATCTCCGCTCATTTCAACAGGATCATCGTGTCATTTTCCATAGACTACAACAACGCGGATCTGCCCGGTTCCGACGTCAGCGCCATTGAGAACTTTGTCAACGCCAATCTCCAGATCGTCAAATTCGGTTCCGATACCCTGAACGCCAACGGCATCCTGATCAACGACCTTTACCGCGCGATGTTCGGCAAACGGGGACCCTACACGCCTTACGAGTGGATGATGGGTATCGGGGAAACCATTTACCGCTTTAAAACCATCATGCAGTATGTTCCCCTGGAAATCCATTGTTACGCCCCCCAGACCGTGGCCTATGGCGAGAAATTTCCGTTGCGTTTCACCGTAGTCAACACCTCCCCCAAAACCGTGGAGAATTTCAAGCTGGATTTCCTGCCCGTCTTTCCCGGAAAACCCTCCGGAAAGAACCTGACTCTTCCCGCCATTCCCCCCGGACGCGAAATGGAGCTTCTCCTGGACATCCAGACCGATTCCAATGCCTCCCAGTTCGTCCGGAAGAAGAGTTTTCTGGGCGTTCGCGTATCCTGGCTGGAAAGCCGGGAATGGGGCGGCAATTCGGCCTCCAGTTTCCTGCTGTTCAAGGCGTTGAAACTTCGGGAAACGGCCTCCCGCTCCACGAATACCAACCGCTAGGACGGCTTACCTCTTTCCGGTTTTTTCCGATAATGGTATTAAGACCGGCAGAGGGGTTAAGCCATGCGGATCGGCAGCGAACAGGTCTTTGCGGCCCGGGAACAGGGAACCAGCGAAACCGTACGTTCCTATCGGGACAGGAATTACTCCAAAATGGACCCGTCCAAAATCCGCGAGGCCTCCCAGGAATTCGAATCCCTCTTCATCAACATGATGTTCAAATCCATGCGAAATACTGTTCCCAAGGGCGAATGGCTGAACGGCGGCCTGAAGCAGGAAATTTTTGAAGACATGCTATACGAGCAATACTCCATGCTCATGGCCAAACGCGGGGGCATCGGCCTGGGAGACATGGTGTACCGCCAGCTGACGCGAAAAGCGTAAAGACCGAACGTCTGAATACAAATCAGCCGCCCGCAAGGACGGCTTTTCTTTTTATAGCGAGACGGCTGGAGTGTCATTGACTTTTTCCAGCAAATCCTTTATTTTCTTGTTGTAATCTCCGTATCAATACGTTATGCCACAGGGAAACGAGAGGACTCCATGCATCTGGACGAATGGTTGGATGAAAAACTGCCCCACGTGACGCGGGACCTGGAAAAGATCAACGAGGAATTCTTCTTCAAGGAAAATACGATCGGTTTTGCCGGCAGGGAACGCATTCACCGCGTCCTGGACATTCTCAAAACGGCTCTTTTCCCCGGAATCTACGACCAGCACCCGATCGACCACGACCGGATCAACATCCTGATCGGAAACAATCTCCGGGACGCGGCCGCGGAATTGGCCACCCTGATCGAAAAGGTCATGGAATACCAGTGCCAGAACAGGAAATGCGACCAATGCGATTTCCGGGACCTGTCAGGACGGATCACCGTGGATTTTCTGGAGCAGCTGCCCGAAATCCGCAAAGTCCTGCAGACCGATATTACGGCCGCATACAACGGAGACCCGGCCGCCAAATTCAACGAAGAGATCATCCTGAGCTATCCGTCCATCGAGGCCTTGTCGGTTTTCCGGATCGCCCATTTTCTCTACAATCAGGGCGTTCCCGTCATTCCCCGGATCATGACGGAAATCGCGCACCAGAAAACGGGGATCGACATCAACCCCGGGGCAAAAATCGGGAAGTATTTCTTCATTGATCACGGGACGGGCGTGGTCATCGGCGAAACCGCGGTCATCGGGGAGAACGTGAAGCTTTATCAGGGCGTGACACTGGGCGCCAAGAGTTTTCCCCTGGACAGCCACGGCCATCCCGTCAAGAACGTGAAACGCCATCCGGATATCGAGGACAATGTCGTGATCTATGCGGGAGCCACCATCCTGGGCGGGGACACGCGCATCGGCCACGATTCCGTTATCGGCGGCAACGTCTGGCTCACGGAATCCGTGCCGCCCTATTCCACGGTCTATAACGCGT
>CAYMRH010000030.1:0-637 GCA_964392785.1 uncultured Brevinematales bacterium
GAATCGGGTCAAGACCGTTTTTCCCGGAGTATTTGGTGATGATGCGAAAACGGGTATTCGGGTTGTTTTGGAGGTATTGACCGATGACGGATTCGCTGTTACCGTAGGCGGCCGCAGTATCCAATGTGTCCACACCGGAATCCCTGGCTTCATCCAGTATCCTGAAAGCGATCTCGGGTTTAATCTGACCGCCGCTGTTGCTGACGCCGTAATTCATCCCGAACTGGGCCGATCCCAGGGCGATTTTATTCATGAGACTCTTTCTCCAGCGATTGAACGGCCGCAACAACCCGGTCCACATCCTGATTGGTCATCCCCGGATACAACGGCAGACTCAGGCATTCCTCATAGAAACTTTCAGCATTCGGAAAATCTCCCCGTCTGAATCCGTAATGTTTTTGGTAGTAAGGTTGGAGATGAACGGGAATATAATGGACTTGTGTGCCGATGCCCGCCTTTTTCAGTTTTTCCATGACGGATTTTCTCGAAATTCCAATACGGGCCAAATCCAGCCGGATGACATAAAGATGCCATGCGCTCCTGGTGCCAATATCTTGGGCGGGGGTTTTCAGTACGGAAAGACGCGAAAACCCCGTTTGATAGTGAAGGGTGATTTCACGGCGACGTTCAATAAAGC
>CAYMRH010000030.1:647-27735 GCA_964392785.1 uncultured Brevinematales bacterium
GATCTGTCAGACGGTAATTATAACCCAGATCCTGCATTTCATAATACCAAGGTCCGGGATTTTCGGAGAGTTGATCTGGATCGCGTGTGATGCCATGGGAGCGCAACAACTGTAAGCGCCGGTAGAGTTCATCGCTGTTTGTCGTTATGGCTCCACCTTCTCCCGTGGTCATGGTTTTGACCGGATGAAAAGAAAAAATCGTCAGATCGGAATATCGGCAATTGCCGACCATTCCTCCATCGGAATACCGTGAACCGATCGCGTGGGCCGCATCTTCAATTACGCGAATTCCGCGTCGGCTGGCCAACTCGTGAACCGACTTCATGTCCACGGGACGGCCGGAGTAATGGACCGGGATGATGACCGAGGTGTTTTCCGTCATGCGGTCGGGTATCAGCGCCGGATCAATATTGCCGGTTTCAGGATCGATATCAGAAAAACCGGGTTTAATGCCGTTATAGGGAAGACAGTTGGCTGACGCCACGAATGTGATCGGACTTGTGAGCCCCTGCGATCCAGTTGGCAGATTGAGAGCGGCCACGGAGAGATGAAGCGCAGCCGTACCGTTGGCGACGGCAACACAGAATTTCGCCCCGGTGTATTCGGTGATGGCTTTTTCAAATTCGGCGATTTTCGGGCCTTGGGTCAGATAATCGTTTTTCAGTGTTTCGCAAACAGCATCAAGATCGTGCTGATCGATTGTCTGTCGTCCATAGGGTATAAAGTTCTCTGTCATATAATTTTAGTAGGCAATATTGATCGTTTTGATAAGCTCTCTCATCTGGTCCGCATTCAGCATTTGCGTGTTGTTGTCGGAAGCGTACCGGAATCCTTCAGGGACCTGTTTGCCTCCGTTTTTGAAGTGTTTCGCCGTGTCCCACCAGTCGAAGTTCGGGTATATAATGAAGTGATCATCATAGTCATATGTGAAACGGGAATCTTCCTCCGTAATCATGACCTCGTGAAGTTTTTCCCCCTCCCGGATGCCGATTTCCTTCAGCTGGATGTCGGATTTCATGGCTTTGGCGAGATCTGTCACTTTGTAGGAGGGAATCTTGGAGACGTAAATTTCCCCGCCCTTGGCTTCGGCGATAGCCCGGAAAACCAGATCCACACCCTGGTCCAGCGTGATCCAGAAGCGTGTCATGCGGAAATCGGTGATGGGAAGGATTTTCTCCCCTTTTTCAATCATGGTTTTGAAGAAAGGGATCACAGACCCCCGGCTTCCCGATACATTTCCGTAACGGACCACGCTGAAGGTCGTATCCTTGTTCCCGACATAGGCGTTGCCTGAAACGAATAGTTTGTCGGACACCAGTTTTGTGGCTCCGTAGAGATTGACGGGATTGACCGCTTTATCAGTGGACAGGGCCACAATCTTTTTAACCTGCCGGTCTATGGCCGCGTCAATGATGTTCATGGCGCCGTGGATGTTCGTCTTGATGGCTTCGATGGGATTGTACTCGGCCGCAGGCACCTGCTTCAGGGCGGCGGCGTGAATGACAATGTCAATTCCCTCAAAGGCCCGGTACAGGCGGTCCTTGTCGCGGACGTCGCCAATGAAGAAACGCAGGACATCGTCATATTTGATGAATTGTTGGCGCATCAAATACTGTTTATACTCATCGCGCGAGTAAATGACCAGCTTGTATGGCTTGTATTCCTTCAGGATCCGTTCGGTGAATTTCTTCCCGAAAGACCCCGTACCCCCGGTGATCAGGATACTCTGGTTATTTAACATCTTCTTCTCCGGTAATGAATTGTACGGCCTGTATGGCCGGATACTGTGGCGATTACGGGACTGGATAGCAACAGGATATTTTAATGAATTATTGCCTATTATTCAAGTAAAAAATTGATCGGGAAGTGCCGGAAATCTGAACTCAAGCCGCGCTGAGGTTCTTCCAGAATTTCGCGTCGGGGGACGCGGTCCTGCCTTATTGGAGCATAGGCGAGTATCTGGATATGATGATTTCGCTGCTGTTTGCCTGTTCGGTATTGTTCCAGGTGCCCATGATCCTGCTGTTCCTGATCAGGACCAGGATTCTCCCGGTGCGTGTGCTGGAAAAATCCCGCGGTTTCATCATCCTGATTATCGCGATCCTCGCGGCGATATTCTCGCCCCCGGACGTGGTTTCCATGTTGTTGGTCGCGATTCCTCTATATATAATGTTTGAATTGACCGTGCTGATCGGGAAGATGTTCAAGGGGCCAAGGTGATTAAGTGTTGGGGCGGATGGTATTGAAATAATACGAGTAAAAAAAGCCGGTTCCTTTCAATTTGCTGATTCCGCCGCCTTCCTCAGCCTCTCCATGTCCTTCACAAAATCGTCCAGGTTGTCGGGGCTGTCCTTCTTGGCCTCGTTCGTGACGCGCGAATTGGCGGGCACGAAAGAGAGAAGCTCGGCAATCGGGTAGGTGCCGTCCCCGAAGTGTTCGTGGCTGTCGTAGGGGCTGTGGAAATTTCCGTCCGTCAGGTGATAGAGGACGGGTTTTAAACCGTTGAACAGGCGGATGTAATCCAGGGGCGGGATCTTTTTCGCGTTGGCAGAGCAGATGGCGTGACCGAAGTCCAAACAAAATCCCGCGCCGGTTTCCGCCATGATTTGTTCCAACTCCTCGGGTGAATGCCCGTTGCAGATCCACTTCCCGTCCACGGAATAATAGGGCTTGTTTTCCACCACGATTCGGGAATCGCCGATTCCCCTCAACTGTCGGATGGTTTCGCCCGTGTTCCCGTCCACGCCGGGGTGGAACACCACAATCCCGGCCTTGAGCGAGTCCGCGAACCGGAGGGCTTCCCGGGCCAGTTCGGTGTTGCGGGCCTCCTGCTCCTTTTTCGCGAAGTTCATGCCGTCGCCGAAATGCGGTGCGTGGACCTGGAAGGGAATGTCCAGACCCTTCCAGAGACCGATCGAGCTTTCGTAGGAATCCGGCTGGGAATAGAGCTCGATGTAGTCGTAGGCACCGCGTTCGTAGAGTTCGCGGGCGGGTTTTACGTAGCCGGCGTTGGTGGAAAACAGTTTCAGCCCGAATTTCATTTCGCGTTCCCGTCCGGTTTCAGGCAGTCTGTCATGGTGCGCAGGTCCTCATCGGTCAGCTCGGGATAGTTCCCGAAATAGAAACCGCAACGGTGCACGAAGGAGGCGCCGGGCAGGTCGTAAAGGCGCTTGACGTACTTGCGGTAAAACGGCTGGTCCTGGATGTTGCCGGCGATCACCGGGCGGATCTCGATGCCCGCGCGGTTGAAGCGTTCAATATATTTCTCCCGCAGTTCGGGCGTCCGGCAGAGCACGGTCATGGCGAAAGCGCTCTTGACCGTCAGGTGGTCGTGCCGGAGGGGCAGCAGGTCCGGGTTGGACCGGATGGCCGCGTCGACTTTCAGGAAATTCTTTTCGCGGATCCTGATGTTTTCGGGAAGGAATTTGAGCTGGCATTGGCCCAAAAAGCCCGTGATCTCCGTGGGGCGGAAATTGAACCCCAGGTCGTAGAAACTGTATTTGGCCTCGAACTCCCCCGGGATGCGGTGTTGCGATCTCAGGCGGGACTGCTGTTCCGGCCGGAGGTTGCGGTCCCAGCCGTTTGCCCGCACAATGCGGAGCATCTCGTCCAGTTCGGCGTCGTCCGTGCAGACCATTCCGCCTTCAATGGTGGACATGTGGTGCGCCACGAAAAAGGAAAAGGTGGCCGCCAGCCCGAAATTTCCGGCCCGGCCGCTCTGAAGTTCCGTGCCCAGGGATTCGCAGTTGTCCTCGATCAGGATGATATTTCTGTCCCGGCACTGTTTCACCAGGGTGTCCATGTCCCCGGTGAATCCCAGCGCGTTGGTGATGAAAAACGCCTTCAGGCTCGTGTCAGCCAGCCGGTCTCCCAGCTGTTTTGAAGTCACATTCAGAAATTCCGATTCCACGTCCACGGCCGCGGGTATCATGCCGCACTGGAGAATGGGCATCACGTTGGTGGACCAGGTGAGGGCGGAAAAGCCCACCGTGTGGCCGTCGGAGAGCCGCCCCAGGTTTTTCAGCGCCTGGAGCAGGGCCAGGTTCGCGCTGCCGCCGCTGTTGAAGAGAACGGCGTGTTTCCGGCCCTGGAATTCGGCGAACTGTTTCTCGAACGCCGCGCACTGGTCCCCGATGGACAGCTTGTCCGCGCGCAGGATGAATTCGGCCAGGGCCTTTTTGGTTTCCTCTTCCCGGATGAACGCGTTCTTCTGAAGCGGTATCATAAATCCTCTTTTACACTCCCATCCTGTTTTTAAGGGGCTTGGGGCTGCACTAAAATAATCCCGGATCTCCTGGAGCACGCCTTCTATGTTATTAAAAACCCTCTTGTTCTCAATTCTGCAGACACGGATACCCAAACTGCCCAGGTATTCCGTTCTGTGTTCGTCGTATCGGATTCCGAAACCGGTAAAATGTCCCTGACCGTCCAGTTCGACGCAGAGCTTTTCTTCCGGACAGTAAAAATCCAGGACGTATCTTCCAACGCTGTGCTGGCGCCGGAATTTCCGGCCCTCAAGACCTCTTTTCTGGAGGTATTTCCAGAGACTGGCTTCCGCCGGAGTCAGGTTGTTTCTTAATTCCCGCCTGATATTTTTCATGGATTTCCGGTTATGGATCTGATTTTTCATTTCTTGAGTCTCCCATGTATTAATTTCTTGACCACCCCCGCCCCCTCCTTGAAAAGGAGGGGAATTTATTTGACTCCCCTCCTTGAAACGGAGGGGCAGGGGTGGTCCCTCCTCAAGTGAGCAGGCGCCGGGGGTGGTCAGGCGTGGCCCTTCAACTCCCGGTATTCCGCGATCGTGCGGCGGATGCCTTCCTCCAGGGTGATCCGGGGTTTGAAACCGAGGGCCCTGATTCGGGAAACGTCTACTACCTTGCGGGGCATGCCGTCCGGCTTGGAGGTGTCCCAGCGGATCGCGCCCGTGTAACCCGATTCGCGGGCAATCAGTCCCACCAGGTCGGCAATGCTCACGTCCTCGCCCCACCCCGTATTGATGATGTCCGGTTTCTCAGAATGTTCCATCAGGAAATAGGCAGAACGCGCCATGTCGTCCACGTGCATGAATTCCCTGCGGGCTTTGCCGGTCCCCCAGACCGTGACTTCTGTCAGGCCGGCATCGACCGCGTCCACGAACCGCTTCACGTTGGAAGACAGGACGTGGCCGTTCTCGTCGAAGTGGTCGTTGGTGCCGTAGAGGTTGCAGGGCACCGGATTCACCATGAGGAAGCCGTATTCGCGATGGTAATACTCGGAGAGCTTGACCCCGGCGATCTTCGCAAGGGCGTAACCTTCGTTGGTCGGTTCCACCGGGCCGGTGAGAAGGTGTTCCTCCTTCATGGGCTGGGGGCATTCGCGGGGATAAATGCAGGAGCTGGCCAGAAAGCACCCTTTCCGCACCCCGTGGCGGTGCGCCGAGGAAAACAGGTTGTTCTGGATTTTCAGGTTGTCCACCAGGAACTCGACGGGCTGGCGGATGTTGGCCATGATCCCGCCCACGCGGGCGGCGGCTATGAAGACGTACTCGGGTTTCTCGGCGGCGAACAGGGCGTCCACCGCGGCCGGGTCCGTCAGGTCCATTCCCGGGAAGTCCCGGGTCAGGATGTTGGTGTGGCCGTTCCGCCGCAGTTCGCGGACTATGGCCGAGCCGGCCATGCCCTGGTGACCGGCCACGTAGATCTTGGCTTGTTTCGGGATCGTCATTGGGGCCGTCCGTCAAACCAGTTTCATGTCGGAAGCGACCATGATCTTGACCAGTGTCTCGAACGGGGTTTTGACGGGGTTCCAGCCAAGTTCCCGGACGGCTTTGGACGGGTCTCCGATCAGGAAATCCACTTCCGTGGGGCGGAAATACTTCGGGTCGATCTCGACGAGGGTTTTGCCGGATTTCCGGTCAATTCCCTTTTCCGATTTTCCCTCGCCCTTCCATTCCATGTCAAAACCCGCCTCGCGGAAGGCGAGCGTCGCGAATTCGCGGACGGTGTGCGATTCTCCCGTGGCGATCACGAAATCCTCTGGTTTGGGCTGCTGAAGCATGAGCCACATGCATTCCACGAAGTCTTTCGCGTAACCCCAGTCCCGTTTGGCGTCCAGGTTTCCCAGGTAAAGCTTGTCCTGCTTGCCCTTGGCGATGCGGGCGGCCGCCAGCGTGATCTTTCGGGTGACGAATGTTTCTCCGCGGCGTTCGGACTCGTGGTTGAAGAGGATCCCGTTGCAGGCGTAGAGGCCGTAGGCCTCGCGGTAATTCACGGTGATCCAGTAAGCGTAGAGCTTGGCCGCGCCGTAGGGACTGCGCGGATAAAACGGGGTCGTTTCTTTTTGGGGAAATTCCCGCGCCATGCCGTAGAGTTCTGATGTGGAGGCCTGGTAGATGCGCGTTGTCTTTTCAAAGCCCAGGAAGCGGACGGCTTCCAAAAGCCGCAGTGTCCCGATGCCGTCGGTATCCGCCGTGTATTCCGGCACCTCAAAGGACACCTTCACGTGGGACTGCGCGGCCAGGTTGTAGATTTCGTCCGGTTCGGTTTCCTTGATGATGCGGATCAGGTTGGAGGAATCGGTCATGTCCCCGTAGTGGAGTTTGATCTTCTGGCGGGAGTGCATGTCCTGGATGTACTGATCGATGTAGAGGTGCTCGATGCGGCCGGTGTTGAAGGACGAACTGCGCCGGATCACGCCGTGGACGGTGTAACCCTTGTCCAGCAGCAGTTCCGCGAGAAATGATCCGTCCTGACCCGTGATCCCGGTGATGAGCGCGATCTTGTTGGACATGGCAACCTCAAAACAAGTTGAAAAGATTATAATGAAAGACGGCCTTTCGCTCAAGTCGGGGATCAGTTGTCAGCTGTTAGTTGCCAGTTGACAGTGGCCAGTTGTCAGTCCCGTAACATCCCTTCTGCTGGAAACTGATCACTGGCAACTGACAACTATTCTTTGATCTCCGGCGCGGCGGCGGGGTTGAAAGGGTTCATCCTCACGGCCAGGGAATAGAGGTAAGGAAGCTCTTGCGCAGGTGGTTCATGTAGGCCAGCCATTCGGAGACGAGGAGCGTGTAGGCCCTCCGGATGTCCCCGGAGAGGTGGTGATAATCCGCTTCGGGCAGGCGGGAAAGGTCGGTCCGGTAGGAGAGTTCGTCCTCCACGTGGAACACGGCCCAGAGGAGCTGGGTAAAGGCCTCGTTTTCTAGCAGGTTGGGGTTGGCCAGAAGACGCAGGAGAAATTCGCGGTTCTGGGTCAGGTAGTCCCTCAGCGCCACAAGATTGCCCCGCCGGCTGTCGGCCTGGACGGTCAGGGCGGAAAGCTCCTTCCGGGCGCGCGCGTAGGTTTTTTCGTCCCAGTGGCGGTCCATGATGAGGTTTGAACGGAAATTCTCGAAACCGGCGTCGAAGCCGGAGAACTGGCGGATCAGCCCCGAACCCACCTCGTCGAAAAATACGCCGATCACCATGTTGAGTTTCTGAAGCATCTCGTTCTTTTCGCGCCGGGCGATCAGCCGGTCCAGCACGAAGGTGACGATCAGCACGTTCACGGGCAGGAACGCCAGGTCCTGCAGCATGAGGAAAAATGTTTCGCGGGTTTCATGAAATACCGCGATTTCGACGGCATAGAGGACCAGCAAGGAAACCAGAAGGACCAGACCGATGATCAGGGGCCAGGCTTTTTTCATGCGTTCCGCTCCCAGAAGTCTATTTTTTTGCCTGGCGGATCTTCTCCGCGTGCTCGAACTCCTGGTCGGCGATTTCGGTGATCCGGTCCGCGAATTCCCGGAAGGTGTCCGCGTGCTGGCGCAGAACGCCCGCGATCCCCCGGTACATCTTGCCCACGCTTTCCTCGGTTTCGATCAGGTCGTCCATCAGCTGGTTGAAGTTGTCCCCGGTCGTGATTCTCTCGTAGGCCGTGTCCTTGATCCGGTGCATGATGTCGATCACCACGGCGTCCTGGACGGTGGTGGCCGGGTACTTTTTTTTCAGGCCCTCGATGGCGCGGGCGTGGAGGCGGGAGTGCTCCACCATGTAGTCGAACACGTTCCGGGCCTGCTCGAAACGGCCCAGCCGGGCGACCCGTTCATAAAACGCGGCCAGATCCTCCTCCAGCTGCGTCAGGAGGTCAATTGTTTTGTCGATCACGACCATGTCCGGCCTCCGGTTTGATGATTTTCCGCCAGCATTCGCGCGGGCGGCCGGGACGCTTTCGCCCCGTGCCGTTTTCCGCTATCTGGAAATACCCGGCCAATCATCTTATAATGCTCCGGTGGGTTTGACAAATCCGGGTTTGCCCCGTATCAGGACGGGAGGTGTTCGGTGGGTCGCTTGTTTGTGGCGCTGGTCTTTGCCGCAGTTTTGTCCGGCTGCGCGGGCGGGAAAAATGCCGCGGGTTCTCCGGCGGCGCGCAGCGGGACCCTTCACGTCTATAACTGGACATATTATCTGCCGGCCGGCGTGATCGGGGATTTCGAAAAAAAGTTCGGGATCAAGGTGGTTTACGAAAACTACTCCTCCAACGAGGAATTATACGCCCGGTTGAAGGCGGGCGGGAAACCGTTTGACGTCATTTTTCCGTCCGGCGATTACGCCGCCATCCTGATCCGGGAGAAAATGGTCCGCCGTCTGGACAAGTCCCTGATTCCGAACCTGAAACACCTGGACAGGCGCATCGTGAGGAAAATCACCTACGACCGTTCCATGGATTACAGCGTTCCGTTTGTCATGGGCGCGGCCGGGATCGCCGTGAATAAAACGAGAGTCACCCAGTACGCCCGGGATTACCGGATCTTCTCGAACCCCGGTCTGAAAAACCGGATGACGCTTCTGGACGACATGAGGGAGGTCATGGGGAGCGCGTTGGGCACGCTGGGTTATTCCGCCAATACCGTCAATCGCGCGGAACTGCGCCGCGCCAAGGCGCTCGTGATGGAATGGAAACGGAACATCCTGAAATTCGACGCGGAAAACTTCGCGCGGGGCTTTGCGGCCGGGGAATACTGGGTGGTGCAGGGTTACCTGGAAAACATCGCCCTGGAACTGACCGAGTCGCAGAAATCCAACGCCGATCTGTTCATTCCGAAAAAGGGCGGGACCATGTACGTGGACGGCATGATGATCCCCGCTGACTCGCCCCGGCCAGACCTGGCCCACCTCTTCATCAACTATATTCACGAACCGGAAGTGTACGCCCGGATCGCGGATTACCTGACGTTGCCGTCCGTCAATTCGGAGGCCCGCCGTTTCACGACCAACAAGACCCTGTATTCCATAGAGGATCTGGAAGCCTGCGAGATCAAGGACGACCTGGGAAAGGCGCTGGGAACGTACAACGCCATCTGGCAGGAAATCCGCGTCGGTTACTGAAGCGCCCCGGCCGGCGGTCAGACCATCCGGACAATCTCGTCCAGGGGCTTTCTGTCCTTTGCGGGCGGGACGGCCTTATCCGCGTCGGGATACCCGAGCGGCGTAACGGCGAAAACGGCTTCGTCGGGTGTCAGCGCGAGAATTTCGCGAAGGCGGTCGGGATCGAACGCGGCAATCCAGCACGTGCCGACGCCTTCGTTGGCCGCGGCCAGGATCATGTGGTCCATGGCGATGGTCAGGTCCGTTTCTATGGAGTTGTAGCCGTCCTGTTTGCGGGTCCAGGATTTTGTCCTGTTTCCCGTTACGGCCAGCACCGCCGGAGCGCTTTTCAGCCAGTCCCGGCGGTAACAGTCCTTCACTGCGGACAGAGCGGGTTCCGACTGGACCAGGACGAACGTCCACGGCTGCCGGTTGGCCGCGGAAGGAGCCAGACGCCCGGCTTCCAGGATCCGTTCCAGGACATCGGGCGGGACTGTTTTGGCGGGATCGTAACTGCGCACGCTGGTTCGTCTGCGGACCAGTTCTGAAAAATCCATGGGACGGCCCCCCGGTCGGCTCCGCGGTATCTGAAGCGGCGTAAACGGACGGGATGATTGTATTTCTTTTAGGGCTTTCATTCAAGCGTTTGCGGATCGAAAAATCCGGGTTTGGGGCATTGTGAGGGGATCAGGCGGGGCGTGTTTGACAGAATAAGAAGGTCAGGCGACGACGTTGACGTTTTTGCCGATGCCGGCGTCAAAAACTGGTACGGGCTCAAAACGGGTTTTGGCGATCAGACGCTGGTTGACCACGCTGTTGATCTGGGCGCTGATCTGCTGGATCCGGCTGTAAGCGGCAATGTTGGGGACGGAGGCGAGAACTCCTGCCACCATCATGGCAAAACTCCTTTTGTTATTAATCAAAATATCGGACTATTCCCGGTTTTGATTAGTTTTTTGCGATCGGTCCGCGGCTGTCCGGCCCCCGGGCCGATAATTTTATTTATTTGAGGGTTTCCTTTATAATCATCCTTTGCGTTTTTCAACCAGGAGGATAGTCATGGGCTATAACATAGCCGTTTTACCCGGCGACGGTACGGGTCCCGAAGTGGTGGCCGAAGGCATCAAGGTTCTGGGCGCCGTATCCGCCAAATTCGGGGTTAAAATGGATTTCCATACCTACGATTTCGGCGGCGAACGCTATCTCAAGACCGGTAACATCATAGACGCCAGGGACATCGATGAACTCAAGAAATACGACGCGATATTCCTGGGGGCCATTGGCCACCCGGACGTCAAGCCCGGCATCCTGGAAAAAGGCCTGCTCCTGCGAATCCGGTTCGACCTGGACCAGTACATCAACCTGCGCCCCGTGAAACTGTACCCGAACGTGGAAAGTCCGGTGAAGGACAAAACGCCGGACGATATCGACTTCGTGGTGGTGCGGGAGAATTCCGGCGGTATTTACACCGGCCACGGCGGGGTCACCCGCGAAAACACGCCTTATGAAGTGGCCACGCAGGTGATGGTGTACGACCGCCCCACCGTGGACCGCTGTCTGAAGTATTCCTACGAGCTGAAAAGGAAACGCAACGGCCAGAACCCGAAATACGCTGAAAAACCGATCCACCTGGTCCACAAGCGCAACGTCCTGACCTATTGCGGGGACCTGTGGTTCCGGGCGTTCGAACAGATGGGAGAAAAGGACTACAAGGACCTGAAGCGCGACTATGCTCATGTGGACGCGTCCACCATGTGGTTTGTGAAAAACCCCGAATGGTTCGACGTGATCGTGACGGAAAACCTCTTCGGCGACATCATCACCGACCTGGGCGCCATGATTCAGGGCGGTATGGGCATCGCGGCCGGCGGGAACATCAACCCGGAGGGCGTGTCCATGTTCGAACCCATTGGCGGTTCCGCCCCGAAGTACACCGGCCAGCACAAGATCAATCCCCTGGCCGCCATAGAAGCCGCGCGCATGATGCTGGAAGAACTGGGAGAGGACAAGGCGGGGGCCGCCATCCAGAAGGCCGTCGCGTTCGCCTGCACGAAGATGAAAAGTCTCTCCGCCGGCCGCATGGGCATGACCACCGAACAGGTGGGTGACCTGGTGGCGGGGGCCATCTAAGAATTCCGATCCCGCAAATGGTCGTTCCGGGCCTTTCGGACAACTGGATCCCGGGAGTAGTCGGGAGGCCCCAGACGACCGGGTTGGGGCTATCACCGTAATTTGTCCCGGATTTAAAAAAGACACGGAAATCTGAAGCGGGCAGTCCCATGCATCCGACCGATTTTTTTGACGTCCCCCTGCGCATCCGCAAAAAACGCAAACTGTCCGTCATCATGCCGTTCTATAACGAGTCCAAAAACATTGTCCGCAACGCGCTGGAGGTTCTTCGCGTCCTGCGCGAATACGGTTTCCAGTCCGAGCTGGTCCTGGTGGACGACGGGTCGCGGGACAACGGAAGCGATCTGCTCCGAAAGCGCTTCGCGGGGCGCCGCGACGTGATCGTGGTCCGGAACGACCAGAATTTCGGAAAAGGATGGGCCGTCAAGACCGGCTTCGAGTACTGCACGGGCGACTTCGTCCTGTTCCTGGATTCCGACCTGGAGCTTTCCCCCCGGCACCTGCCCAACTTTTTCAAGGTCATGATCGAGTCCAACGCGGACGCGGTGATCGGAAGCAAGATCCACCCGGACTCCATCCTGGACTATCCGCTCAAACGCCGGATCGTCAGTTTTGTCTATTATTCCATCGTCAAGCTTTTGTTCGGCCTGCCCGTCATGGATTCCCAGACCGGCATCAAGCTGTTCCGCCGCGCCGCTCTGGAAAAATCCCTGCCCAAGGTCCTGGTGAAAAAATTCGCGTTTGACATCGAACTGCTGATCATCCTGCACCGGAACGGCTACCGGATCGCCTCCGCGCCCATAGAACTCAAATTCTCCAGGGGAAAATTCGGGAACATCCGTTTCGAGACCTTTGTCCGGACGTTCCTGGACACGATGGCCGTCCTGTACCGGGACAGGATCCTGAAATTTTACAGGCGTCCGTTGGGGGAGAACAGGCGGTATTTCTACACGCTGGTGGTGTTCCCCGAACGTTACGACGCGTTCGAACGGGAGGCGCTCCGGAGGTTTCTTCAGATCAATTACGACCGCTACCGCGTGGTCCTGGCCGGCCGGGAGGATTTCGGGATCCGTCATCCCCGGCTCCGGTTCGTTCATTGCGACGGGCCGGACGAACGGGACAGACTGCGCCGGGTTCAGGAGCGGAAAGCCGTGCGGGGGGATTACGCCGTCTTTGCGCGCCTGGACTGTTATCCCGACGGGCGTTTTCTCTACAACACGGGCCGCATCCTGTCCATGAAGGGGATCGGGGGGGCGGGCGGGTATGTCGTGATCCGGGACCACCCTTCCGAATTCGAAAAGCTGTCTTTCTCCGTGATCCGGAGTTTCTTCCTGAACCTGAACATGGTGGGCCGGTTTCAACCCATGAATTTCCGGGAGGTTCGGGAGCTCCAGTTCAGCGGTTTCTTCATGAAATCGGATTATTTCAGGTCGCTGCGTCTGGACGGAACGGAAGGAATGAAACTGGAATACGTCCTGTCCCGCCACGTCCTGAAACACCACGCCAAACTGGTCTATACGCCGGACATTGTGCTCTATAAAAAGTTTCCCGGCCGGCCGTCCGACCTCTTCGGGTGGTTCCGCCGGGACGCGCTGTCCCGGGCCAGGCAGCTGAAAGCCGGAGGTCCCTTCGATAAAATCCGGAAATTCGACGACAGAAAGTTCGTCCTGTCCCTGGCATTGATCCTGTTCCTGGCCCTTTCAGCGGGCCTTTGCGGCTTGTTGCGAAGTCCGCTCGTTTTGGCGCCCGCCGCGCTGTATTATCTGACGCTTTTTGTGACGCGGATCTGGCTGTACGGACCGCGCTCAGGGGTCAGGAGTTTTGCCTATCTGACCATGGCCCAGGTCTATTACGGGTTTTACTTCCTGGCGGGTCTTTTCCGGCGCCCGACCCGGATCGACGGTCCCAAACAATAAAAAACCCGGCCTTCCGGCCGGGTCGTGTTCCAAAAAAAGGGCTTTAAGTTAAACGATCGCGAGGATATCGTCGCTGGAAAGAATGAGATAGTCCGCGTCGTCAATCTTGATCTGGGTCCCGGCGTATTTGTCGTAAATGATCTCGTCGCCCGCCTTGACTTCCATGGCGACCAGTTCGCCCTTGTCGTTCTTCTTGCCCGGTCCCACGGCCTCGATAATGCCGCGCTGGGTCTTTTCCTGGGCGGTCTGGGGGATAAAGATGCCGCCCTTGGTCTTTTCCTCGGTTTCCTTGACCTTGATCAGGACGCGGTTCCCCAACGGTTTGATCTTCATTACTATCCTCCAAGTACTATAATTTGAATGGATTAATTTAATGAGAAAGGGCAAAATCGTCAAGCCGAGCGCAGGATGCGCGAGGTGCCTAGGCCGGTGCCCCACACGTCCGTGTGGCACCGGCACCTACAGCGTCCTGCTTACGGCGACAGGGCCGGTAGCAGGAAGCGAGAGGCTTCGGTGACGACAGGACGTCCAGGAACCGAAGAGGTCAGGCTTTCGGTCCGGGCGCTTGTGTACCGGAAGGTCCCACGCCGCCAGGGTCGGGGGGCTACCGATCTGTGGAATGACACCGGGTCCGGAAAAGCCGTTGATTCCATTTGACGATTTCGGACAAATTCCTTATATTATTTCATTAAAATTCTATATGAAGGAGAAAGACAATGGCAAAGGATCTGCTGTTTTCCAGTGAAGCGCATCAAAAAGTCCTGGTTGGCGTTGAAAAACTGTCCCGGGCTGTCGGAGCGACCCTGGGTCCGCGCGGCCGTAACGTGGTCATTGACAAGAAATTCGGAGCCCCCACCATCACCAAAGACGGCGTTACGGTGGCCAAGGAGATCGAGCTGGAAGACCGGTTCGAGAACATGGGCGCCCAGCTGGTCAAGGAAGTCGCGACCAAAACCAATGATGTGGCCGGCGACGGGACCACGACCGCTACGGTGCTGGCCCACGCCATCATCAAGGAAGGCTTTAAAAACGTCACGGCCGGTTCCAATCCCACGCTGATCAAGAAAGGGATCGACAAGGCCGTTGCGAAAGTGGTCGAGGAAGTCAAGAAGTCCGCCAAACCCGTTTCGGGCCGCGAGGAAATCCGGGACGTGGCCGCCATTTCCGCCAATAACGATGCCGAGATCGGCGAGTACATTGCCGAGGCCATGGACAAGGTGGGCAAAGACGGCGTGATCACCGTGGAAGAGTCCAAGTCCATGGAGACCACCGTGGATGTCGTGGAAGGCATGCAGTTTGACCGCGGTTATCTCTCGCCCTACATGGTCACCAACGCGGAAAACATGGTGGCCGAAATGGAAGATCCCTTCATCCTGATTTACGACAAGAAGATTTCCGCCCTGAAGGAAATGGTGCCCCTGCTGGAAAAGATCGCGCAGAGCGGCAAACCTCTCCTGATCGTGGCGGAGGACGTGGAGGGCGAGGCCCTGGCCACGCTCATTGTCAACAAACTGCGCGGGACCCTGAACAGCGTGGCGGTGAAGGCCCCCGCGTTCGGCGACCGCCGGAAAGCCATGCTCGAGGACATCGCGATCCTGACCAAGGCGCAGGTGATCTCCGACGAAAAGGGCATGAAACTGGAAAACACCACGCTGAACGACCTGGGCCGCGCCAAGAAAGTCAAAGTGGACAAGGAAAACACCACCATCGTGGACGGCGCCGGTTCCAAGGACATGATCCAGGCGCGCGTGAAACAGATCAAGAAGCAGATCGAGGATACCACGTCCGATTACGACAAGGAAAAGCTCCAGGAACGCCTGGCCAAGATATCCGGCGGCGTGGCCGTCATCAAGGTGGGCGCGGCAACGGAAGTCGAGCTGAAGGAAAAGAAACACCGCGTGGAGGATGCCCTGTCCGCGACCAAGGCGGCCGTGGAGGAAGGTATCGTTCCCGGCGGCGGTCTGGCCATTTTGCGGACCCAGAAAACCCTGGACACCATCAAGTGCGACAACGCCGAGGAGCAGGTGGGCGTGGATATTATCCGCAAGGCGCTGGAATCCCCCATGCGCATGATCGCGGACAACGCCGGCATCGACGGTTCCGTGGTGGTTCACAAGGCCAAGGAATCCAAGGAAGGTCTGGGTTATAACGCCCTGACGGACGAATGGGTGGACCTGGTGAAAGCCGGCATCATCGACCCGGCCAAAGTGGAAAGGACCGCCCTTCAGAACGCCGCGAGCATCGCGGGACTGCTGCTCATCACGGAAGTGCTGGTGACAGACAAGCCGGAAAAAGAGAAACCGGCCATGCCCGGACCCGGCGGCGGAATGGGCGACATGTACTGATCCCGCGCACAAGGCAAAAAAACAAAACCCCCGCCGCGAGGCGGGGGTTTTTTTATGTTACGGTGTCAAGTCCGGAAGGGCGGGGCGGTTCTGATTATTCCCCGTCCTGTCCGTAGAGCTTGCGGATGTCGTCCTCGAAAATCCTGGTTTTGACGTTGTCCTTCATGTTTTTGGTCCAGTCCTGGTTGAAGGCGGCGTTCTTGAACCGCATGTATTCTACCAGGGTGTCTTCCCCGATATTCTGGTAGGAAATGTTTTTGGCGATGTCCCGGCCCACCAGGCGGAATATCACCACGGACGATTCGTCCGCGAAGGTCCGGCTCACCTGACCCGGTGACGCGGTGAACAGGAATTCCAGCCAGTCGGGTTTCTGAAAGAACGCCAATCCGGTCTGCCGGCCGGAGGAGTCCTTGATGGATTCGCTCACGGGCGTGATTTTGCCTGTCCGGACATAGGACATCCCGGTTTGGGAGGCGACAGTCCGGAAGTCCCGGTTCTGTTTTAACAGAGATTCCGCCTTGCCGACGATGTCTTTCATTGCCCCGTCCCATTTCTGGCGCAGGGCGTCGAAATTTTTCAGGGCGAAATCGGCCACAATGGCTTCCCGGTGCACTTTGGGCAGGGAAGACAGGGCCGGATAATCCGTGACGCGCATCACGTGGTATTCCCCGTTTTCAAACTGCGGTTTGGGCAGAACGGTCCCTTTTTTTGCTCCCAAAGCGGCGGAAAACCGTTTCGCGAGTCCGGATTCCTTTTTCAGGACCAGCCGGTTGTTCAGACGGACCTTGTCGTCCCGGCCGTATTTCGCCACGGCCTGCTCCCAGCCGTTCTGGGACGCGAATTGGGCGATCTCGAACGCCGTATTCTTGCTTTTGACCGTCATTTCCTGCACGGTGATTTCCGCGGCGTAATTGGACAGGTTGTCAGTATAGAAAGCGTCAATGTCGGAATCGGAGACTCTGGAAAAAACGAAATTGGTCACGTCCATCCGGAGAATCTCGGCCTCCGCCCGGTAGTTGACCAGATCGTAAAAGGCGTAGAGTTCTCCGCTGGTCGGAAAAACGGAAATCACGTTGACCAGGTCGCCGGTTTCTCCCGCCAGGGCGTAATTCGCGTATTCCATTCTGGCGTACTGGAGCAAACCGCGGTCCGGGGTGGTGGAGAGCCGCCCGCCCAGGCTGATTTCCAGGATGCTGCGCAGGATTTCCTGCGACGGCCGGATGCCGATCCGTTCCGCGAAATCGTGCAGGACGGCGTTATTGACCAGCTGCTGGACGGAATAATTGACGATGTCCCGGTTCAGGGAATCGTAGTCGCCCCGGCCTTCGTATTTCTGGCTCATGTTGGCCCGGACGTTGTTCATCAGGTAGAAGAACGGGGTTCCGGGCGCATAATCGTAAACGCGGCCGTTGATTTCCGCGATCCGGTACCGGGTCACCGGCTGGTTGTTGCCGTAATACAAACCCAGGGACAGGACAAACGCGGCGATCACCATCCAGATGAAAACGTTGATGACGATTTTGCGGGCTTTGTCCTTGAACTTCTTTTTTTTGTGATAAGCGGCATTCGGGTCCATGGCTGGTGTTCACTCCTTTACCATTTTTTGGCGTCCGGGCGGGCTTCCGCGTCTTTCCTGAGCATCTTGATGAGGTCCGTGGCCGCCAGTTCGATGTTCGTGATGAGATTGTCCACTTTGGCCACGATATAGTTGTAACCGACGACGGCGGGGATCGCCACGATGAGTCCGTAGGCCGTCGTGATGAGCGCCTGGGCGATTCCGGCGATCAGTTTGGACGGGTTGCTCATGCCCTGAGTGGACAGGACGGTGCTGGACATGATCATGCCCAAAACGGTGCCCAACAGCCCCAGGAGCGTGGAAATGCTGACCACCGTGGCCAGGATGGGCAGGTTTCTCTGGAGGCGGGGGATCTCGTATTTCGCGGCGTCTTCCATGGATTTTTCGATTTCCTCCCGGGATTTGGAAGAGGCCTCCAGGCCGGCCTTGATGATATTGGACGCCGGGCCGGGGTAATTTTCGCAGACGGCCACGGCTTCGTCCAAACGCAGGCCTTTCAATTTTTCCCGGATCCTTTCCATGACGACCGCGGCGTTTTTCTTCACTTTCTGAAGGTAGATCAGCCGTTCAATAAATACGGCCAGCCCCACGACAGAGGCGAGCAGGATCAGGAACATGACGGGCCCGCCCTGCCGGAAATAGTCAAACAGCATATGCCCTCCGCAGCCAACCATTATAATAGGGCGCGGGGGTTTTGTCATTTTCGGGGGAATGACATTTCAGCGGTCCGCTTGCGGGGAGGATCAGGGGGAAGGCGGGTGTCGCAGACGCTTGCGCTCGTCTTTTTTCATGGGAAACGAGATCTGGACCCGGACGCCCTTTGTTCCTTCCACGGTCAGACGGCCGTCCAGCTGTTCGGAGAGCGCCGTGACCAGCTGCAGGCCCAGGGTTTCACGGGACGCGATGTCGAAATCCCCGGGTAGTCCCGTTCCGTTGTCGGACACGGACAGGTTGAAACGGTCTTCTTCGGCGGCAAACCGCACGGTCACCAGCCCTTCTTTGCGTTTCCGGAAGGCGTGTTTCAGGGCGTTGGAAACCAGCTCGTTGATGATCAGGCCGCACTGGATGGCCGTGTCGATGTTCAGAACGGCGTCCTCCACCGACAGGTCCATCTGGACAAGCGTGTTCCGGGGGGAGGACGAGCTGGCCAGGTGGTTGACCAGATTCTGGACGTACCGCTTGAAATCGATATGCGCGATATCGTGCGACTGGTAGAGTTTCTCGTGGACCAGCGCCATGGAATGGATCCGGTCCTGGGTTTCATGGAAAAATTCCCTGGCCTTCCGGTCGCGGATCAGGCCGGACTGGAGGTTCAACAGGCTCGAGATGACCTGCAGGTTGTTCTTGACGCGGTGGTGGATCTCCTTCAGGAGGATTTCCTTTTCCTTCAGGGACGCCTTGATCCGCTGTTCGGCTTCCATTTTATCCGTAATATCCCGGGCCAGGCCGGTGGTCCCGATCACTTCCCCGTCCCGTCCGTAGATGGGCGTTTTGAACGTTTCAAACCACCGGGTGCCGGTCCGCTCGGCTATGGGTTCCACGACCAGTTTGGGTTTGCGTTCCCGCATGACGGCGAAATCGTCCTCCCGGTATTTCTGGGCCATTTTTTTGGGCCACACGTCAAAGTCCGTTTTGCCCACCAGCTCCTCGGGGCGTTTGCCGCACGATTCCGCGAAGGGGCGGTTGACTTCAATGAAGCGGCTGTCCCTGTCCTTCAGCCAGGCCAAAAACGGGATGTTGTCCAGGATGGCTTTCAGCTGGGCTTTGGTCTGCAGGAGGATTTTCTCGACCATCCTGCGGTCGTCCACTTCCTTCTGGAGGTTGTCCCCGTTGCGGCGCAGTTCCAGGTTGGCCTGGTGGAGCTCCATGAAAATGCTTTCATACGGGGTTTTCAGGTTGACGAACACAAATGCGCGGTACAGCAGGATATAGGATGCGAAAAAGAGGACGTTGCCGACCAGGTCCGGCACGCCGGTCTGGTGGACGGTGACGATAAAAATGACCGTTGCCGCGATCCGGGTGACAAACGAAACAGCCAACAGCCCCAGGATTTTGGGCGGGATCCGGCGGCGGTGGGCCCAGTGGGTTGCGAACGCGCCGCAGTAGATGAAGATCACGGCCAGTTCGTTCAAACGGCCGTAAGCGACCGGCCCCAGGGTTTCTATGGCGCGGGGGGAGATCAGGCGGACCCGGAACATCAGGACCAGGAAGACAATCGCGAGAGCGATCTGGAGGATCCACCAGAAATTTTTCCGGATTTTTCTTTTCAGGAAAAACGGGGCCAGAAGGAGTCCCGCGCCTTCCCAGATCTTGGCGGTAAAATAGGATTTGACCGATACGTCATAAAACCGTTCCAATGCCGCACGCCAGTGGTTCTGGACGGACAGTACGGCGGTGCTGAACAGGAAATGGACCAGGAAGAAAAACCCGAAAAAGCAGTAGGCGATCCCCAGGAACAGGAAGTAACTGTTCCGGGAAATCTCCCGCGTGTTGACGGCGATCACGAAGATCACGAACGCGATCACGATCGTGCTGATGTTGATGACGGCGGTGAAAAGGTTGTAATCGGTCCGGAGAAGAAACACGGACACGGACAGGGTGAAGACGGCCAACAGGCTGAACTTGGCGATATCGGTCCGGTGGCGGTATGCGGTTTTCAGGACAGTCATCTTGCTCCTGCCGGTTTCCGGTTTATTTTTAGGGGATCCGCCGAAAAAGTCAACGGAAACGGCAGCTTCCTTGCCAAAAGGGCTTCCCGTCATTAAGATATGGTGGCCTGCGGTCTGACGGCGGGGCGGACGGGTTGGGCGCCAGCCGCGGGCTCCGGGCGCCATGCCCGGCGGAGGGGACGGATTGTGGATTTTATCACAGCGATTGTTTTGGGATTGGTGGAAGGGCTCACGGAATTCTTGCCCGTCAGCAGCACCGCTCACCTGGTCCTGATCAACCGGTGGTTTGATTTCGGCAACAAGGACTTCCAGTCCCTGTTCGCCGTGGTCATCCAGTCCGGCGCCATCCTGGCCGTGATCATTTATTTCTGGAAAAAGATCAATCCCCTGGACGGCTCCAAAACCCGGGAACAGAGAACGGACGTCTGGCGGATGTGGCTCAAGGTGCTGGTGGCCGTGATACCCGCCCTGGCCGTGGGGGCGGTTTTCGGAAAAGCCATCAAGGGTCTCCTGGTGAGTCCCGCCGCGACGCCCGTGATTGCCGTTTCGCTCCTGGCGGGCGGCGTCCTCCTGATCGTGATCGAGCGGGCCCGGAAAAATAGCGGAATCGATACCGTGAAGGAAATTACGTTTCTGACCGCTTTTTCCATCGGCCTGATCCAGTGTCTGGGAATGGTGCCGGGAGTGTCGCGGTCCGCCGCGACCATCGTGGGGGCCATGCTGTTGGGATTGACCCGGCGGAACGCGGCGGAATTCTCTTTCTTCCTGGCCATTCCCACCCTGATCGCTGCGGGCGGTTATTCGCTCCTGAAGTCCGGGTTCCGGATGAGTTCCGGCGAATGGGCGGTCCTGGGTGTGGGGTTCGCGGTGTCCTTTCTCACGGCGTGGGGCGTGATCGCCGTCTTCATGGATTTTATCCGCAAACACGATTTCAAACCCTTCGGGGTTTATCGGATCGCGCTGGGCGTTCTGATCCTGGTCCTGATGGTTTTGGGCAGGATTTGAGACGCCGGATTTTGGGGAATATCGCTCTATGAGGGTTGTCCTCGGATATCTGCTTCTGGCTATTTCAGTCGTGCTGTTTCTGTCCATTCTGTCATTCCAGACGGCGGATTCCGTCCTGTACACCTCCCTGGCCGCCGGCCGGGTTCCGGAAAATATCGCCGGCGCTTTCGGGGTCTGGCTCGCGACCCCGTTCGTCCTGATGTATGGCCGGTGGGCCGGCCTGGTGCTGGTTTTCGGTTTCTTTGTTCTGAGCGTGAACCTGGTGGTGCGCGCCAAAACGGGACGGATCCTGGTCAAGATGACGCTGTTCGTGATCAGCACCATCAGTCTTTCGGTTGTCCTGGCGCTGTTGTGGGCAAACGCTCCGGCGGCGGAAACGGGACTGTTCGGTCTGGCCATCGGGAAAACGCTGTCCGAATGGGTGCACCCCTGGGTCGTGGCCGGGTTTTTTGCCGCGCTTTTTCTGGTTTCATTTTTTTCCTCCATCAAACTGTTCCAGAAGATCGTTTCGGGCGTGGCCCGCGTTCTGGGGATTGTTGTCCTGGCGCCCTTTGAGCTGTTCGGGGCCGTGATGCGGCGCGATCAGCACCGGAACGGCGAAACGGCCCGTCCGGAGGGCGTGTTCGGAGACGAGACGCAGGAGGAGCGGTTCCGGATGGAATCCGGGGGGACTGACGGCGCGTCTCCTGTCATGGACATCTTCATTCCGGGGCGGGGAGCGCCGGAATACCTGGGTTCCGGGTCCGCGGCTCCGGAGTCCGGAGGGGATTTCGGAGAGGGGGCCCCGGAACCGCCGCCCGGAGCGGACGGTCGGGCGCCCGATGTATCCCGGTCAATCCGGAAAGCTCCGGAAGAAGGCAGCCCGGCCTGGCTGTCCGGCGACCGGGAGAAAGACGAAATCCTGTCCTCGATCCGCCACCGTTTTGATCCGGAATTTGTTTCCGTTCCCGAAGAACCGCGGACCCCGCAGGCGGAGCGGGACGCCGAATTGCCGGTATTGACGGAAATTCCTTCCGCCGGAGAAGGGGACGCCATCCTGACGGAAGAGGATCTCACGGCGTCCGCCGCTGAAGCGCCGGATAACGCTGACGAAAAACCGCTGAAGATCGGGAACGGAGACGAGATCGCCGGGGAAGCCGATTATCAGGCCGAGCGGAAGAAACGCGACACCCGCAGGAAAAAAGAAATTCCGCCCGCCGGAACCGAGCCGGAGGACGAATCCGGAGACGGTTATCTTTTCCCGGCGTCCGGCGTGCTGCAGAAAAATTTTGACGAGTATTCCCGGAGCCAGGAATCCAGCGAGATCGAGTCGGTTTCCGCCGTGATCCAGACCACCTTCGCGAGTTTCCGGATTGACGTGAAGGTGAGCGGCTATTCCCGCGGCCCGGCCATTACCCGCTACGAGATCGTCCCGCCCGTGGGGCTGAAATTGAAGAACATCGTGAACCTGACGGACGACCTGGCCCTGAACCTCGGGACGCGGCACATCCGTATCGTGGCGCCCATCGGCAACCGGAGCATCATCGGCGTGGAGGTGCCCAACCGCAACCGGCGCACAGTCGTGCTGCGGGAAATCATAGACAGTCCCGAATTCAAGGACAGCAAGGCCAAACTGCCGCTCATCCTGGGTAAGGACATTGCCGGAAACATCGTGGTGGAGGACCTGGCCGAGATGCCGCATCTGCTGATCGCCGGGACCACGGGCAGCGGCAAAAGCGTTTACGTGAATTCGCTCATCGGCGGCATCCTGTTCACCCGGCCGGCTTCCGAGGTCAAGTTCATTTTCATCGACCCCAAGATGGTGGAGCTCGAGCTCTATAACGGCATTCCCAACCTGCTGGCCCCCGTGATCACCGATCCCGAGGAGGCCATTGCCGTGCTGGAATGGGCTTCGGAAGAAGTGGACCGCCGCTACCGCCTCCTTTCCGAAAACAGCGTGCGCATCATCACGGACTACAACCAGCAGGCCAAACGGGTGAACGCCGCGCGCCGCCGGACCAAAAACGAGGACGAAGGGATGATGGAAGTGTTCCCCTACATCGTCATCGTGATCGACGAGTTCGCCAACCTCATGCTGCGCCTGCCCAAGGAAACGGAAAAGGTGATCTCCAAAATCGCCGCCATGGCGCGCGCCGTGGGCATCCATCTGGTGGTGGCGACGCAGCGGCCCAGCGTGGACGTGGTGACGGGCATCATCAAGGCCAATTTCCCTTCGCGGGTGGCGTTCCGCGTGGCGTCACTCACGGATTCCCGCACCATCCTGGACAAAAGCGGCGCGGAACGGCTTCTGGGCAAAGGGGACATGCTGTTCCTCACTCCCAATTTTACGGACATGATCCGCATCCAGGCGCCGTTCGTGGCCAATTCCGACGTGGACAGCCTGGTGCGCGAACTGAAAAGGAACGGGACGGCGGATTACGCCCTGGACCCGTCCGAACTCCTGACACGCCGCACGCAGGGCCGTGACCAGGATTACGCCTCCGATTTCAGGGAGGACCCCCTGTTCAACGACGCGCTCAGGGCCGCGGTGGAAAACGGGGAAGTTTCCGCGTCCTATCTGCAAAGACGGTTCCGGGTGGGATATAACCGCGCGTCGCGGATGATGGACGCCCTGGACCAGATGGGCATCCTCGGTCCCTCCACCGGAACATCAAAGCCCCGCGAAGTCCTGATGACCGAGCAGCAGCTGAAGGACTTCCTGGAAAAACCCCCCGCCCGGCCGTGAACGCGAAGGAATGATCCGCCCATGAAAACTCTTGCCAGCGAACTCTTCACACAGGAAGCCGTGAGCGCCATCGCGGCGGAAATCGAGGCCAACGAGGGGCAGGAAGTGTCCTTCGTGGGTTTCGTGGACTCAAACGGCGTGGTCTGCGAAGTGAAACCCATGGCCTACGGGAATTCGGAATCCACACCCGTCCAGCTCATGGACGCCCTGAAAGGCGACGTCCTGATCCACAACCACCCCCCGTCCGGCGGGAAGGATGCCGAAGCGGACCTGAGGGCTTCGCCGGAGGACATCACCCTGGCCACGGAACTGGCCAACCGGCGTATCGGGTTCTATATCATAGACAACGCCTGCGTTCAGGCGAACGTGATTTTCCGCCCCGAGGCCCGGGTCGCCCTGAAACCGGAGGAAGTCCTGTCTGTGTTCCAGGAGGGCGGTTCGCTGTCCCGGGTCATATCCCGGTTCGAGCCGCGTCCGGAACAGGTGGAGCTCGTGAGCGGAGTGATCGACGCCGTGAACGGTTCGAAGATCCTCGTGTCCGAAGCCGGGACGGGAACGGGAAAATCGCTGGCCTACCTGGTGCCGGGCGCGGTGTGGGCCGTGAAAAACAAGAAGCGCGTGGTGGTGTCCACCCACACCATCAACCTCCAGCAGCAGATCGAGGGCAAGGATATGCCCATCGTGGAACGGGTCCTGAAGGAGTTGACCGGCGAAGAGGCGGCCTACTCCGTCCTGATCGGCAAGGGGAACTACCTGTGCCGGAAAAAACTGAACGAACTGCTGCGGGACGGCGAACGGCGCGAGTCGCTCTTCGAGGGCGAACAGGACCGCGACCTTCTGGAACGGATTTCCGACTGGAGCGGCCGCTGCCACGAAGGCACGGTGGGGGAGTACGGCGACCGCCTCCCGGACGGGTTCTGGGAGGAACTCTGCTGCGACACCCAGAGCTGCACCCGCCGCAAATGCCCGTATTACGGGGACTGCTTCTACTACCGGGCGCGGCTGGAAGCCGAACGGTCCAACATCCTGATCGTGAACCATTCCCTCGTGTTTTCCACCATAGACGAGAAGAGCCGGAAGAGCACGCTGCCGTTTTTTTCCGGCATCGTGTTCGACGAGGCGCACCACCTGGAGGACGTGGCCCTGCGCTCGCTCTCCCAGGAATTTTCCGTCCAGGGCCTTCTCTACCAGTTCCGCAAGATCCTCTCGCGGAAAAAGGACCGGGAATTCGGTCTGCTCCCGCTTTTGGACCGGAAGGCCGGGCTGAAAACGCACCCGGAGCTCGCGGAGCGTTACGAGGCGATCTGCCAGGCGGTCCGGTCCTCCGTCCGGGAGCTGGCGGACCTCCTGTTTGCCGTGGCGGAATTGCTCCGGGACCGTTTGAAGGAATCCTCCAGCGTCGGGCTGGACGACGCCTTTGCCGGGACGCCGGAGTTTTCCCGCCTGACCGGCCTTCTGGATGCGGTGTTCCGGTCCGTCGGGCAGTTTACGGCGGGCTACGAACTTTTGGCCGAACGGGTCCGCGCCACGGCCACCAACCGCGAAGCGGCGGACGTCCTGAACTCGATCTCCTTCCGCGTCCAGTCCCTGACGGAAGCCCGCCTGGTGTACGACAGGATTTTCAAGACCGATACGGACCCGGAGTTTGTCCGCTGGCTGGAAGTGACCAAAAAGAACGTCCGTTTCTACTGCAGTCCCCTGGAAGTGGGGGATTTCCTGGCCGGTTCGCTTTTTACCCGCAAGGATTTCACGGTCTTTACGTCGGCCACGCTTCAGATCAATAAAAAATTCGATTACTTCTCCGCCAGCACCGGCCTGAGCATTTCCACCACGAAGGAGAAAATCGAGATCGCCCTGGCGTCACCGTTCGATTACCGCCGCCAGGCCGAGGTGTTCGTGCTGGAGGAACCGGTGAACCACGGCAGCGTGAGCCGGGAAAAGACGGAGCTGATCCGCGAGCTCTGCCTGATGAGCGAGGGCGGGGCTTTGGTCCTGTTCACCTCCTACGCGAGACTGACGGAAATGTTCGGGATCCTGAAAGACGAATTCGCGGCGGCGGGACTGCTCCCGTTGCGCCAGGGCGAGGCCGGTCGAGACGAACTCCTGCGCCAGATGGCCAAAAACCCGAACGTGGTCCTGTTCGCCACTTCCAGTTTCTGGGAGGGGATAGACATCCAGGGAGACAACCTGCGCTGCGTGGTGATCGAGAAACTGCCGTTCGATTCGCCCGCGGACCCCGTTTACAAGGCCAAGGTGGACATGCTGCGGGAGCGGGGCATGAACCCCTTCGCGGCCTACAGCATTCCTCGGGCCGTCCTGCGCCTGAAGCAGGGCATGGGGCGGCTCATCCGCTCCAAAACGGACAAGGGCGTGATCGCCATATTGGACGACCGCCTGCTCACCAAGAAATACGGCCCCGTGTTCCTGAATTCCATACCCCCCGCCCGGGTGGTGACCGGCGGGGTCCAGCATATTCTGCGCGAGGCGGAAAGTTTCATGGTGAGGTCTTTCGCGAAAACCGGCCAGTAGGCCGGTTTATGCTGGACTGACCCCGAGTCGCTTATTGATTTGACTGATTGTCCGCGACAGGAGTATAATAACCTCTTGATACGGTTGAAGAGACTGTTTAATGATATCAAAAATTTATAGGGGGAACGACTTATGAAACGCATGGGAAAAATTCTTGTCATGGCTTTGGTCCTGGCGGCTTTCGCTTCCACGGCTTTCAGCGCGGTGAAAGACCTCAACTGGTACAAAAAGACCAAAATGAGCTTTGATGTTGGTGCTGGCTATGTTGGCGGAGGGTTGGGTACAGTTGCTGCTTTTGATTACACCCTCATGAGTTGGAGTTGGGGCTTCGGTCCGATCAACCTTAAGGTGGGCGGATTGGTCAATCTTGGATGGAGTTTTGCATATGCTGTAGTGGGCGGTGCCGGAGTAAATTTTGCTGTTGGGCCGGTCGTTAGCGTTGACTGGGCTCTTGGCAGTGTTGTGCCCAACATCAATTTCCTCAACCAATTGAGTTTTTACTGGGGGATTGGGATCGGATATTTTTACGATTCTTATCTTGCTAATGTCAGTTCTACCCTTGCGGCTGTGGGTTACAATTACGGGTATGTTCCTATTTGTTTCCTGAATAAGATAGGAGTAAAATGGCACTTTAGTGATACAATGGCCTTAGTGCTGCAAGAGACAACCGCTTGGTATTGGAATACGACCGTTGGGATTGAGTTCAAGTTCTGAGAATAGCTATTTAAACAAAAAAGGCCGCCCTTATCGGGGCGGCCTTTTTTTTTGTTTAGCAATGCGAGATCGTAAGCTTTGATAAGATTTCCTAGAACGGGATGCTGAACAAAATGATGGGTGCCAGGCTGAGCGCGGCATAGCCGTAGGACG